>NZ_JBEPTK010000001.1:300000-600000 GCF_040549485.1 Constrictibacter sp. MBR-5
GCACCGCCTGATAGGCCGCCTCGATCTGCTCCTCGGGCGTATCGCCGTCGAGGCGGGAAGGCGACGGATCGTCCGTCGGCGGAACAGAAGGCGCGACTGCCTGGCCGCTGCCCTTGTAGAAGGCTCGGAAGTCCGGATAGTCGAGCAGCCGGTTTACGTCGATCCTTTCGGGGTTCTGCGCCAGAAGTGTCTTGCCCGCGTCGGTCGCGATGAAGCGCCCGCGCCCCGGTGCCGTCAGCAGACCGGCCTTCGACATGTAGAACTTGGCCCAGTGAATCCGATTGTGCAGAATTCGCTGCCGCCCACTCGGGAGCATTGCCTCCCGCTCCTGTGCCGTCAGGTGGAACCCGTCGGCGATCTGATCGACGACGTCCCCCACCCGGCGCTCCCGTTCGGCAGCGAGCCTGAGCACCGGCAGCATCAATGTCTGGTAGTCCGGAATTGCCACCCTGTCCGCTCCTGCCGCCTGCTTTCGCCGTCAGAGTATGGGTATGACCCTGTCGTTTCACCCTGGTAAGCGACCGAAGCGACTGGCAAGGAGTCCATCACGATGATCCTGATCGTTGAAGCCGGCGGACAGATCCTTCTACCGGACGAACTGCTCGAACACCTCGGTGTCAAAGCGGGCGGCGAAATCAGTGTCGCATTGCAGGCCCAGGGCCGGATCGTGCTGAGATCGGCCGAACGCACCGCCAGCATCAAGGACTTCTTCGGATGTCTCGACAATGAAGACGGGCCGTCGTTGAGCCTCGAAGAGATCGAGACGGCCACCCGACAAGGGTGGGCGGGCGAGCGGTAGCGGACCCTACTGCGACACGGAACCGAACAGATGAATGCGCTCGAACCCACCGACCGCGGCACCTCCCATCACCTTCACTCGACCCTGCGCGAGCGCATCGTCGAACATGTGTTCGTCGGCGAGACCCTGCGGCGCATGTGGCAGCGCGGGGTCACCGACGTGGAGGTGCTGCGCTCGGAGTTCGACGTCCTGGAACGCCTGTTCGGACCGATCCACGACGCGACGGCTCAGGTCAACTCGACGCCCGTCGCTTCGCCGACCACCCCAAGCGTGGCCGTCATCTCGTAACCCGCCCGCCTCAGCGCCGCGACGCACGCCTCCGCCTGCTCCGCCGGCACCCCCGCGAGCAGCCCGCCCGCCGTCTGCGGGTCGAACAGCAGCAGGTAGCGCGAGTGTCGCCGGGCAGTGGCGGGATCGGTCAGGCCGCTCTCCGCCCGCGCATTCGCCGTGTGCAGGGAACTCAGCAGCCCCTGCCCCGCCGTCTCCTCCGCGCCGTCCAGCACCGGCAAGGCGTCGAGCCGGAGCGTCGCACCGACGCCGGAGGCCTTGGTCATCTCCAGCAGGTGGCCGAGCAGGCCGAAGCCGGTCACGTCGGTGCAGGCCGTCGCGCCGTGCGCCTGCAGGATGGCGGCGGCTTCGCGGTTGGGCCGGAGCATCGCGGCGATGGCGGCTTCGATCCAGCGGCGCTTCGCGCGGCCCCGCATCTCCGCGGCGAACAGGGTGCCGGTGCCGAGCGGCTTGGTCAGGATCAGCGCGTCGCCGGGGCGCAGGCCGGACTTGCGCATCAGGCGGGCCGGGTCGGCGAGGCCGTTGACGGCGAACCCCAGGGCCATCTCCGCGCCCTCGCCCGTGTGGCCGCCCGCCAGCGTGCAGCCGGCCTCCTCCAGGGTGCGGGCGGCACCGGACATGAGCTGGAACAGCTGCTCCTCGACCTGCGCCTCGGGACCGTAGGGCACGGTGACGATCGCCAGGGCCGACTGCGGCTCGGCGCCCATGGCGTAGACGTCGCCCAGCGCATGGTTGGCGGCGATCCGGCCGAACAGGTAGGGGTCGTCCAGGATGGCGCGGAAATGGTCCACCGTCTGGACCAGCACCTTGCCCGGCGGCACCGCGATCACCGCCGCATCGTCGGGCGCATCGAGCCCGACCAGCACGTCGTCGCGAACGACCGGCTTCAGCCCACTCAGGGTGCGCGCCAGCAGGTTGGCACCGACCTTGGCACCGCAGCCGCCGCAGCGCATGGCGGCTTCGGCCAGCATCGCCCGGGCGGCGGCGTCGGCGACGGCGGGCACCGGCGGCTCCGGCTGTTCCATTGCCGGCAGGGCGGCGAAACGGCGCATGAAGCGGCGGTCGATCCGGTCTTTCCAATGCCAGACCCAGCCGCCCTCCACCGACCAGCCGTCGCGCAACCAACCGCGCCGGAAGGCCACCGCATGCCGGTCGCCGGTGCCGACGATGCCGAGGAAGGCACGCTGCGGCCGGTAGCGGCGCAGGCCGTGGCCCTCGAAAGCACGGCGCAGATTGTCGGCCAGCGGCCGGCCCTGGCGGACCGCGAATACGCCGGACTTCGGCCGCGGATGCGCCACCATGGCGGCGATGTCGCCGACGGCGAAGAGGCGTGCGTCGGAGACGGAGCGCAGGGTCTCGTCGACCTGGACGAAGCCGCGGTCGTCGAGGGCGAGCCCGGTCTCGCGCAGCCACGGAGCGGCGGCGGCGGCCGTCACCCAGAGTGCGGCGTCGACCGGATGGGCCGTGCCGTCGTCGGTCGTCACCGCGTCGGCGGCCACTGCGGTAACCGCTCTGTCGTGAACGGCCACGTCCCGCTCGGCAAGAATTCGGCCGAGCCGTTGCCGCGCACCGGCGGGATGGGTCGGCACGATGCCGCCGGTCCCGGCGAAGAGCGCGAAGCCGAGCCGGTCCGGGTCGTCGCCCTGCGCCAGCAGCGCGCGCAGGCGGTGGCGCACCGACAGCAGCAGTTCGACCCCGCCGGCACCGCCGCCGACTACGGCCACGCGGAACGGCCCGGCGCTCGCCTGCACCCGCGTGACCAGCCCCGCCCATTTCTCGAGGAAGCGGCCGATCGGCTTCACCGGGATGGCGTGCTCGGCCGCACCGGGCACGCCGAGGTCGGGGGTCGAGCCGATGTCGAGCGAGACGAGGTCGTAGCGTACCGGCGGGCGCCCGGCGCAGAGCACCCGGCCCGCGGCGCGGTCGAGGCCCACCGCCTCGTCGCGATAGAGCCGCGCGCCGGCGAAGCGGCAGAGGGGCCCCAGGTCGATATGCGCGTCGTCGAAGCCGTAATGGCCGGCGATCATGCCGGGCAGCATGCCGGAATAGGGCGTGTGCACCTCGCGGCAGATGACGGTGATCCGCACGCCGGGCAGCGGCTTCATGCCGAAGCGGCGCAGCACGGCGACATGCGCGTGGCCGCCGCCGACCAGGACGAGATCTTTCAGGACCGGTACGTCAGGTTTCCGCACGCGCTGCCTCCGACCGCCTCGATAGCGGCTGCGGCGGACGGGGGCAATGCGGGTTAGGCTTCGACGGCCGGTGCGCCCGCGCTGGGTTGCCGGGTCTTCGCCCGGCAACGACAATGGAGGTGACGGGGACGACGGGACGAACCATGCGCGCGATCGGGTTGATGAGCGGCACGTCGATGGACGGCATCGACGTGGCGCTGCTGGAGACGGACGGCGAGCGGGTGCAGGCGTTCGGGCCGCGCACCACCCTGCCCTACGCGCCCGGCCTGCGCGCCGCACTCGGCGATCTGGTCGGCGACGCGCAGCGCGCCGAGCACGACCCGGCGGGGGATCTGGTCGCGGCCCTGACCGACGCCCATGCCGACGCGGTGCGGGGCCTGCTGGCCGAGAGCGGCGTGGCGGCGGCGGATGTCGACGTGATCGGCTTCCACGGCCATACGGTGCTGCACCGGCCGGAGCGGCGCCTGACGCGCCAGATCGGCGACGGCGCGCGGCTGGCCGCCGCGACCGGCGTCGACGTGGTCTGCGACCTGCGCGCCGCCGACGTCGCGGCGGGCGGCCAGGGCGCGCCGCTGGCGCCGCTGTTCCACCGGGCGCTGGCGGCCGGACTGGTGCAGCCGCTGGCCGTGCTGAACCTGGGCGGCGTCGGCAACGTCACCTGGCTCGACGGCGCGCGGGTGGTCGCCTTCGACACCGGCCCGGGCAACGCGCTGATCGACGACTGGGTGCGGCGGCACACGGGCGAGGCCTGCGACCGCGACGGCCGGCTCGCGGCGGCCGGCACGGCCCAGGCGCGCCCGCTGCAGCGGCTGCTCGACAACGGTTATTTCGGCCGCCCCCCGCCCAAGTCGCTCGACCGCAACGACTTCTCCGGCGACGCCGTCTTCGGCCTGAGCGTCGAGGATGGTGCGGCCACCCTGACCGCCTTCACGGTCGCCAGCGTCGCGCGCGCCCTGCGCCACCTGCCCGCCCCGCCGAAGCGCTGGCTGGTCACCGGCGGCGGGCGGCACAACCCGGTCCTGATGCAGATGCTCGCCGACGACCTCGCCGTCCCGGTCGATCCGGTCGAGGCCGTCGGCTGGGACGGCGACGCGATCGAGGCCCAGGCCTTCGCCTTCCTCGCCGTCCGCTCCCTGCGCGGCCTGCCGCTCAGCCTGCCGTCGACGACCGGTGTGCCGGCGCCGACGACGGGCGGCGTGCTGCACCGGGCGCCGCGATAGAGACCGGATCAGTCGCGAGCGCCGAATTTGCGTCGGCCGCGCCAGGGGCGGGTGTCGGGATAGCCGCTGACCGCCCAGGCGCCGTCGACCAGCAGGCTGGCGCCCGAGACGTAGGAGGCGTCGTCGCTCGCCAGGTAGAGGGCGGGTCCGGCGATCTCCTCGGGCTGGGCGGCGCGGCCGAGCGGGATGCGCTCCTTGAAGGCGGCGAGCGCCTGCTCGTTCTCGAAGTGGCGGCGGGTCAGCGGCGTCTGGACGAGGCCGGGCAGGATCGCGTTCACGCGGATGCCGTCCTCGGCCAGTTCGAGGGCGGCGTTCTTCGTCAGCATCTCGACGCCCGCCTTGGCGCTGGCATAGGCGGCCCCGGCGTGCATCGGCACGTGGGCGTTGAGCGAGGCGATGGTGACGATCGCGCCCCCGGCCCCGTCGGCGCTGCCCTGGGCTATCATTTGCCGCGCGGCGTGCTTGACGGTGAACATCACGCCCTTCAGGCACAGGTCGACGGTGAAGTCCCAGTCCTCTTCCGGCATGTCGACGATGTGCGCCGGGCGCGAGGCGCCGGCGACCGCGAAGGCGCAGTGGACGGCGCCGAACCGCTCGGCGCACCGCTCGAACAGGTCGGCGACATCCGCCTCGCGCGTGACGTCGGCCTGGAGCGCCAGGACATCGGTGCCCCACTCGTCCTCCAGGGCGCGCAGCCTGTCGGCATCGAGGTCGCACAGCGCGACCTGGCCGCCCTCCAGCAGGAAGCGGCGCACGATCGCGAGGCCGATACCGGAGGCCCCGCCGGTGACCACGGCGACCTTCCCGTCGAACCGTCCCGTCATCATCTACCTGCCTCCTCCGCTGTGTCGCCGCGATCCCGTCTGGTCGCGATCTTCTCTGCTCGCGCGCTTCTCAGGCCGGCAGCGCCGGGTCGATCAGCACCTTCAGATGGTCGTTGGGCGTGCGCAGCTCCTCGAAGACGCGCGGCAGGTCGGCGAAGCCGATGACCGACGAGACGAGGCTGGCGCCGTCGATGCGGCCGGCGCGCATATGGCCGACCACGCGGTCGAAATCCTCGGCCGTGTAGGCCAGGACCCAGCGCACCGCGAGTTCCTTCTTCAGCGCGGCGCGCGGGATCATCCGGTCCTCGGTCATGCAGACGCCGACCACCACCACGCGGCCGCGCGGGCCCGACAGCTCGATGCACTGCTGCAGCAGGCCGGACTTGCCGACGCAGTCGAAGATCACGTCCGGCCCGCGGCCGGCAGCGGCGGCGAACTGTCTCGCGAGGTCGCCGGCGGCTGGGTCGAGCACCGGGTCGACGCCGGCACCCGCGGCGCGCCGGCGGCGTCCGGCGGCAGGCTCGCTGATGGCGACATGGGCGGCACCGTCGAGCCGCGCCATGATCGCGACGGCGACGCCGATCGGCCCGGCGCCGAGGACCAGGACCCGGCTACCCTCGACCGGTCCGGCCGCCGCGACCGCGTGCGCGCCCACGGCGAGTGGCTCCAGCAGGGCGCCGTCGCGCAGCGAGACGCCGTCCGGCAGGCGGATCGCCTGCGCGGCGCGCACCGTCGCATATTCGGCATAGCCGCCCGGCGCCGGGCCGAACAGGCCGGTGAAGCGGCTGTTCGGGCAGAGGGCGCCCAGGCCGTCGCGGCATACGCCCTCCGACGCGCAGTCGTCGCAGGCGCGGATCGGGTTGACCGCGATCCGGTCGCCGGCGCGGAAGTCCGCCGAGCCCGACGCGACCACCTCGCCGGAGAATTCGTGGCCGAGGGTGGCGCCGAGGGCGAGGCCGTAGCTCTCGGTGTCGGTCGCGTGGAGGTCGGAGCCGCAGATGCCGCAATAGGCGACCTTCAGCAGCAGCTCGCCGGGCCCGGCTTCCGGCATGTCCCGCGCGGCGATCGCGAGCGGTTTGCCGACGCCCCGGAAGACCGCCGCCCTCATCTCTCGCGCCATCCGTCCTCCCTCCGCCGGCTGTCCAGGATCTCCGTCCTGCGTACCCGTGCGGAATGTCCCTACCGCGACACCGGCATGTTGAACTCCGCACCACTGCGGATGCCGGTCGGCCAGCGCGAGCTGACGGTCTTCAGCTTGGTGAAGAAGCGCACGCCGTCCGGCCCGTGCACGTGCAGGTCGCCGTAGAGCGAGGCCTTCCAGCCGCCGAAGCTGTGGAAGGCCATCGGTACCGGGATCGGCACGTTGACGCCGACCATGCCGGCGGCGACGCGGCTGGAGAATTCGCGCGCGGCGTCGCCGTCGCGGGTGAAGATGGCCGCACCGTTGCCGAACTTGTGCGCGTTGGTCAGGTTCAGCGCCGTCTCGAAGTCCGGCACGCGGACCACCGAGAGGACGGGGCCGAAGATCTCCTCGCGGTAGATCTTCATCTCCGGCGTCACGTCGTCGAACAGGCAGCCGCCGAGCCAGTTGCCGCCCTCGTAGCCCTGGAGCTTCAGGCCCCGGCCGTCGACCACCAGCTTCGCACCCTCGCGCACGCCCTCGTCGACATAGGCCGACACCTTGTCGCGATGCTCGCGCGTCACGAGCGGCCCCATCTCGGAGGCCGGATCGCCGCCCGGACCGACTTTCAGCCCCTGGACGCGCGGCACCAGCCGGTCGATCAGCGCATCGCCGGCGCCGCCGACGGCGACCGCCACCGAGACGGCCATGCAGCGCTCGCCGGCCGAGCCGTAGGCCGCACCCATCAGCCCGTCGACGGCGAGGTCGAGGTCGGCGTCGGGCATCACGACCATGTGGTTCTTGGCGCCGGCCAGCGCCTGGACGCGCTTACCGTGCGCCGTGCCGGTCGTGTAGACGTAGCGCGCGACGGGTTCGGAGCCGACGAAGCTGATCGAGGCGACGCGCGGGTCGGAGAGCAGCGCGTCGACCGCCTCGCGGCCGCCGTTGACGACGTTCAGCACCCCGTCGGGCACGCCCGCCTCCTTGGCCAGCTCGGCGATGCGCAGCATGGCCGACGGCACCTTCTCCGACGGCTTCATCACGAAGGTGTTGCCGCAGGCGAGCGCCACCGGGATGGTCCAGAGCGGCACCATGACGGGGAAGTTGAAGGGCGCGATGGCGCCGCAGACGCCCAGCGGCTGGCGCATCGACCAGCTGTCGATGGATGTCCCGACATTCTCGCTGAACTCGCCCTTCAGCAAATGCGGGATGCCGCAGGCGAACTCGACCACCTCGATGCCGCGGGTGATCGAGCCGCGCGCGTCCTCGCGCACCTTGCCGTGCTCGGACACGACCAGGTCGATCAGTTCCTCGACATGCCGCTCCAGCAGGTCCTTGAACCTGAACATGACCCGCGCCCGGCGCAGCGGCGTCTGCGCCGCCCACGCCGGAAACGCCGCCTCGGCCGCCGCGATGGCGGCCGCCATGTCCGACGCCGACGCCATCGGCACCCGCTTCGTCACCTCGCCGGTGGCGGGGTCGAAAACGTCGCCGAACTGCCCGGAAGCACCCGCCGTCCGGGCACCGTTGACGAAGTGGTGGAGTGTCTCGGGCATCGGAACCTCTGCGGCTAGACGTGTTCTTGTTCGTTGAGCGTAGGGACCGGAACGCCCCGCCCTTCGAGACTGGCCTTCGGCCCTCCTCAGGACGAGGCGTTCCTATTGGTGCATTCCGGAACCCCGTGCTGAGGAGCCGCCGAAGGCGGCGTCTCGAAGCACGAGGGGTGACAGCTCAAGCGACCTTGGCGAGCTTCTTCTGGTCGACCATGGCGGCGGTGTCGTCGAGGGCCTTGCCGAAGCGGCTCAGCATCTCGTCGATCTCGGCCGCGGTGATGATCAGCGGCGGGCAGAAGGCGAGGCTGTCGCCCATGCCGCGGGTGATCAGGCCGTGCTCCTGCGCCCGGTCCTGGCAGAAGGCGCCGATGCCGTCCTTCGGGTCGAACGACTCGTGCGTCGCCTTGTCCTTGACCAGTTCGATCGCGCCGATCAGGCCGATGCCGCGTACCTCGCCGACCAGCGGATGGCCGGCGAACTTGCGCATGCCGTCCTGCAGGCGGCCGGAGATCGAGGCGATGTGGCCGAGGATGTCGCGCTCCTCGTAGATCTTCAGCGTCTCCAGCGCCACCGCCGCGGCGGCCGGATGGCCGCTGTAGGTGAAGCCGTGGCCGAGTACGCCGACCTCGCCCGACTGTTTGGAGATGCCGTCGAACACCTCCTGGCTCATCATCACGCCGGAAATCGGCAGGTAGGCCGACGAGAGCGCCTTCGCGACCGTCATGAAGTCCGGCTTCAGGTCGTAGGTCTCGGTGGCGAACATCTTGCCCGTCCGGCCGAAGCCGCAGATCACCTCGTCGGCGACGAAGAGCACGTCGTACTTCTTCAGGACCGCCTGGACCTTCTCGAAATAGGTCTTCGGCGGGGTGATGACGCCGCCGGCACCCATGATCGGCTCGGCGAAAAAGGCGGCGACCGTGTCCGGCCCCTCCTCCAGGATCATCTTCTCCAGGCTGTCCGCCATGCGCGTGGCGAACTCTTCCTCGCTCTCGCCGTCCTTGCCGAAGCGGTAATAGTGCGGGCAGTCGGTGTGGAGGATGCCCGGCATCGGCAGGTCGAAGGCCTTGTGCATGTGCGGCAGGCCGGAGAGGCTGGCCGCGGCCAGCGTCGTGCCGTGATAGCCCTTGATCCGCGCGATGACCTTCTTCTTCTGCGGCCGGCCGAGCGCGTTGTTGTAGTACCAGATCAGCTTCAGGATCGTGTCGTTCGCCTCGGAACCCGAATTGGCGAAGAAGACCTTCGACATGCCTGCGGGCGCGATCGACAGCAGCTTCTCGGCGAGGTCGATGCCGACATGGTGCCCCATGCCGCGGAACTGGTGATAGTAGGGCAGCTGGCGCATCTGGCGCGCGGCGGCCTCGACCAGCCGCTCCTCGCCGAAACCGAGCGAGGTGCACCAGAGGCCGGCGAGGCCCTCGATATATTCCTTGCCGGTGTCGTCGTAGACGTAGATGCCCTTGCCGCCGGTCACCACGGTCGGCTCGATCTCCAGATGACGCTTCAGGTTCGTCATCGGGTGCATCAGGTATGCCTTGTCGCGGCTCGCCGCGGAATTGCCTGCCGTATCCACCGCCAATACTCCCCTGCCGTACCGCTGAAGCAGGGACTGTATACCCTTCAGGCGGAGGCCGGCAAACGCGTCGTCTCGTCGGTCACGGCGCGCTCCAGCTGCGACGCGGTCAGGCCGCGGACGAGCCGCAGGTCGACCCGGCGCAGGTCGGCGCCGTCGAGATGCGCGCCGTGCAGGTTGACGTCGTGCAGGTCGGCCTCGGCCAGCACCGCGCCGGTCAGGATCGCACCCTCCAGGTCGACGCCCGAGAACTCAGCGCCGCGCAGGTTGGCACCGGCGAGATCGACGTTCCTCATGCTGGCGCCGATGCAGACCGCCCGGCCGAAATCGGCGCCGGTGCACTTGGCGCCGTCGAGCCGCGCCTGATACAGGCGCGCCGCCTCGAGCCGCGCGTCCTTCAGGACGGCACGCGTCAGGTCGGCGCGGCGCAGATTGGTGCGCCGGAGGTCGGCGCCCGTCAGGTCGGCGCCGATCAGGCTCGCCTTCTCGAAGTCGCCGCCGACGAAATAGACCTGCGTGAGGCGCGCGCCGTCGAGGATCACCTTGGCGAAGCAGGCGGCTTCCATATTGGCCTTATGCAGGTCGGCGCCACCCATCTGCGCCTTGCGGCAGTTGGCCTCCTCCAGGTCGGCCTTGCGCAGACAGGCGCCGGACAGGTCGGCCTTCTCCAGGTTCGCGCAGATCAGCACGGCCTTGGACAGGTTGGCCTTGCGCAGGAGGGCCCCGTCCAGATCCGCCCTGAAGAAATAGGTGTGGGAGAGCCGCGCATCGCACAGGTCAACCTGGGCTGCGATGGCGCGGCTCAGATTGGCCCAGCGGAGGTCGGCCCCCGGAAGCTGGACACCGCGGAGATCCAGCCCCCGGAGCTGCACCGGTCCTGGCGGCGGCGTCCCGGTTGCCGACAGCGCTAGAAGCCAGGCGCGATGCTTGTCGACCGCTGCCGCGAGGTCAGCGGCACTGATCGCCTGGGGCGGCGTGCGAGCGGTCCCGGTAACGACGATGGCCATGGCTGCCTCCGTAGCGGACGGCTCCCGCATCGGCGCGGGTGGCGCATCGTTATCCCAACGTCGCCGCCCGCGTCCACCCCGAGAAGGGACGCGGGCGTGATGTCGGCTACAACTCAGCCGGTGAACTGCATGATCGCGAGCGTGATACCGACCGAGAACGTGACGATGATGGCGATCACGGCGGCACCGCCGGCCATCTCGCTGTTTGCGAGCACGGGCTTCGCCACGCCGTTGCGGGCGCGCGCCCAGTTCAGGAGATAGAAGCTCGCGACGATGAAGACGATCCCGAGGACGAGATACATTGGAGCGCCTGCGTGTCCGGTTGATGATGAGTGCGGGGAAACGTGTGTTTCTTGATCACGGCGGGGCCCCGGGGCCGGCAAGGCCGGCCTCGGGGCTTCCCTCGTGCGTCAGACGTTGGAGACGCGGAGCGCCGCTGACCTGCGGGCGAGCCAGCAGACGCCGAGGCCGCACGCCATCGCCACGAACGACGCTACCGTAAGCTGGTAGAACCCGAGTCCGCCGGTCCCAGGAGGAGCGGCCATCGCCACCCCGCCCAGCATCACCAGCGCACGGCCAAAGATGCCGAGGGGTCCCGATCCCAGCGTGCCGAAGCCGATCAGGTAGTCCTGAAGGGCAGCGGCGATGAAGAGGACCCCGATGACCGCCGTCGTCGCGACGAGGATGATTTCGTCGAGCGGGGCGTTCAGCATCAAGGCCGAGTTGTAGATGAAGAAGAAGGGCACGAAGTACAGGATCACGCCGAACTTCATCGACTCGATGCCCGAGCGCCACTGCGGCGCCTGCGCGAGGCCCGCGGCGATGGTCGACGCGATCGCGACCGGCGGTGTGATGAACGAGATCGTGCCCCAGTAGAGCAGGAACATGTGCACGGCCATGCGGTCGAGGCCGGCCTTTTCCAGCGCCGGGGCCAGGATGACCGCCAGGAAGATGTAGCAGGCCGTGGTCGTCAGCCCGAGACCCAGGATGAAGCTGGTGATCGCGCCCATGATCAGTAGCAGCAGCGTGCTGCCGCCGGCGATGAAGACGAGGTCGTTGGTCAGGGTGCCGACCATGCCGGTGACGGTAAGGCCGCCGATGACGAGGCCGATCGGTGCCAGGAATCCGGCGAGTTCGACGAAGAGCAGGCCGCAGCCATAGACGAACTTGCCGAAGCCGGCCGCATTCATCCGATATTTGGACGAGAACTGGTTGATCACCAGCAGGATGAGCGTCGCGTAGAACGGCGCGGTCTGTTCGCGCTGCAGGAACAGCAGCATCCACAGAAGCACGCCGAAGGCGGCGCAGTAGTACCAGCCGTCCTTCAGCGTCTGCCAGAGGCCGGGCAGTTCCGAACGCTTCATGCCGGTCAGCTTGTGCTTGGCGGCATAGGCGTCGATCTGCATGAACAGGCCGAGATAGTAGAGGATCGACGGCAGCGCCGCGGCGATCGCCACCTCGGCATAGGAGACGCCGAGGAACGAGGCCATGACGAAGGCCGTGGCGCCCATCACGGGCGGCATCAGCGCGCCGCCCGTGGAGGCGCAGGCCTCGATCGCCGCGGCATGAGTCGGGGCGAATCCGGCCTTCTTCATGGCCGGAATGGTCATCGAGCCGGTGGTGAGCACGTTGGAGGCGACGCTGCCGCTCATCGAACCGAACAGGGCGGAGGCGAAGATTGCGACCTTGGCGGAGCCGCCACGGACGTGACCGAGCAGCGCGAAGGCGATGTTGATGAAGAACACGCCGGCGCCGGTGTACTGCATGGCGACGCCGAAGATGAGGAAGCCGAAGACCAGCAGCGCGAGCGCCTGGAACGGCGGGCCGAGCAGGCTCTCGACGCTCATCATGTGGAAGCCGGCGGTCGTCCAGAAATCCTGGTTCACGCCGCCGAGCGGGTCCGGGATCAGGTGCGCGAACACCGGATAGAGCGACGGGATCAGCGCCATCCAGAAGACGACGGGACCGCCGGTCCGGCGCCCCGCCTCGAGCAGCAGCGGCCACAGCAGGACGCTGGCCACGATCGCATGGGTCGGCGCCCGGTATTCCCACGCCTCCTCGAGAATGCGGTCCGCGAAGTAGACGAAGTAGCAGAGCAGGAGGAAGGTCACGACCGCGGCGGCGATGTCGTACCATGGCACCCTGTCCTCGCTGCGGTTCTCGCGCAGCGGGAAGACGATGAAGACGAACGGCAGCAGGATCGCCGCGATCATGTAGAGGTAACGGTTGTCGATCAGGACGTAGTCGACGAACAGACCCAGATTGAACATCTGGTTGATCGCCAGGAAGGTCGCGACGATCGCTACCGCCTGGAACATCCTGGTCCAGACGGGACCGATCTTCCGATAGCGGCGCAGCTCCTCCTCGCCGGCCATCTCCAGCGTCTCGGCAACGCTGGGCAGTATCTGTCCCGTATCGGGATCGATGCGCGGGGCATCGGCCGGAGACGACTTCACGGGCGTACTCATATCTCGGTGCTCCTCCAGCCACGGCGACCGCTGCGGCGTTGCTTCGTCCTGCGCGCGACGTCTCTTCCCGCCCCGGTGGCGACAGGGGCCCGGCGGGATCGCTCCATCGCGTCCGACAATGCGGGTTTCATTCCTTGCAGTTGCAGAGAGGGGTCCACGTCAGCCTCCCGTCAGGCCCGCCAGGGCCATGGCGCCGGCAACGAAGCCTCCCGTCACCAAGACCGCGGCGGCGATCCCGAGGATCCCCATCGCAATCCCCGCGAGCACCGCCGCCCCGTCGCGTTCGATGAGACCGGCGGCCATGAGGGCGAGCGCCACGCCCGGCAGCCAGTTGGCGAAGGGTATCGGCAGGGCGACGATGATGGCCTGGACGACCATGTAGCCGCCGACCCACCGCTCCGCGCGGCCGTGGACGAGGCCCGCGAGCCGCGGCCGGGAAATCCGCTCGAACCGCCGCAGCGACGGAAGCGCCGACCGCACGATCCGGGCGAACCCCGCCCGGTCGAAGCGCTTGCGCTCGACCCAGGCCGGCAGTCGCGGCCGATCGCAGCCGGACGCCAGCTGGCCGGCGAACAGCGCCATGAGGACACCCGTGACGCCACCGAAGCCCGGGGGCGCGATCACGCAGTTCGGAAGCGCGAGGGCCAGCACGACGATGCCGAAGGCACGGTCGCCCAACGCGGCGTTCATCTCGCCGACGCTGATCTTGCCGCCGCCGTCGCTGCCGACCGCGCGCAGCAGGATGTCGGAGATCCGCTCGTCGTGGCCCGCCGCCGGCACGGCCACCGGAACGACCGCCGCGGTCATGGCCGCGATCCGCCGGCAGCGTCGCCGGTCTTGGCGGCGAGCGCGACTGCTCCCGGTTCGCTCGCGGCCGCCGTCGGCACCTCGGCGCGCCGGATCGCCGGCAGGTAGAGCAGCAGCGCGCCGGCGACATAGACCGACGAGAAGGTGCCGATCAGCACGCCCCAGAACACCGCCAGGCTGAAGTTGAACAGCGTGCTGCCGCCGAACAGCAGCAAGGGCAGCACCGCCAGGAGCGTCGTGCCGCTGGTCAGGACCGTACGGGCGAGCGTCTCGTTGATGCTCAGGTTGATGATCGCCGCCATGTCCGGGTTCTTCTGCCGGCGCAGGAGCTCCCGGATGCGGTCGAACACCACGACCGTGTCGTTCACCGAGTAGCCGGCCAGTGCCAGCAGCGCCGCCACGGCGGTCAGGTTGAAGTCGAGGCCCAGGACCGAGAACAGCCCGAGCGCTATGAGCACGTCGTGCCCGGTGGCCAGCAGGGCCGAAACGGCGAACTGCCACTCGAAGCGGAAATAGACGTAGACGCCGATCGCGAGCACGGCGAGCACGGTGGCGGTGACCCCGTCCTGGAACAGCTCGCCCCCGACCTTGGGACCGACCAGTTCGACGCGGCGATACTCCCAGCTGTCGCCGAGGGTCTGGCGAATGGAGTCGACGGCGGCCTTGGAAGCCTCCTCCGTCTCCTGGGCCTGGACGCGGATCAGCGCCTGATTGGGCGAGCCGAACTGCTGCAGGTCGACCTCGCCGAGGCCGAGACCGTCGAGCCGGCCGCGCAGGTCGGCCATGTTCACGGGCGCCGGAGAGGCGACCTCCATGAGCACGCCGCCCTTGAAGTCGATGCCGAGATTGAGGCCCTGCACCGCCAGCGACACGACGGTCACGAGCAGCAGCAGGCCGGTGAATGCGAAAGCGACGAAGCGCTGACGCACGAAGTCGATCTTCGTGCCGTCGGGCACGAAGCGGATGCCGTGAAAAGCCACGAGAGCCTTCTCCGACTGCGCGCCGTACCGGACACGCGGAGGCGTGGCGGCTCAGGCGCGGAGGGAACCGATGTCGGAAGAGAGGTGCGCGCCGCTACAGGGCGGCGGCACCGGAACGGCCGAAGCCGTCAGGCGGTGACTAAGGGCGGGCCGGTCGGGCTGCGGTCGCCGCGGCGGATGCCGCTGTCGGCGATCGCGACTTCGGGCCAGGACAGGATCGGAGCGATCGTCGACTCGCCCCAGGCCAGCGCCGTGGCCGCGCATGGCGGCAGGACGGGCTTGCCGCCCCCGACGATGCGTTTGGTGTCGCCGGAATCGATCGAGAGAAGCTTGCCCAGCATCGCCGGCTGGTCGGCGGACCCCGCATCGACCTCCAGTCGCGGACCGCCCGAGATATCGGCGGCCAGTGCCGCGACATGCTGCGACGCCGCCCCGTTCGCGAGGGGCAGCATAGGCAGCAGCAGGCCGAGGAGGCAAAGAAGCGCGATCGCGCGGCGCCGGATGCCTCCGGCGTCGCAACCTTCACCCTCGTCGGGGTTCACGCTGTGGGCGAGGCGGTCGATCTCGGTGACCTTTCCCTGGGCGGTGCCTCTGCGGGCACTGCGCGGACGATGAGATCGCACCACCCGCGCGAGCATTCAAGCGAAATCGCGGTGCGCTGTTCGGACGGCTCGCACTGCGGCACCGCCGCAACCACATCGCCTCAGCTCAACCCTTTCGAGACCCCATGGCCCTGACCCGCTCGCACAAGATCAAGCTCGCCGTCCTGACCGTCCTTCTCGCCGCCGCCGGCGTGCGCGAGACGGAATGGGCCAAGCGGACCTTCGCCCTCGACGGCTATTGGGAGGAGGAGGTCCGGCACCGGGAGATGGCGGTTTGGGATATCGAGGGCGACCTCGCCGCCCTGGAGACCGCGCTCCAGGCTGCGGATCAACCCGCCGAGCGGGCGCGACTGGAACGCGAGATCCGGGCGGCGCTCAGCGAGGCCCAGGAACTCCGGCGTGCACTCGAGACGGCGCGGTCGCGCCTGTGACCGTCGCACCTTGATTGGCGCGCCTGCGATCCGGCTCAGCCGCCGGCGCTCGCGTAGCTCGCCCCCTCGGCGCGCAGACCCGCACCGAAGCTCCGAGCGTCCTGGCGCGGTGCCGAAACGGCCGCGCGGAGCCAGAACTGCTCCATCAGCTTCAGCGTCTCGTTCGCCTCGGCGATCCGCTTACCGTCGGCATGCTCGTCGGCGAGCGTGGCCGCGTGGCGCTGGAACATCTCGTTGATCCGCTTCCACAGTTCGACGCCCTTGGCCGAGAGGCGGATCCGCACCGAGCGCCGGTCGTGCGGCGATCGCTCCTGGGCGATATAGCCGTTCTCGACCATCTTCTTCAGGTTGTAGGAGACGTTCGAGCCGAGATAGTAGCCGCGGAGCGTCAGTTCCCCGACGGTGAGTTCCTCGTCGCCGATATTGAAGAGGATCAGCGCCTGCACGTTGTTGATGTCATGGATGCCGAGCCCGTCGAGCTCCGCCTTCACAACGTCGAGGAACTGACGGTGCAGACGCTCGATGAGGGAAATCGATTCGAGATAAGCCTGAAGCACTGTGCCCTCATTCCGGTTCGGCTCCCCCACGGGGAGGTACGGCATTGGCCCAATGTTTCGAGGGAGACCGTTAAAATCCGCTGAATGATCGCCTCGACTTTGCGCCGGATTGGGCTGCTATCAAGAGGATGGCATCGTTAACGGCGGTTGCAAGGGATGGCGGCGGATCAGCTTTCGCCGCGCAGCATGCGAATGATACCGGAGAAGTCGGCCGCACCGTGCCCCGAGCCGGTGTAGAGCGAATAGAGCGCCTGTGCCGCCGCGCCGAGCGGGGTCGCCGCACCCGACTTCTGGGCGGCATCCTGTGCGAGGCGCAGGTCCTTCACCATCATGTCGGCGGTGAAGCCGGCCTGGTAGTCGCGATTCGCCGGCGATGTCGGGACCGGTCCGGGAACCGGGCAATAGGTCGTGACGGACCAGCACTGGCCGGACGACTTCGAGGCCACGTCGAACAGCTTCTGATGGTCGAGGCCGAGTTTTTCGGCCAGGGCGAAGGCTTCGCAGGTCCCGATCATCGAGATGCCGAGGAGCATGTTGTTGCAGATCTTGGCGGCCTGGCCATTCCCCGGCCCGCCGCAATGCACCACGGTCCTGCCCATCGCCTCGAGGACCGGCCGCGCCCGCGCGAACGCCGCCTCCGTCCCGCCGACCATCATGGTGAGCGTCGCCGCTTCGGCACCGCCCACGCCGCCGGAGACGGGGGCATCGACCATGGCGAACCCGGCCGTCTCGGCCGCCGCCGAAACCTCGCGCGCCGTCCCGACGTCGATGGTCGAGCAGTCGATCAGCAGCGCCCCCTTCCGTGCGGCGCCGAGGATGCCCCCCTCGCCCAGATAGGCCTGACGGACATGGGGCCCGGCCGGCAGCATGGTGACGACGATCTCGGCATCGGCCACCGCATCGGCGAGCCCGGATGCTTTCGTCGCGCCCGCCTGAACGGCCGCGTCGAGTGCCGCGGCGCTCAGGTCGAACGCCTTCAGGGCGTGGCCCGCCTTCAGCAGGTTGCGCGCCATCGGCCCGCCCATGTTGCCGAGGCCGATGAATCCGATCGCCGTCATGTTCGTGTCTCCCTGATGTCGTGTGCGACGGCTAAAGCGCGTCGGGGCCGTGCGGGCCGAAACCGGTCGGCGGGAAGCGCAGCTCTTCGTCCAGCGGCGCGAAGCAGGCATCGACCATGTCCTGCGTCACGTCCTCCAGCCGCGCCGGGTTCCACCGCGGCGCGTTGTCCTTGTCGAGGATGGTCGCGCGTACCCCTTCGAAGAAGTCGTGGCCGGCCATGAAGGCCTGGCTTACCCGGAACTCCAGTGCCAGCGACGCATCCAGGTCCAGGCGCGCGCCGCGCCGGACCTGCTCCCGCGCCACCTTCAGGGCGAGCGGCGAGCGGCGGCGCATGGTTGCTGCCGCTTTCGCCGCCCAGGCACCCCCGTCGGCGTCCAGCCGGTCCAGGATCTCCTCGACGGTGTCGGCCGAGAAACAGGCGTCGATCACCCGCCGGTGCACCTCGATCGGTGCGGTGCCGGCATTCTCGGACAGGCGCTCGATCGCGACGGTGACCGCGGCGTGCGCCGCCTCCAGGTCGTCGGCGGGAAAGTTCGGCGCCAGCAGGTTCGACGCCAGCTGCGGCAGGCGCTCGCTCGGCATGTAGTGGGTGCCGATGCCGGCGTAGACGCAATCGGCGCCGCCGAGGCGCGCGCCGGTCATGGCCAGGTAGACGCCGAGCGCCCCCGGCAGACGCGGCAGGAAATAGGTGGCGCCGACGTCGGGGAAGAAGCCGATGCCTGTCTCGGGCATGGCGAAGACGGTGGCCTCGGTCACGACCCGGTGCGAGCCGTGGATCGAGATGCCGACGCCGCCGCCCATGGTCACGCCGCTCATCAGCGCGACATAGGGCTTCGGATAATGGAAGATCCGCCAGTCGAGCGTGTATTCGTCGCGGAAGAAGTCGGCCGTGTAGCGGTCGCGCGACCGGCCGGCGTCGTAGAGGCGCCGGATGTCGCCGCCCGCGGCGAACGCGCGCTCGGTGGTCGAGTGGATCATGACGGCGAGGACGCCGTCGTCGCCTTCCCACTGCCGCAGCTGCGCGTCGAGCGCGTGCACCATCTCCAGCGTGACCGCGTTCAGCGCCTTCGGCCGGTTCAACGTGACGATCCCGAGCCCGCCGGCGACCTCGAACCCGATGTCTTCGCTACTCAACGTCCCTACCCCGTTCCGTCACTGTGCCAGCAATCGCCGCGCGATGATCACCCGCATGATCTCGTTGGTGCCCTCGAGGATCTGGTGGACGCGGGTGTCGCGCACGTAGCGCTCCAGCGGGAAATCCTTCAGGTAGCCGTAGCCGCCATGCAGCTGCAGCGCCTTGTTGCAGATGTCGAAGCCCGCATCCGTGGCGAAGCGCTTCGCCATCGCGCAGTGCAGCGTCGCTTCCGGGTCCTTGGCGTCCAGGGCGGCGGCGGCACGCCAGACCATCAGCCGCGACGCCTCCAGCATCGTGCCCATGTCGGCGATGTCGAACTGCAGGGCCTGGAAGTCCGCAAGCTTGCGGCCGAAGGCCTCGCGCTCGCCGAGATAGCTTCGGGCGGCGGCGAGCGCCGCGCCGGCCGCGCCCAGCGAGCAGGCGGCGATGTTGATCCGGCCGCCGTCGAGGCCGCGCATCGCGATGCGGAACCCCTCGCCTTCCTCGCCGAGCCGGTTGGCGACGGGAACGCGGCAGTCCTCGAAGATCACCATGGCGGTCGGCTGGCTGTTCCAGCCCATCTTCCGCTCCGGCTTGCCGAACTTCAGCCCTGGCGTGTCCTTCTCGACGACGATGCAGGAGACGCCCTTCGGCCCCGGCTCCCCCGTCCGCACCATGCACACGTAGAGGTCGGTGGCACCGGCGCCGGAGATGAAGGCCTTCACGCCGTTGAGGACGTAATGGTCGCCGTCGCGCTCGGCCCGCGCCTTCAGCGCCGCCGCGTCCGAACCGGCTCCCGGCTCCGTCAGGCAATAGCTGGCCAGCAGGTCCATCGCGGTCAGGCCCGGCAGCCAGCGCGCCCGCTGCTCCTCGCTGCCGCGCACGTCGATCATCCAGGCGGCCATGTTGTGGATCGACAGGTAGGCGGCGGTCGAGGTGCAGCCGGCCGAGAGCTCCTCGAAGATCAGCGCCGCATCGAGCCGGCCCAGGCCCGAGCCGCCGACGTCGTCGCGTACATAAATCCCGCCGAAACCGAGGGCCGCCGCGGCGCGCAGGGTTTCCACGGGAAATACGCACTTCTCGTCCCAATCGGCGGCCTGGGGCGCCAGCTGCTCCGCCGCGAACTGCCGGGCCGTTTCGCGAAACGCCTGCTGCTCTTCGGCCAGGCTGAAATCCATATCCTCGACATCACGCTGTGGGCGGGAACTACGATCATACCGGCCGGACCGGCCCTCGCAAGCGGGCGGGCCGCGCCGTCCGCCATGCGTTAACCAATCCATCATCCCCTCGGATGGAAGGTGCGTCACCTGCGACAACGGGTTCGATTGCAGGCACCTGCCCGATTTCATACTATCCGACGATAAATCTGCACGAACGGACGCGGCCGGACAGACATGGTCAAGCTTCTGAAAGACGTCGCCGACGCACAGACGCACGAGAACACCGTTCGCGGCGAGGTTCGCCCGACCGGGCAGTTTCCGCGCGTGCGCATGCGCCGGAACCGCCGCGACCCGTGGACGCGCCGTCTCGTCGCCGAGAACAGGCTCAGCGTCGACGACCTGATCTGGCCGGTCTTCGTGCAGGAGGGCAACGCGAAGTCCTCCCCCATTCCCTCCATGCCCGGGATTGCGCGCCATTCGATCGACCGGCTGGTCGACGCCGTGGGTGAAGCCGCCGAACTCGGCATTCCCGCCATCGCCATCTTCCCGGTCGTCGACGAGCGGCTGAAGTCGCCGGAAGCCGAGGAAGCCTGGAACTACGACAATCTCGTCTGCCGCGCCGTGTCGGCGGTCAAGGCCGCCTTCCCGCACGTCGGCGTGATCTGCGACGTGGCGCTCGACCCGTTCACCAGCCACGGCCAGGACGGGCTGATCCGTGACGGCTACGTCGTCAACGACGAGACCCTCGACGCCCTGATCAAGCAGTCGCTCGCCCAGGCGACCGCCGGCTGCGACGTCATCGCGCCGTCCGACATGATGGACGGCCGCGTCGGCGTCGTCCGCGATGCGCTCGACGCGAACGGCTTCGAGCATGTCCGCATCATGTCCTATGCGGCGAAATACGCCTCGGGCTTCTACGGCCCGTTCCGCGATGCCGTGGGCTCGGCCGGCTTCCTCGGCGCCGGCGACAAGAAGACCTACCAGATGGACCCGGCGAACACCGACGAGGCCCTGCGCGAAGTGGCGCTCGATCTCGCCGAGGGCGCCGACATGGTCATGATCAAACCCGGCCTGCCCTATCTCGACGTCATCCGCCGCGTGAAGGACAAGTTCGCGGTGCCGACCTTCGCCTACAACGTCAGTGGCGAGTACGCGATGCTGAAGGCCGCCGCGGCCCAGGGCTGGCTCGACTACGACCGGGTGATGATGGAGAGCCTGCTGGCCTTCAAGCGGGCGGGCTGCGACGGCATCCTGACCTACGCCGCGGTCGAGGCGGCAACGCTTCTCAAGAAGGGCTGATCCGGCCCTTGCCCGCGGCGGGCCCTACGGCCCGCCGTCGCGACGGTTTATCCGCCGTCTGTTGCCAGGGTGGCGGCACGGGTTCCGGCCGCCCGGCTCTCGATGAAATCGATCTGGTTCCGATCGGAAGCCACTGGTAATGGATGTGCGGCCGGCGCGCGTCGTTGCTCGGCCATTGCCAGTTGGCAGCGCACCACTCGCGAACATCCAAATTCACCTAAATTCCAAATTGTCTTGTGCCTCTGACGCTTTTATGTCGGTGGCGTTCGAGTCTTAACCTCACGGAAGCAAGTGAGGTCCTATGGTGCCACAAGCGGGTTTCGCCGATGCGGGGCACTGGATTTGGCGAAAATATGCAGAACGCTGAATCGCAATGAGTTTTGTCACCAAACCGAGATGTCATGAGAAGCGACGCCATCGAGGTCCGCCGTGAGCGGGCCCTCGACGATCTGGAGATCGTCGGGTCGGAGACCGAAGAGCGCTTCGACCGCATCGTCCGCTTGGCGGCGAGCCGCTTCAGCGCGCCGGTCGCGCTGATAAGCCTGATCGGCGGCGACCGGCAGTGGTTCAAGGCGCGGGTCGGCTTTGCACAGCAGGAAACCCCGGCGTCCGAAGCCTTCTGCGTCCACACCATCGCCAGCGACGCGGTCATGGTCGTCCCGGACGCGACGCTGGATCGACGGTTCTCCGACCACCCGCTCGTGCGTGGGACATCCGGCATCCGATTCTATGCCGGCGCGCCCCTCACGCTCAGCAACGGTCATCGCGTCGGGGCGCTGTGCGTGCTGGATCACGCCCCTCGGCCGGGTTTCGACGAGCCGGATAGGCACGATCTGGCCGATTTCGCCGCCATCGTCGCCGATCTGATGGAACAGCGCGTGGCGATGATGCGCCACGCCACGACCGAAGTGCGCTATCGCGACATCGTGGAATCGGCAGCCGCCAGCATCGTGGTGGTCGATACCGATGGAGCGATCGTGTCAGCCAATCCCGCCACCGAGATGATCTTCAAACGCGACGCGGACAGTCTCCAGGGTGCGGCCGTTCGCCTGCTGCTTCCCGATCTCGTCGCCACACCCGCGAACGATGGCGCGGCGACAGGCGCCGACGAGACCATGAAGCTTCGGGGGCGCCGAGCCGACGGGTCCGACGTGCCGGTCCAACTCCACGTGAACCGTTGGCACGACAGTCGGGGCCGCCAGTTCACGACGCTGGTGATACGCGACCTGACGGCCCGCAACGAGGCGGAAAGAGCGCTCGCGGCCTCGAAGCGGGAGACGGATGCAGCCCGCGCCGCCGCCGAGCAGGCGCACCTCCGGCTGGAAGAGGCCATCGAAGTCCTCCCCGGCGGCTTCGGCCTCTTCGACGCCGAAGACAGGCTGGTGGTCTGCAATGCCGGGGCCAGATCGCTGTATCCCACCCTCTCCCATCTCCTGACTCCGGGGACCAGTTACGAAGAGCTGCTCCGGACGTTCGTCGAGGCGGGCATCTTCGTCCTGCCCGATGACATGAGGCCGGAGGACTGGGTTCAGAAGCGGCTCGCATTCCATCGCGCCCCGGCAGGCCACGACGACGTCCAACTCACCGGCGGGCGATGGCTCCGCTTCGAAGACAGGATCACCCGGGAAGGCGGCCGCGTCGGCATCCGCATCGATGTCACCGCATCGAAGCGCCGCGAGGAGTCCTTCAAGCTGCTCTTCGAGGGCAATCCGGTCCCGATGTGGCTGCACGATCCCCGGTCCGGACGCATCGTCGAGGTCAACGACACCGCCGTCGCGGCCTACGGCTACGACCGCGAGACGTTCCTCGCGATGAGTCTCGCCGACATAGAACTCACAGAGGATCCGGACGCCGTAGCCCCGACAGCCGAGCGGCGCCACCGGCGGGCCGACGGTTCTCTCATGGACGTCGAGATCGTGCAGTCCCGGATGGTTTTCGAAGAGCGCGAACTGACGCTCTGCGGACTGATTGACGTGACCGCCCGGAATCGGGCAGAGGCTTCCCTGCGGCTCGCCCGCGACTCGGCGGAAGAGGCGAGCCGGATGAAATCGCAGTTCCTGGCGAACATGAGCCACGAGCTGCGCACGCCCTTGAATGCGATCCTCGGATTCGCGCAGCTCCTGGAGAGCGGGATCGCGGGGCCGCTCTCGACGAACGCCCACGCCTATGTCGGCTATATCGGCAGTTCCGGCACGCACCTGCTGTCGATCATCGAAGACGTGCTCGATCTCTCCCGGTTCGAAGCCGGCTACCTCACGCTGGAGGAACAGGAGGTCAACCTCTCCGAGACGATCGCGTCGGCGGTGGAACTCGTTCGCTGCACCGCGGTCGACCGGGGTATCACCATCCGCGTCTGCCATCCCTCGGCCGATTACCGGATCCTCGGCGACTCGTTCCGGCTGAAGCAGATCGTCACCAACCTCCTCTCCAACGCCGTCAAGTTCAGCCTGCGGGACGGCACGGTTTCCGTGGAACTCGCGCCGGCTCCCTCGGGAGGACTGGACCTGAGGGTCGTCGACCACGGCATCGGCATGCACGAAGAGGACATCCCGATCGCCCTCGAACCGTTCATGCAGGTCGAAGGCGGACTCAACCGCCGGTTCGAGGGCTGCGGGATCGGGCTGCCGCTGACCCGGTCCCTGGTTCAACTCCATCAGGGCAGCCTGACGATCGACAGTGCCCCCCGCAGAGGCACCAGCGTCCGGGTGCGTTTCCCGGCCGATCGCATCCTATCGGCATCGTGGCTCGGAGGGACGGAGGCTCGGCCGCCACAGTCGACGCCTCCGGGCCGGCGATGACGGACGACCGCAGCCGGTCGCTCCACGAGCTCCGAATTCTCGGTACGCCGACGGAACCCGCCTTCGATAGTCTGGTCGCGCTTGCCGCGGGTCGCTTCGATGCGGCGATAGCCGTCGCCGCATTCCTGGACGGCGACCGGCAGTGGTTCAAGGCACGTGTCGGCCTCGCCGCCGAGGAACTGCCTGCAGCGGGATCCATCGCGCGGGCGGCGATGGACGCGAACACTGCGATCGTCGTCCCGGACATGACGCATGATACCCGTTTCGCATCGGATGCGATCCTGCGGGAGCATCCCGCCCGCTTCTGCGCCGCCGCGCCGATCCGTACCGCGGCAGGCGTGGCGATCGGTGCGCTCGTGGTCCTGGATGGCGCGCCACGCGCCGCCTCGCCCGCGGCGGCGCGCGACATCGAGACCCTCGCCACACTCGTCGCGAAGGAGTTGGAGCGGCGACGTCGGCAGTTCTCGGACACGCTGGTCGAGGGCTCGTACCGCGGCCTGCTCGAACTGTCGTCCAACGCGATCATCGTGATCGACGAAGCGGGAACGATCCACGCGACGAACCCGGCGACGGAACAGATGTTCGGCCACCCGCACGACAGGCTGATCGGACGCAACATCTCGGCTCTGATGCCCCCGTCGCATCGTTCCGCCCATCCCGGCTACCTGGAGCGCTACCGTGCGACTGGAGAGCGCCGTGTCATCGGCTTCCGACGCGAGGTCGAGGGATGCCGCGCCGACGGATCGACCTTTCCGATGGTGCTGCGCGTCGTCGAGTGGCGGGATGCGTCCGGCGCCCGGTTCTTCACGGGCATGGCACGCGACATCTCCGAGCAGAAGGCCGCCGAACGCGCACTGATCGAGGCTCGAAACGAGGCGACCAGGGCATGGGAGCGCCTCGAGGACGCCATCGACGCCCTGCCGGAAGGCTTCGCACTGTTCGACGCCGAGGACCGCCTGGTGGCTGTCAACGAGCGGGTGCGGACTCTCTATTCAGGAATAGCGGTCGACCTTCTGGAGGGAGCGCAGTACGAGCACCTGCTGCGAACGGCGGTGTCGCAGGGCCTGTTCAAGCTGCCGCCGGACACGGATCGCGAGGCGTGGATCGCCGACCGGCTGACCTATCATCGGGCACCCGACGGTGTGGAGGAAATCGAACTCGCCGATGGCCGCTGGGTGCGATTCCAGGAACGCGTTACCCGGGAGGGTGGCCGGGTCGGGCTCCGGCTCGACATTACGGCGACGAAGCAGCGCGAGGCGGTCCTGCGCCACTCCATCGAAGCCGCAGAGGCATCCAACCTGTCGAAGACGCAGTTCCTGGCGACGATGAGCCACGAGTTGCGCACCCCGCTGAATGCGATCATCGGCTTCTCGCAGCTGATGCTGGCCGGCCTGGCCGGCGAGATTTCCGAGAGCAACGCGGTGTACCTCCGCCTGATCGCCGAGTCCGGCGAGCATCTGATCAAGATCATCAACGAAGTCCTCGACCTCGCACGGCTCGACACGGGCCACCTTACGCTGAGCACCCAGGTCCTGGACATTCGTCGGATCCTGTCTGCCGTCCTGTCCCAGGCCCGCCAAACTGCGCGGGCGAACAACGTCACCCTCGGGCTGGATGCGCCCGAGGCGTTGCCGTCGCTGCGGGGCGACCCCCTGCGCCTGCAGCAGGCGTTCGCCAGTCTGGTCGCCAACGGGATAAAGTTCGCACCGAACGGCCACGTCACGGTCACCGTTTCGCCGGACGTCCGGGATCGGCTGACGGTGGTCGTCGCCGACACCGGCATCGGAATGCGGCCGGAGGATGTCGCCGTCGCATTGGAACCGTTCAGCCAGCTCGATGCGGGCCTCGACCGCAAATTCGAGGGGTGCGGCATCGGTCTGTCGCTCGCCAGCCGGCTGATCGCACTTCACGACGGGCAGATCGTCATCAACAGCACGCCAGGCCACGGGACGCGCGTCCAGGTACGACTGCCGGTCGAGACCCAGGCTGCCGCACCGGCGAACGACGGGGCGTGACCGCCTGAACCCTCGACCGTCGCGGCGGGTCAGCCGTGCTCGTCCGCCGGACCTCCCGCCACCAGCCCCGGCGGCCGCCGGCGCCGCACCGGCGTCTCGGCATCGCGCCGCCTGAGCAGCGGCACCAGCGCGATCAGCGTTCCCGCCCCCAGAACCCACCAGACAGGTCGGACGGAATAGGAAAAGTCCAAGTTCGCCGCGAGGATGAGCACCGGATCGACGCCCGTGGCGGCGGCGAACCAGCCGACCTCGGTCAGGGCCGTCGCCATCGCGGCGCCGACCGCCACCACGGCGAGAACCGGCAGCGTCGATCGGAAGCCCCGCCAGTCGGCGACGCGATAACCGACGGCGAGATAGAACAGCCCGGTCATCAGGGTCGCCTGGGTCACGTCGAGCTTCGACTGCATGAAGAAGTGCAGCAGCGCCAGCACGCCGATCCCGTAAACCGCCCGGTGCAGCCGTCCCCAATTCCGCCCGAGGCGCCGGACGGCCCGATCGGTCGACGTCGCGCCGAGCAGGGCGAGGCCGACCAGCGCGACGAACCCTATGGTCAGGTAGATCCGCAGCACGATCTCCGACGCCACCCTCGGAATGTCGAACTTCAGCTCCGCCGCGTAGAGCATCAGGTGCAGAAGGGCATAGGCCATGGCGGCGAGGCCGATCATGCGCCGCACCAGGACAAGGCGCGGCCATTTCCCGATCCGGCGCAACGGCGTGACCGCGAGGGAGAGGAGCAGGAAACGCACCGTCCAGTCTCCGGTCTCGTGGATAGCCGCCATGATCGGCCGCGCACCGAGCCCGCCGCTCCAGAACGACCAGGCGATCCACATCGCGGGGAGGAAGAGGCCCACGAAGGTGAGCGATTTGAGCGCGGAGAACTGTCCGCTGCGGTCCGTCCAGGGTGTCACTGACGCTGTCCTGCTGCGTGTCTGCCAGAGTGATACGTTCCGCTAATGCGATTCGTAACGGCTCCTGGCTTCACGGAGGTTTGAGAACGAGCGGACCCGCTGACGCGGATCGGCTGGCGCGGTTCTTCCCGGAACCCTCGCTCGCCGGCCGCCGTTTCGAGTCGGTACCGTACGAGCAGGAGTACAGGTGTCGGAAGCGGCCTTTCCTCCCATAGGCGACTACGCGCTCATCGGGGATTCGCGTTCGTCGGCTCTCGTCTCCAGGGCGGGGGCGATCGAATGGCTCTGCTGGCCCGACTATGCGAGTCCGTCGGTCTTTGCCGCCATACTCGACCGCGAGCGCGGCGGAGCGTTCAGTATCGGATCGGCGTCCCAGGCACGGACGAGCCGACGCTATCTCGACGACACGGCGATCCTCGAAACGCTGTTCACGACCGCGGACGGTCGGTTCCGCCTGGTCGATTTCATGCCGATCCCCACCGACCGGACGCTGCAGCCGCAGCGGGAGATCCTGCGGCTCGTGGAGGCGCTCGACGGCACGCCGGAGGTGGATGTCCACTACCGACCGAGGCCCGACTATGGCCGCAAGGCCCCGCGGATCGCCTCGCGCGGTCGTCTGGGCTGGCTCGTCGAGCACAGGGGGCAGACGTTCCGCCTGACGTCAGACATACCGCTCGAGCGGAACGGCGGAGACCTTTCCGGACGAATCCGTTTGATGACGGGCGAGCGTCGATGGCTGACGCTGACGCATGTCTGCGCCGACGTCGGCATCGTGCCGCCGCACGGCGCCGAAGCCGACCGCAAGCTGACCGCCACGGCGGAATGGTGGCGGCACTGGACCGGCCACTGCACCTATCGCGGCCCCGATGCCGCGATGGTCCGGCGTAGCGTGATCACGCTGAAGCTGCTCGCCCACATCCTCTCCGGCGCCGTGATCGCAGCCCCCACGACCTCGCTGCCGGAGGTCGAGGGCGGCAGCAGCAACTGGGACTACCGTTACTGCTGGCTGCGCGACGCCTCGCTCACCCTGCGCGCGTTCGCGGACCTCGGCTTCATCGACGAGGGAGCGGCTTTCCTGCGTTGGCTGCTCCTCGCCAGCGCACGCACGCACCCTGAGCTCCAGGTCCTGTACGACGTCTACGGCCGGACGAGGCTGCACGAGGTCGAGTTGGACCATCTCTCCGGCTATCGGGGCGCGCGTCCGGTGCGGGTGGGCAACGCCGCAGAAACGCAGCTTCAGCTCGACGTCTACGGTCAGGTCGCGACGGCCGCCGCGGATTTCGCCATGCGCGATCAGGTCGTGGACAGCCATGAGCGACGGCTGCTGACCGGCTTCGGCGACGTGGTCTGCCGCCGCTGGTGCGAGCCCGACAACGGCATCTGGGAGGTCCGCGGCGGCCGCCGCCACCACACATTCTCGAAGCTCATGTGCTGGGTGGCGCTCGACGCGCTGCTGCGACTGTACGAAGACGGGGCGATCGCGGTCGACGCCGCGCGCTTCGCCAGTGTGCGTGACGAAATCCGCGAGACCATCGAGACCCGCGGCTTCGACAGCGAACTGGGCAGCTTCGTCGGCGTGCTCGACGAGAAGCTGCTCGACTCGGCGCTCCTGCTGATGCCGCGCTACGGCTTCATCGCCGCCGATGATCCGCGCATGACGGGGACCTACCGGCATCTGGTCGAGAAGCTCGGAAGCGGCGGCTTCCTGCGCCGCTACTGCGCAGCCTTCGACCCGATGAACGCGTCGGAGCACGCCTTCGGCATCGTCGGCTTCTGGGCCGTCGACTATCTCGCGCGCGCCGGGCGCATCGACGAAGCGGAAAGCCGCTTCCAAGCCCTCCTCGGCGAAGCGAACGACCTCGGCCTGTTCGCGGAAGAGACGGACGCCGGGACAGGACAGCTGTTCGGCAACTTCCCGCAGGCCTTCACCCATGTGGGACTCATCAGCGCGGCCCTCGCCCTGGAGGCGGCCAGGGCCCGCGCGCACGGCGACACGCGACGGAGTGCAATCGCATGATCGCGCAGCTGCTGGCGAAGCTCGACCAGATCCTGCTCTGGGGCTGCGTCGCGACCGCCGCCATGACGACGCTGATGGAGGGCGCGCAGCAGTTCCGCCTCTCGCGGATGAGCCTGCCTTTCCTGTTCGGCACGATCTTCTCCGACAACCGGCGAGAGGCGCTCGTCTACGGGTTCGTCGCCTATGCGACGGGCGGGCTGCTGTTTTCGTTCCTCTACGCGGCGATGTTCGAGAGCATCGGGCGGGCCGACTGGTGGATCGGCGCCATCATCGGCCTCGCCCACACGGCCTTCCTGCTCGTCGTCTTTCTGCCGCTGCTCGCGCGGCTGCACCCGCGCATGGCGAACGAGTATGACGGCCCCAGCGCCATTCGCCGCATCGAGCCGCCGGGGCCGCTCGGCCTGCACTACGGCCGGCCCACGCCGCTGGTCACCCTGGTCGGCCAGACGGTCTTCGGCCTCATTCTCGGAACCTTCTATCCGATGCCGCTTTGACGCACCGAGACATCGAACAGGAGCATCAGATGCTGCAGCAGGTCATCGCGATCACCGGCGCTTCGGCAGGCGTGGGACGTGCCGCCGCGGTCGCCTTCGGCAGGCGCGGCGCCGCCGTCGCCCTGATCGCCCGCAGCCTGTCCGGCCTCGAGTCCGCCGCAGAGGAAGTGCGTGCCGCAGGCGGTCGTGCATTGCCGCTCGTCGCCGACGTCTCGGATCCCAGTGCGCTGGCCGCCGCAGCATCGGAGGCCGAGCGGGCGCTCGGTCCGATCGACGTCTGGGTCAACGCGGCGATGGTGACCATCTTCGGCGAAGTGGAGCAGATGACACCCGAGGAGGTCCGACGCGTGACCGAGGTGACCTACCTCGGCACCGTCAACGGCACCATGGCGGCCCTGCACCGCATGCAAGAGCGCGGACACGGCACCATCGTCCAGGTCGGGTCCGCCCTCGCCTACCGGTCCATACCGCTTCAGTCGGCCTATTGCGGCGCCAAGGCGGCGGTCCGCGGCTTCACCGATTCGCTCCGCTGCGAGCTGATCCACCAGGGCAGCGCCGTGCGCCTCACCATGGTCCAACTGCCGGCGGTGAACACGCCGCAGTTCGAATGGGCGCGGGCCTATCTGCCCCACCATCCGCAGCCCGTGCCGCCGATCTTCGAACCGGAGGTCGCGGCGGACGCCATCCTTTGGGCGGCCGAGCATCCGGCGCGCGAGTATGTCGTCGGGGCGAGTTCGGCCATGGCGATTCTCGGCCAGAAGGTCGCGCCCGGCCTGCTCGATCGCTACCTCGCCTCGACCGCCTATGCCGGGCAACAGACGGCGGAGCCGATCTCGCTCGACCGGGCCGACAACCTGTTCCATCCGGTGGAGGGGCTGCACGCCACCCGCGGCCGCTTCACCCGGGAATCACGCGGCCACAGCCTGCAGTTCGAGGCCGTCAAGCACGCCGGCACCATCGGCCTGGCCGCGCTCGCGCTGCTCGCAGGGGCGACACTGGCGGCAACTGCGACGATGCGGAAGGACCCGCCGCGGACAGGCGCGGCGGCCTGACCGACCGCCGCGGCCGATCAGGCCTCGACCACCACGTACTGCTCTTCGACGGTCACCGGAAAGGTCTCCGCCTGGAGCGTCTCCGGTTCGCCCTCGACCGCCCCGGCACAGGCGAGTTCGGCGCCGGCGGCGACGGCGACCGCGAAGGCCGGAGTCTTCAACCGGTCGGGATCGATGCGCGAACGGCCGGTACGGATGTCGAACTCCCAGCCGTGCCACGGGCAGCGCAGGATCTCCCCACGACGGGTATAGGCGTAGTCGCCCGGCTCGTTCGCCTCGACCAGGCCGATCAGCTTGCCTTCGCACAGGCTGCCGCCCTGGTGCGGGCAGCGGTCGAGGATGCCGAAGAACTCGCCGTCGACGTTGAAGACGACGACCGGCCGGCCCTTCACCATGACGCGCTTGCGGCTGCCCGGCGGAATGTCGCGGACCGGGGCGACGACGTGTTTCGACATGCCTGCCTCAGAGCCTGTCGGCGTAGACCGCGCGGGCGTTGTCCATGAAGAACTTCTGCCGCTGCGCCTCGCCGACCTTGGGGGGCAGCACGAACTGCGGATCGTCGAAGTCCCAGTGCGGATAGTCGGTCGCGAACAGCAGCCTGTCCCAGCCGATCCAGTCGATGGTGTCGAGCAGGTGCTTGCGCGGCTCCGGCTCCTCCATCGGCTGCGTCGTCAGCCACACCTGCCGACGGATATATTCGGACGGCAGCATCGAGAGATGCGGCGTCTCGTCGTGCATGCGGGTCGCGAGCTTGTCGAGCCGCCACGCCAGCGGCGGCAGCCAGGCGAAGCCGCTCTCGACCAGCACCAGCTTCAGCGTCGGCAGCCGCTCGAACACGCCCTCGAAGATCATGCTGGTCAGCAGCGCCTGGCTGCACTGCGAGTGGCCGACCATCTCCTCGATGTAATAGGAGGGCCAGCCGCTGCCCGACACCGGCGAGCCGCCGTAGCCGAAGGCGTGGATCGCGACCGGCAGCCCGGCCGCGGCGGCGGCCTCGTAGATCGGCCAGTAGCGGCGCTGGCCGGCGGGATCGGCGGTGCGGCTGAGCAGCAGGACCTGGGCATAGTCGCGATTGCCGGCGCAGCGCTCGATCTCGCGCGCCGAGGCGGCACCATCCTCGTAGGGCACCACGATGGAGGCCTTGAGGCGCGGCTCCTTCGACGTCCACTCCGCCACCTGCCACTCGTTGATGGCGCGGCAATAGGCGATGGCGAAATCCAGGTTCTGCATCCCCTGCCCGCTGCGCAGCGGATTGAGAATGCCGAGCTGCACGTTCAGCGGGTCGAGATGGTGCTCGCGCATGAATTCCAGGTCGCTGCCCGGCCGGCCGCCGTTCGGCGGATAGGCGTCGCGGCGTGCGGCGTCCGGCTGGCCCTTCGGATAGGCCGGCCCGTTCTGGTATCCGTGACGCGGCAGGGACCCGTAGGTCTGCATGTGGTGCTGCCAGCGCTTGTCGAGGAAGGGGAAGACCTCCTTCTCGATCGACTTGGGGCTGGGATGGATGTCGCAGTCGGCGATGGCGATCCGCGTCTGCGCCGGGCGCCGCGCCGTCGGGCGATCGAGGACCTGGGTATCCATGGGGGCGGTCATTGCACCGTCTCCGTCAGGCGGGCGTACGTCGCCCGCGGGTTGTCGACCATGATCTTCCGAACAAGGTCGGGCGACAGCCCCTCCGGCAACGCCGCGTCGCCGTCGAACTGCCAGTGCGGATAGTCGGTCGAGAACAGCAGCAGCTCGTCGGAGCGCATGTGGTCGATCAGCCGCTCCAACTGCTCCGGATGCGGTGGGCCGTCGACGGGCTGCAGGGTGAAGCGGACATGCTCGCGCACGATCTCGACGGGCGGGCGGTCCACCCAGGGGATCTCCATGCGCAGCCCCTTCCAGTACTTGCCGAGCCGCCAGAGGTGCGCCGGCAGCCAGGTGAAGCCGCTCTCGATCATGACGACCTTGAGCGCCGGGAACTTGGCGAAGACGCCCTCGCAGATCAGGCTGGTCAGCGTCTGCTGGAAGGCGAGCGCCTGGGCCGCATAATCCTCGGTGTAATAGTTCGGCCAGCCGACCGGGGTGACCGGGTGCTTGTAGGCGCCGCCGGCATGGATGCCGACCGGCAGGCCGTGGCGCTCCGCCGCCTCGTAGATCGGCCAGTAGCGGCGGCGGCCGAGCGGCATCTCGTCCATCGCCAGCATCAGCACCTGGACGAAGCGGCGGTCGGCGGCGCAGCGCTCGATCTCTTCCACCGCCGCCTCGGGCGACTGCGGCGAGATCACGATGGAGGCGCGCAGGCGCGGTTCGCGGTCGAGCCACTCGCGCGCCATCCAGTCGTTCACCGCCCGCGCGAAGCCGGCCGCCATGTCTTCGGAGAAGAAGAGCTGCACCCCGTACAGGCAGTTGCAGATGGCGAGGCTGGTGCCGAAGCCGTCGAGCGCCTGGGTACGCAGCATCTCGAGGCTGGTGCCCGCCTTGCCCGACGCGGGCCGCCAGTCCGGCCGCGCCGTCAGCGGCGCGTTGTTCGGATAGGCGACGGAGTCCAGTTCGTGCACGCCGCGCTGCTCGACCATGTCGCGCCAGTGGTCGCTCAAATAGGGCAGCAGCGCCTTGATGCTGGGCACCGCCGGGTGGATATCGCAGTCGATTCCGCCGGCGGGAACCCGGCTGCCGCCTGCCTGACCCGAACCGGGCATGGGTGGATGGGCGTTCACGTCTCTCTCCCGCGGCCCGCCTCGGCGCCGCGCGGACGCCGGCAATCTGTCCGGACCTTCTTATGCCCAAATTTGAGGCCGGGGCCCCCGGATGTCAAACGGAGCGGCGCCGCGCCCGGCGAAAACCAGGGGCGGCGAGCATCCGATCAATTGCGAAGCTTGCCGTTCAAGAGGATCAAGAGACAGAGTGCGTGCTTGCCTCGCGCTCCGCCGCCGTTTGCGAGGCTCTCCAGAGCCTGACCACATCCCTGACACGCGAATGCAGCAGCCTGGCGTCTGCCTCGCCCAATTTCTTGTTCATGTCGTAGTCGGCGTCGTGCCGCTTCGCCTGAGCATCCAAAAAGGCCCTGGCCAAATCGCGCACGAATCTCGGAGTGGCGACGGCATCATTCGCGGCTGTCGGCGATCCCAGAAACGCCGCGACCGAAGGATCGACCATCGTCCCGCGCACCTTGTCCAGGGCACTCTTGACGTCGGCGTGCGCCACCGTCCGCGAGATGATGCGGCGACGGACGCGCAGATCATTGTGTGTGCCGACGACCCGCTGCCCGACCTCATCCAGGATGAAATGAAACAGAGCATAGTAACTGGTCGAGATGCTCCGCCGGACGCGCGCAACGGGCAACCGCCCCCTCTGCCCTGCCCGGCGGGCAATCAGACGTCGCGCGGCATCGAGGAGTTCCTCGTCGTATGTCGGCATTAAGCCGCATCCGAAAAGCGCACGCTGGGATAACGCTCGTCGACCTCTCCGATCGCGTCTTCTACGATCTCGAGCAGCCTCATCAGGTCTTCGTCACGCGGTGCAACACCGGGCCCCACCTGCACCATGACCCGCAGAAATTCGCCGCCCTCATCGTCACGGTCGGATTCCAGTGCGATATCCTGGATCGGGACAGCCAGGGAAGAGGCCTCGATCGCTGCAAAAGCTCGCTGCCTCAGCGTTGCAAGATCGCTCTGCATCTTATCCTCCAGTCGCAACAGAGACCGAGATTAGCAGGTCGCCCAACGCATCGGCTCGGGCAAATCTCTTGTTCAACCCCGGCGGCGCACCGATCTGAATCTCGCCACAGCACCTTCGACTGTGATCGTCCACGACGCTAGGAAGGCAAACCGGCATGGGCATCGTCGAGACCATCGCCATCACCATGGGCCTAGGCTGGGCGAGCGGCTTCAACCTCTACGCCGCCATGCTGACGCTCGGACTGCTCGGCGCCACCGACTCCATGGTCCTGCCGGAGGGGCTGACGATCCTGCAGCATCCGGCGGTGATCGCGGCCGCCGGCTTCATGTATTTCATTGAGTTCTTCGCCGACAAGACGCCCGGCGTCGATACCGCCTGGGACACCGTCCACACCTTCATCCGCATCCCGGCCGGCGCCGTGCTGGCGGCGATGGCCGTGGGCGACGTGTCGCCGGTGGCGGAGACGGTGGCGCTGATCGTCGGCGGCGGCATGGCGGCGACCGCCCATGCGACCAAGGCCGGGACGCGCATGCTCATCAACACCTCGCCCGAGCCCTTCAGCAACTGGACGGCGTCGGTGGCCGAGGACGTCGCGGTGGTGGGGGGCCTGTGGCTGGCCCTGGCGAACCCGGGGCTCTTCCTGGTCCTGCTGGCCGCGGCACTGGTCGCGATGATCTGGCTGCTGCCGAAGATCTGGCGCGGCCTGAAGGCGGTCGCCGCACGCATCCGCGGCTGGCTCGGCGGGACGCCCGACGCCCCCGAACCCAGCGCGACGAACCGCACCGACCTTACCGACGGCGATGCGAGCTTCACCCTGGCCCTCGATCGCGGCCGGCCGGGCGACCGCCCGGCCTGACCCCCCTACTCGGCGGGTGCCGCCACCGGCGCCTGCCGCTTGACGCGGCCGAGCACCCAGGCGAGCGGCAGGGCCAGCACGAAGACGATCGCCAGGATCATGAAGCTGTCCTGGTAGGCCATGGTCAGGGCCTGCGCGTAGACCACCTTGCCGAGATAGTCGAGCGCCATCGGGTCGCTGAGCGCGCTCGACAGGCCGGCCGATTCGAGGCTGGTTCCCACCGTGTCGAGGAACTGGCGCACCGTGTTGTTGTCGGCCGTCTGGGTCGCCGTCAGCGCCTCGGCATGGAACATCGTGCGGAGCTGCAGCCAGACGACGATCAGGTTCGTGCCCGCCGCGCCGCCGAGTTGCCGGAAGAAGTTCAGCGACCCCGACCCCTTGTTCAGCTGCTCCGGCGGCAGCGCCCGCAGCGCTGCGGCGCTGAGCGAGGGGAGGATGAAAGCGAGGCCGAAGCGGCCGACCATGGCGAAGGCGGCAAACGTCCAGAACGGCGTGTTGACGTCGGACGTGACCATCAGCGCCATGCCGAGCGCGAAGAAGGCGAGCCCGGCCATCACCGGCACATGGTCGGGCAGCCTGTCCGCCGCCCGACCCGTCAGCGGCAGGCAGGCGACCAGGAGCAGGCCGGCCGGCAGGATCACCATGCCGGCACGCGTCGCCGTGTAGCCCTGGATCGTCTGCACGAACACCGGGATGACATAGGTCGATGCGAAGTTGCCGGCGCCGAAGACGAAGGCGACGGACGCCGCCGAGGCGAACTTGAGATTCTGGAAGAGGGTGCAGTCGAGGATCGGCGCGCGCCCGCGGATCTGCGAGAAGACGAAGCCGACGGCCGCGGCACTGCCCAGGATGAACTCCAGGAGGATCGTGTCGGACAGCCAGCCTTCGCGCGGCCCCTTCGCGGCGGCGGTCAGCAGCAGGAAGATCGCCGCGCACAGAAGGATGTAGCCGGTCCAGTCGAATTTCGGCGTCGGCCCGCGGTGGGCGCGCGTCGGCATGAAGATCGTTCCCATCAGGAACGCGACCGCGACGAACGGCAGCGGCATGAGGAACATGTGCCGCCAGGAGAAGGTGTCGATCATGATGCCGCCGAGGGCGGGGCCGATGGCCGGCGCCATGACGACGCCCGTTCCGTAGATGCCCATGGCGAGGCCGCGCCGGTTCGCCGGGAACACCTGGAAGATCGTCACCATGACCAGCGGCTGGACGACGCCGGCCGCCGAGCCCTGCAGCACGCGCCCCACGATCAGCATGTCGATCGACTGCGACGTGGCACTGACCAGGGTGCCGACGATGAATACGCCCAGGGTGCAGAGGAAGGCGACCCGCTGCCCCAGCGCCGCGACGACCCAGGCGTTGAGCAGCTGGCTCGCCGTCATCGTCGCGATGAAGGCGGTGGCCATCCACTGCGCCTCGTCCTGGCCGACGCCGAATGCACCCATGACGTGCGGCACGGCGACGTTGACGATCGTCGCCGACAGCACCATCGCGAACGCCCCGAGCAGGCCGCCGATGGTCACGAGCCACCGGTAGGACTGGCCGTAACGCTCGAACAGGACTTCGATGGATTCGTTGGTCAAGGCGAGGGGGCGCGCTGGCGGTCCATGTCACGATTGTGACGCCATTGGCGACGGAGGGAAACCGGCTGCCCTCCGCCACGGCGCCCGGCTATCCTCGGCGCCATGATCGTACCGGCCCTATCGACCCCCCGACTGCGCCTCAGGGCGCGCACCCTCGACGATGTCGAGGCGAACCTGGCCATGGACATGGATCCGGAGGTGCAGCGCCATCTGCCCAACCTGCACGACCGTTCGCCCGACGCGCACCGCAAGGAACTGACCGACCGGATCCTCGACGGCTGGCCACGGACCGGCGCGCTTTGGGTCGTGGAATGGCGCGACCCGCAGGCGGCGGGCGGCCCTGCAGGCTTTCTCGGATGGTGCGCCCTCTTCCCGCTGCAGGAGTCGGGCCTGATCGAGATCGGCTACCGCTACGTTCCCGCCGTCTGGGGCCGCGGCGTCGCGACCGAGGCGGGCCGGGCAGTCCTGGACCACGGGTTTCGAGTCATGGGCTTCGACCCGATCGTCGGCGTGACGGCCCCCGAGAACTTGGCCTCGCAGAACGTCCTGACGAAAATCGGGCTGAGACCCGAGGGCCGGCAGTTCCACTACGGCCTGATGCTGCCCTTCTTCGCCCTGCGGCGGTCGGAACATCTCGGCGACGACTGACCCTCGCTCCGGTCTCTCCGCCCGGCTTTCGCCCGGCCCGGCCGCGCGATAAGATCCGGACATTCCGACAAGCAGAACCTCTAGGAGATACGCGCGTGAGCGGCGAACTGGTCACCTATACCTCCGAGAACCGCATCGCGGTGATCACCCTCAACCGTCCGGACAAGCTCAACGCGCTGTCGAACGGCCTCGTCATCGAGCTGCGCGAGGCGATGAAGCGGCTGCAGGCCTCCGACGACCGCGTGGCGATCGTTACCGGCTCCGGCGACCGCGCCTTCTCGGTCGGCGCCGACCTGACCGACCCGCCGCGCGACCCGGACCTTTGGGAGTGCATGCCGGGCGTCGGCGTCGACGTCGACAAGCCGCTGATCGCCGCGGTCGCCGGCCACTGCGTCGGTGGCGCCTTCTGCCTCGTCCAGTTCTGCGACATCGCCGTGGCGGCCGAGAACGCGAACTTCTTCTACCCGGAGGCGCAGCTGGGCTTTTGCGGCGGCCTGGTGGCGAGCGTCGCAGCGCGCATCCCGCACAAGATCGCCATGGAGTTCATGCTGACCGGCAAGCGCTTCGACGCGCAGCGCGCCTACGAGGTCGGGATGGTCAACAAGGTCGTGCCGACCGGCCAGCAGGTCGAGGGCGCGATGGAGTATGCGAAGATCCTGGCCGACAGCTCGCCGATGGTCATGGGCATGCTGAAGCGCTTCGTGCGCGACGACGTCATGGCGCGCGGCCCCTCGGAGAAGGCGGCGCTCGCCCGCCGCCAGCTGCTCTCCCTCGCCCGCAGCGAGGATCAGGCCGAAGGCGGCCGGGCGTTCCGCGAGAAGCGCAAGCCCGTCTTCACCGGCAAGCCGGGCTGACCGGCGCAGCGATCAGCGGACCGGATAGGTCACCACGTCGACGGTCGTTCCGACCGCCGTCGTGGTGACGTCCACGCCCGTCTCCACCACCGCACCGGCGACGCCCACCGTCGCTCCGACGACGGAACAGCCGGCCATCAGGGCCGCCGCGGCAGCGATCATCAACAGTCTCATGTCTCGCGGCCCTCGCCCTCGGTTCGATGCGGCCGCATGCTAGCGGCCGGTTGTTGCCAGTCCGTCAATGCGCGATCGCCTACGCCCCACCGCCCGCCCGTCGTGCCCGTGTCCGGCGATGGAGATCGGCCCAGGCGCCGATCAGCCGGTCGATGTCCGCGGGCGCCGTGCCCCAGCCGAAGCTCACGCGGATCGCGCAGCGCGCCTCTGCCTCCGTCACGCCCATCGCCCGGAGCACGTGGGACGCCGACACCTTACCCGAGGAACAGGCCGCACCGGCACTGACGGCGATCCCGGCGAGGTCGAACGCCATCAGCTGCGTCTCCGCGGACACGCCCGGCATCCCGATACAGCTCGTCCCCGCCGCGCGGCGCGCCTGCACGCCATGCACGACCGCCTCCGGACATACCGACTGCACCCCCTCCTCCAGCTGCCGGCGCAGCGCGTCGAGGCGCTGCATCTCCACAGGATCCGCGACGGCCAGCGCCGCCGCAGCCCCGAAACCGGCTATGCCGACGAGATTTTCCGTCCCGGCGCGGCGCCCGCGCTCCTGACCGCCGCCGCGCTGCGGCTCGAGCGAAACGCCGGGGCCGAGGACGAGCGCGCCGACGCCGGCCGGCCCGCCGAGCTTGTGCGCCGAGACCACGATGAAATCCGCGCCTGCCGCCTCTGCCGCCACGTCGAGTCGGCCCGCTGCCTGGACCGCGTCGCAGTGCAGCAGCGCGCCGTGTGTCTTTGCGATCTCGGCAGCGGCGGCGACCGGCTGGACCACACCCGTCTCGTTGTTGACCAGCATCAGCGCGACCAGCGCCGGCTCGTCCGAGGCAGCCAGCATCTCGGCCAGGACGTCGAGCCGGACGAGCCCGTGCGCGTCGACGGGCACGACCGCCGCGTCGGGCACGGCGGAGAGGACGGAGTCGTGCTCCACGGCAGAGACGAGCACCCGGCGCCGGCCGCTGCGACGCAGGGCCAGGGCGCTCGCCTCCGTTCCGCCGCTGGTGAAGACGACCGCCGCGGGCGCGGCGCGGAGAAGCGAAGCGACCGATGCGCGTGCCTCCTCCACCAGACGGCGCGCCTGACGGCCCTGCGCATGCACCGAAGAGGGGTTCCCGATCGTGCCGAGCGCGCCGACCATCGCAGCGCGTGCTTCCGGCCGCAGCGGCGCGCTGGCGTTGTAATCGAGATAGATCGGGGCGCCCATATGTTCGGCTTGGCTCCGTCGGAACCGCCGAAATGCTTGAAAGCTCTTCCGGTTCGGCCCATTTAGCGAGTGGCGCACGCTGCGTGGCCGGCATCGATGCCTCGACAGCCGCGCCGGACGCCATATGGCTGTCGCGCCGTGCCGATCAAGCTCGTGTACCGCACCGCAATTTCGTGCGCACCGGCTCCGGCTGGCCGCGATTCGCCAGCCGTCGGATAGCGCAACACGCAGCAGGTGCCCAGGCATATGCCGGAAGTGATCATCAACGGCCCCGAAGGCCGCATTGAAGGCCGCTACCACCACAGTCCCGTCGCCGGAGCGCCCATCGCGGTGCTCCTGCATCCGCACCCGCTGCATGGCGGGACGATGAACAATCGCGTCGTCCTCAACATGTTCCACGCCTTCACCCGGCGCGGTTTCTCCGTCCTCCGCTTCAACTTCCGCGGTGTCGGCCGGTCGCAGGGGCGCTTCGCCCGCGGCGAGGGCGAACTGGCGGATGCGGCGGCGGCGCTCGACTGGCTGCAGGCGGTCAATCCCAGCGCGCCGGTCGCCTGGGTCGGCGGCTTCTCCTTCGGCGCCTGGATCGGCATGCAGCTGCTGATGCGCCGGCCGGAGATCAACGGCTTCATCTCCGTGGCGCCCCCGGCGAACACCTACGACTTCACCTTCCTGGCGCCCTGCCCCTCCTCCGGCCTGATCGTCCACGGCGACGCGGACGAAATCGTGCCGCGCGCCGACGTGAAGAAGCTCGTCGACCGCCTCTCGAACCAGCGCGGCATCACGATCGACTTCCGCAGCATCGGCGGCGCCAACCACGTCTTCCAGGATCGCATCCCGGAGCTGGTCGAGCACGTCGAGACCTATCTGGAGCATGCGCTCGGACAGGAAGCGGCGGTCGCTTGAGGCCGTAGTTCCCGGCGGGGTTGCCCCTCCCGCAAGGGAGCGGGCGCGGGAACCAATCCCGTAAGGCGCCGTTCCAGCGCGCACCATTCCATCGGGATTGAAACCAATGCGCCTGTTCGAGTGCCAGAACTGCGGGCAGCTCGTCTATTTCGAGAACAGCCACTGTCTCCGTTGCGGCCATACGCTGGGCTTCCGCGTCGAGGACATGGAACTTCACGCGCTGACGCCCGACGACGATGGCACGTGGCACCCCGTTGCGGACCCCGACCGTTCCTATCGGTTTTGCGCCAACGCGGCGCACGACGCCTGCAACTGGCTGGTGCCGACGGAGGAGCCGGAGACGCTCTGCATCGCCTGCCGCCTCAACCGCACGATCCCGGACCTCGACAATCCCGAGAACCTCGCCCTGTGGCAGAAGATCGAGATCGCCAAGCGGCGGCTGGTCTTCTCGCTCCTGCGGTGCGGCCTGCCGATCGTGGCCAAGGTCGACGACAAGCCGCAGGGCCTGGCGTTCGATTTCCTCGCCGACGACGGCACGCCGGACGGGACGAAGGTGACCACCGGCCATGCCGACGGCCTGATCACGCTGAACGTCGCGGAGGCGGACGACGCCCATCGCGAGAAGCACCGGCTGGAGATGGGCGAGCCCTATCGCACGCTGCTGGGCCATTTCCGCCACGAGGTCGGCCACTATTACTGGGACGTCCTGGTTCGCGACCGCAATCATCTGGATGCCTATCGTGCCCTGTTCGGCGACGAGCGCGCGGACTATGGCGAGGCGCTGCAGAACCACTATCAGAACGGCCCGCCGGCGAACTGGCCCGACCATTTCGTCAGTTCCTACGCCACCGCCCATCCGTGGGAGGACTGGGCCGAGACCTGGGCGCACTATCTGCACATCATGGACACGCTGGAGATGGCCGGCGCCTTCAACCTGCGCGTCCGCCCCGACGCCGGCACCGACAAGGACCTGTCCGCCCGCCTCGACTTCGACCCCTATGACGGGCGACCGTTCGACGACCTGATCGCCGGGTGGCTGCCGCTCACCTATGCGGTCAACAGCCTGAACCGCAGCATGGGGCAGCCGGACCTCTATCCCTTCGTCCTGCCTCCGGACGTGATCGAGAAGCTGCGCTTCGTGCACGACCTCATCAGCCGGGGCGCCGACAAGGCGGATTGACTCCACGACATTTCTAGTTCTATCGTCCGGTCCATGGAAGACGTGCTTTCCGAACAGGCGGCAGCCGATGCGCTCGCCGCCCTGGGCAACCGGACGCGGCTGCGGCTCTTCAAGCTGCTGGTGCGGGCGGGGACGGACGGCCTGATCGTGGGCGAGGTGCAGCGGCATATGGACATGCCCGCTTCGACGCTCGCCCACCACCTCGCCGCCCTCACCCGGGCCGGTCTCGTCGTCCAGGCGCGGAACGGCCGCGAGGTCGTCTGCACCGCCGACTATGCGGCGATGCAGCACCTTCTCGGCTGGCTGACGCAGGAATGCTGTGCGGGCGTCGCGTGCCGGAGCGGCATGGTCGCCTGATTTTTTGGCCCCGTTTTTTTGGCCGATAGAACGACTTTTCTAGGGGTATCGTAGCATGCAGCTCGCTTCGGTCGCAGCCTCCCTGCCGGGCAGGGTCTCCCGCCTCGATCGCGCCTGGCTCGCGATCGCCTGCATCCTCGTGCTTCTGCTCGCCCTGTCCCCGACCCAGGCCGAGGCCTCGCTGATCTTCACGGCCCGCGCCCTGCTCGGGGTGGCCCCCTTCCTCGTGCTGTCGGCCGGGATCGCCGCCTACGCCAAGGCGACCGGCGCCGAGCACCTGATCGCCCGCGCCTTCCAGGGCCATGTCCTGATGATGGTGCCGGTCGCGGCGGCCGTCGGGGCGCTGTCGCCCTTCTGCTCGTGCGGCGTCATTCCGATCATCGCCGCCCTCCTCGCCGTGGGCGTGCCGCTGGCGCCGGTCATGGCCTTCTGGCTCGCCTCGCCGCTGATGGATCCCTCGATGTTCCTGATGACGACGGGCACGCTCGGGCTCGGCTTCGCTCTCGCCAAGACCGCCGCGGCCCTGGGCGTCGGGCTACTCGGCGGGTTCGGCATCCACCTGCTGCAGCGCCGCGGCCTGCTGACAGAAGGCCTGCGCGAGGGCGTCGGCAACGGCGGCTGCGGCGGCGCCAAGATCCGCAACCCGAAGGCGGTGGTCTGGCGCTTCTGGGACGAGCCGGCGCGACGCACGGCGTTCGGTACCGGCGCCGTCGACACGCTGCTGTTCCTCGGCAAGTGGCTGATCCTGGCCTTCCTGCTGGAGAGCCTGATGCTGGCCTACATCCCCGCCGAGACCGTGGCCCGCTTCGCCGGCGGCGACGGCCTGCTCCAGGTGGTCGGTGCGGCTTTCGTCGGCATCCCGGCCTACCTCAACGGCTATGCCGCGCTGCCGCTGGTGTCCGGCCTGATGACCCAGGGCATGGGCGGCGGCGTCGCGATGACCTTCCTCATCGCCGGCGGCGTCACCAGCATTCCCGCCGCGATCGCCGTCTGGGCGGTCGCCCGGCCGCCGGTCTTCGCCGCCTATATCGGCTTCGCCGTCGCCGGTGCCATCGCCTCCGGGCTGCTGTACGGCCTCGCCTGAGCCCGGTCAGGCGGAGGCCGACGCCGCCTCGCGGCCGACGGGGCCGGCCGCGATCGGCCTGAGGTCCTCGACGAAGCGCGCATACGCGGCCGTCCGGGCCGCCTCCTCCGGCAGGCGCAGGATGTAGGAAGGGTGGACGGTCGCGAGGACCGGGATGCCGTCGGCGCGCTGCAGGACGCGGCCGCGCACCCGCGTCACCGGCAGGTCGCGGCCCAGCAGGGCGAAGAGCGCCGTCGACCCCAGGCCGACGATCAGGCGCGGCCGGACCTGGGCGATCTCGCGGGCGAGCCACTGCCCACAGGCCTGCACCTCGCCGCGCCCCGGCCGCTCGTGGATGCGGCGCTTGCCGCGCAGCCTGAATTTGAAGTGCTTCACCGCGTTGGTGACGTAGACGTCGAGCCGGTCGAGGCCGGCCTCGGCCAGCGCCCGGTCGAACACCTCGCCGGCCGGCCCGACGAACGGCCGGCCCGCCAGATCCTCCTGGTCGCCCGGCTGCTCGCCGACGAACATGATGCCGGCCGTGGCGGGCCCCTCGCCGAACACCGTGCCGGTCGCGTCGCGCCAGAGGGGACAGGCGCGGCAGCCGGCGGCCTCGGCGGCGAGCGGGACATCCGCCGCCGGTACCTCCAGCGCCGAGCGCGCCGCGACCGCCTGCGCGGTGCGTTTCGCCGGCACCGTCCCGCCGCGATCCACCATGGCGCCGGCTCGCCCGCCCGCCGCCTCGATCAGCGGCCGGATCAGCCGTGCCTCCGGCAGGTTGTGCCAGTATTTCTTCGGCATCTCGGCGCGCATGTGCGCCGGCTTCAGGCGCGCCGGGTTGAAGATGCTCGCATAGTAGGTGCGCCACTGGTCGTCGAGCGCGTCGGCGTCCGGCACCGCCTCGCGCCTGCCGCCGGGGCCGAAGGTCACCGCCTCGCCGTCCCACGCCATGCTGCGATAGGGTGTCAGGATCGCCCAGCGCATCGCCGCGAAACGGTCGGCGAAGAACGGCGCCAGCGAGTCCACGACGAAGTGCTCGGGCTCGAACCACGACAGGAAGCGCACCCCGCCGTCCTCGTCCGCGACCTCGCGGAAGCGGACGAAGGCCTTCATCTTGTGCTGGTCGCGCCGAACCGCCTTCGCCATCTCCGACACCCGCGCGACCAGCGGGTCCGAGGCGATCTCCAGCAGCGACCGCTCGCCCGCGTGCAGCCGCCAGAGCAGGGCGTAGAGCAACCCGAACCGCTCGCGGTCGCTGTGGCAGATCGCATCGGCCGCGAGGGTGACGAAGGCGCGCGGCACGGTGAAGGCCGGCGCGGGCGGCTCCGCCTGCCGGTCGGGGACCGGTGCCGGCGCGAACAGGTCCCGCTGACGGTCGGCCACCGTCCAGACGACGTCGCCGGGCGGCACGCGCCCGGCCACCAGCCGGCGGGCGGCGGCGCGCCAGCCGTCGAAATCCGCCTCGAAGCCCAGGTCAATGTGCTGCATGGCCGTCGAACAGCGACAGCTGCGCCGGCGCGGGCGCCAGTTGCCGCCGCAATTGCGCCGACTCGATCTCCGCCGCGCGCGGCGTGTGATCGGACGTGCAGAGGAAGGGAAGAACCTTCTTCAGCGGCACCCGCAGCCGCGCCAGGTCGGCGACCCGCACACCGTGGTGCCGGCGGATCGCCAGGATGCGGTCGACATTGCGCGCGCCCAGGCCCGGCACGCGCAGCAGGTCCTCGCGCGACGCCCGGTCGACGTCGAGCGGAAAGCGGTCGCGGTGGCGCAGCGCCCAGGCCAGCTTCGGATCGATCTCCAGGTCGAGCATGCCGTCGCCGCCGCCGGCGAAGATCTCCTCGGTGGCGAAGCCGTAGAAGCGGAACAGCCAGTCGGCCTGATAGAGCCGGTGCTCGCGCAGCAGCGGCGCCGGCCGCGACGGCAGCGTCCGGCTGGCGTCGGGGATCGGGCTGAACGCCGAGTAATAGACCCGCCGCAGCCCGTAGGACCCGTACAGCTTGGCACTGGTCCCCAGGATGGTGGCGTCGGTCGCCGCATCGGCGCCGACGATCATCTGCGTCGACTGGCCGGCCGGGGCGAAACTCGCCGGGCGCCGCTCCTCGCGGGCCGCGTCGATGCGCAGGCGCATGCGCCCCATGCTCCGCCGGATGACGCTCTCGTCCTTCTCCGGCGCCAGATGGCGCAGCGCCGCCGCCGTCGGCAGTTCGACGTTGATGCTCAGCCGGTCGGCGAGCCGCCCCGCCTCGGCGATCAGCTCCTCCGACGCTTCGGGAATGGTCTTCAGGTGGATGTAGCCGCGAAAGCCGTGCTCCTCGCGCAATGCGCGCGCCACCGCCACCATCCGCTCCATCGTGTAGTCGGCGTCGCGGATGATCCCGGAGCTCAGGAACAGGCCCTCGATATAGTTGCGGGCGTGAAAGCCCAGCGTCAGCCGGACGACCTCCGCAACCGTGAAGCGCGCCCGCGGCACGTTGCTGGAAACGCGGTTCACGCAATAGGCGCAGTCGAAGACGCAAAAATTGGTGAGCAGGATCTTCAGCAACGAGATGCAGCGGCCGTCGGGCGCGTAGCTGTGGCAGATGCCCATCCCCGCCCCAGCGTCGGTCGGCGCCGCACCCCGCTTGCCCTTGCCACCCGAGGCGCAGGACGCATCGTATTTCGCCGCGTCGGCGAGGATGGCGAGCTTGTCCTTCAGGTCCATGGTCCGTCCACGCGTCGCGCTTGCCCGTCATGTTCCCTATATGTTCTAGTTCGTCGCCGCCGTCGCGGCAAGGCCGTGTTGCCGATCAACGTCATGTGAACGCGCGCGCCTGATCCCCATTGTTGGCGGGGCGTGCGCGGGCGTGGCAGAGGGTATTGATCGACGGGAGCCGACTCGGCGGCAACGAAGTGTTAGGGTCGCCCGATACTTAGTGCTTAGGCCGTCACGCTCCGCCCCCGGCGGTCGTTGCGGCTTTGTTACGCCCGATGCGGAGCCGCAGCGGGAATGCTCCATCCCCTCCCCGGTGCGGGAGGACACTGATCGTCAGGTGGGTCCGTCCATGAAGCGCGCAGCAATCCTCGTCGTAGCGGCAGTCGTGCTGGCTGCGCTGATCGGCGGCTTTGCCTGGTTCCAGTTCGTCATGAAGCCGGAGATGGTCCGCGGCTTCATCACCGGCGCACCGCAGCCGCTGGTGACCGTCACCGCCGAACCCGCACGGCAGGAGCAGTGGCAGACCCGGCTCCCGGCGATCGGCAGCCTGCGCGCCATCCGCGGGATCGACGTGGCCCCCCAGGTGTCGGGCCTCGTCTCGGCGATCCGGTTCGAATCGGGCAGCACCGTCGAGCGCGGCGCGGTCCTGGTCCAGATCGACGATTCCATCGAACAGGCGGACCTGAAGGCGGGTCAGGCGGAGCTGCGCAACGCCGAACTGAACCTGTCGCGGCAGCGCGAGCTGCTTGGCCGCGGCAACACCAGCAAGACCGCGTTCGACACCGCACAGTCAAACCGCGACGTCGCGGCCGCGACGATCGACCGGACGCGGGCGCTGATCGCGCAGAAGGTGATCAAGGCGCCCTTCCCCGGCCGCCTCGGCATCCGGGTCGTCGACCTGGGCGCCTACGTCTCGCCCGGCACCACGATGGTGACGCTGCAGCAGCTCGACCCGATCTATGCCGACTTCCCGATCCCGGAGCAGCAGTTCGACATGCTGCGCACCGGCCAGACCGTCGAGGTGACGGTCGACGCCTATGCGGGGGTCGTCTTCAAGGGCCAGATCGACTCCATCGATGCCCGCGTGAACGAGGAGACGCGCAACGTCCTGGTGCGGGCCGAACTGGCGAATCCCGACCGCCGCCTGCTGCCCGGCATGTTCGCGAACGTCGCCGTGGTCGCGGGCGACGCGGCGACCGTCGTGACGGTGCCGCGGACGGCCGTGACCTACAGTCTCTACGGCGACAGCGTCTATGTCGTCGGCGAGGACGGTGCCGCGGCGGAGGCCGGCAGGCCGATCGAGCGCCGTTTCGTGCGCACCGGCGACACGCGCGAGGGCCGGGTGGCGATCACCGAAGGCATCAAGGCCGGCGACCAGGTCGTCACCTCCGGGCAGCTGAAGCTGCATACCGGCAGCCGCGTGCGCATCGAACAGGCCGAGATCCTGACGCCGCCCGCCGTCCGACCGAAGGAATAGGACCGCCAGGATGGCCATCACCGACATCTTCATCCGGCGCCCCGTCCTCGCGACGGTCGTCAGCCTCCTGATCCTCCTGATCGGCCTGCAGGCCGGGCTGAGCCTGCAGATCCGGCAGTACCCGGAACTCTCCAGCACCACGATCACGGTCACCACGTCCTATCCGGGCGCCAACGCCGACCTGATCAAGGGCTTCATCACCACGCCGATCGAGCAGGCGGTCGCCAGCACCGAGGGCATCGACACGCTCGTGTCGACGTCGCGGCAGAACGTGTCGACGGTGACGCTGAACCTGCGCCTCAACGCCGACCCCGACCGCGCCGCCACCGACGTGCTGTCGAAGGTCAACCAGGTCCGCGGCGTCCTGCCGCGCGAGGCGAACGACCCGATCGTCGTGAAGCAGACGGGCCAGGGCTTCGCCCTTATGTACCTCTCCTTCAACTCGGACGAGCTGACCGGGTCGCAGATCACCGACTATCTGACCCGCGTCGTCCAGCCGCGCCTGCAGACGGTCGACGGCGTCGCCAATGCCGAGATCCTGGGCGGCCAGACCTTCGCCATGCGCATCTGGCTCGACCCGAACCGGATGGCGGCGCTGGACATCACACCGGCGGACGTTCGCACGGCCCTGGCCGCAAACAACTTCACCTCGGCGGCGGGCCAGATCAAAGGCGACTTCGTGCAGACCGGCATCGAGGCGCTGACGTCGCTGAACAGCGCGGAGGCCTTCTCGCGCCTGGTGGTGGCGACGCGCCAGGATTCGCTCATCCGGCTCGGCAACATTGCCACAGTGGAGCTCGGGCCGCAGAGCGTCGACGCCTCCTCCGTGTTCGACGGGCTGAAAGCGGTGTTCGTCGGCATCTACGCGACGCCGACCGCCAACCCGCTGACGGTGATCACCGACGTCCGCAACACCATGCCGGAGATCCAGGCGCAGTTGCCGCCGGCGCTGGACGCCGCCATCGCCTACGATTCGACGGAGTTCATCCGCGCGTCGATCGACGAGGTCGCGCGCACGCTGATCGAGGCGGCGGTCATCGTCGTCGTCGTCATCTTCCTCTTCCTCGGCAACCTGCGCTCGACGCTGATCCCGATCGTGACGATCCCGCTCTCGCTGATCGGCGTGATGATCATGCTGGTCGCGCTGGGATACTCGATCAACCTGCTGACGCTGCTGGCGTTGGTGCTGGCCATCGGGCTCGTCGTCGACGACGCCATCGTGGTCGTGGAGAACATCTACCGGCACATCGAGGAGGGCATGACGCCCTACGAGGCGTCACTGAAGGGCGCGCGCGAGATCGCCCTGCCCGTCATCGCCATGACGATCACCCTGGCCGCCGTCTACGCCCCGATCGGCTTCGTCTCGGGCCTGACCGGCGCCCTCTTCCGCGAGTTCGCGTTCACCCTCGCGGGCTCGGTCGTCGTTTCCGGTGTGGTCGCGCTCACGCTCTCGCCGATGATGTGCTCGCGCCTGCTGCGCCCGACCACCGAGCAGGGCCGGTTCGTGAAGTTCCTCGACCGGATGTTCGACCGGCTGAAGCAGCGCTTCCAGCGCCGCCTGCACCGCACGCTCGACTTCCGCGCGATGACCATCCTCGTGCTGGCGGCGGTAATCGCGATGACCGGCCTGCTCTACCTGTCGACCCCCCAGGAACTGGCGCCGGAGGAGGACCAGGGCATCGTCTTCTCCATGGTGAAGACGCCGCAATACGCCAACCTCGACTATCTCGAGCGCACGACGGCGAACCTCTACGAAACCTTCGCCAAGGTGCCCGAGCAGGCGCACGTCTTCACGATCAACGGTTCCGGCGGCGTGCACGAAGCCTTCGCCGGCCTGCTGCTGAAGCCCTGGGCCGAGCGATCGCGCACGGCCAAGGAGATCACCCAGTCCCTGCAGCCGGATCTGGCCAAGGTGGCGACCGGCCAGGTGCTGGCCTTCTCGCCGCCGGCCCTGCCCGGCTCGACCGGGGGCCCGCCGCTGCAGTTCGTCGTCACGACGACGAACGACTATCAGCAGCTCGCGACCGTCATGGAGCAGCTGCAGCAGGCGGCAACCAAGAGCGGCATGTTCCTGTTCACCGACACCGACCTGAAGTTCGACACGCCGCAGTACGAGTTCCGCATCGACAGCGACAAGGCGAACAGCCTGGGCATCAGCATGGAGGATGTCGGCGTCGCGCTCGGCACCATGCTGGGCGGCGGCTACGTCAACCGGTTCAACCTGTACGGCCGCAGCTACGAGGTCATCCCGCAGGTGCCGCGCGATTTCAGGCTGACCGCCGACTGGCTGACGCGCTATCAGGTGCGCACCAGCGGCGGCGAGATGGTGCCGCTGTCGACGGTCGCCTCGATCGCGCAGACGGTGCAGCCGAACGCGCTGACCAGCTTCCAGCAGCTCAATGCCGCCACCCTGTCGGGCGTGCCCTTCCCCGGGCAGACCCTGGGCGACGCGCTCAATTTCCTGGAATCGGAAGCCGCCGACATCCTGCCGGAGGGCTTCAGCTACGACTATCAGGGCGAGAGCCGGCAGTTCATCCAGGAGGGCGGCACCCTGGTCGTCACCTTCGGCTTCGCGCTGATCGTCATCTTCCTGGTGCTGGCCGCCCAGTATGAGAGCTTCCGCGACCCGTTCATCGTGCTGATCGCCCTGCCGACCTCGATCTTCGGCGCGCTGCTGCCGCTGAACATCGGCGGAATCATGGGCCTGACCAGCGTCAACATCTACACGCAGATCGGCCTCGTGACGCTGATCGGCCTGATCTCCAAGCACGGCATCCTGATGGTCGACTTCGCCAACAAGCTGCAGGAGGAGGGCATGGGCCGGCGCGAGGCCATCGAGGAGGCCGCCGCCGTTCGCCTGCGGCCGATCCTGATGACCACCGCCGCCATCGTGCTGGCGATGATCCCGCTGATCATCGCCGACGGCGCCGGTGCGCGCAGCCGCAGCGACCTGGGCATCGTCATCGCCGCCGGCATGACGATCGGGACGCTGTTCACCCTGTTCGTGACGCCGGCCGTCTACACCCTCGTCGCGCGCGACCACAGCCGCGACAGGGCGAAGGCCGTGGCACGCCGGGGGGCGGAAGCGCCGGCGCACTAATGCGCCGGCGCGGGCGTCAGCCGCCCTTGCGGATCAGGCCCGCGGCGAGCATCCGCTCGGCCAGGGCGCCGACCTCCTTCGCACATCGGTCCGGCTCCACGTCGAACCGCTCCTGCAGCGCCGCACAGAGTGCCGCGAAGGTCATCGGCTCCTCCAGCATCTCCCACACCCGCAGGGCGGTGGCGTTGAGGTGCAGGTATTTCCCCGCCTCGACGTCGAGCACGACATAGCCGCCCTCGACGGGCGCGCCGATCATGCCGTCGTTGCGGCGGAGTGTTTCGTCGGGTGCAACGGACGCCATCGCAATCATCCTCGTTTCGGTCGCACGCGATCGACCGGCAGGTTCGTCAAGCACCGCGGCTTCGCTCACGGCCGCCCGGACATGAGACGCCGGGACAGCAGGCGCGTGGCCTGCGGCAGCGCCGAGACGTCGTCCGGCAGGCTCAGGGTGCGGACGGGCCGTCGGCAGGCGATTTCGAGCGCCGCCCCCATCACCCTGCCCCGCTCTTCCGGCGGCAAATGCGGCACCCAGTAACCGCAATCGGCCAGCGCGGCGGCCGCCTGCACCGCAGGCAACGGCGGTGACAGTGCCGGGCGCTCCCCGCCGTGCCGCTGCCCCAGGAGGATGATCTCGCCGATCGGCAATGCCGCGCGTGACACGAACTGCGCCCCGTCGAGATCGACGAGCACCCCCTCGTGCCCGTAATCGGCATGCGCGTAGGCCGGGCGCGCCCGACCGGCGAATCCCAGGACAGCGGCGATCTGCGGGGAAACCTTTACGGCCGGCGTGCCGGCGACCACGGTCAGCGGATCGGCGCCGAGCATGACGATCTCCTCGGAGACCAGCCGCGCGCCCTCCGCGATCATCGCGGCGGCGAGGGTGGATTTCCCCCGGCCGCTGGCCCCCAGGACGAGGGTCGCGCGATCCCCGGTCGCGACGGCACAGCCGTGCAGGCAGACGCCGCCGCGGACATAGGCGTGCGCGGCGAGCACCAGGCTCACGAGGTGGCGGGCCACGTCGCCGCGCAACACGCCCGCGTTCCACCCCACGTCGACCCGTCCGGGTCGCACGCTGGCGGCGTAGCGCTGGGCCGGATCGAAGCCGCAGGCATGGATCTCCCAGCGATCGGCAGCCCGGAAGGCGAGCCGCAGCAGGGGCGACACCACGGCGATATCGCTGCCCGCGCCCGGCGCCTCCAGAAGCGGCCCCTCACGGATCGTGAGGTCCGGCGTCCGGCCGGGTTCGAACTCCGCAGACGCGGGCAGCGCGATCTCCGATTCGATCGTCAGTCCGTAGGCGCGATATCGGCGACCGCGGTTCACGGTCCGCTTCCTCTGTCGACCGTGGTGGCGGTCGAGCGGCTCTCCAGCAACCGTCGGCGCATGCGCAGCACCGCCGCCGTCGCCATGTCGCCCTGTCGCTCCAGCCGCCGCTGTTCGACCGCCAGGGCGAACGGATGGAAGGGGTGTGCGGCCAGCATGTCCCGATGATAGCGGGCGGTCTCGGCGTCGCCCTCGCCCCGGGGCGCTATACGCAGAAAGGGAATGCCGGTGCGCTGCCGGAGGTCCCGATCGCCGGTGAGGGTGGCGGCGAACGGCCACCAGACGTGCCGGAACACCGGACACGCCGCCAGCGCCGCCCCGACGGCCAGCGCTTCGTCGGTCCGGCCGAGCCTGGCCAGCAGGCGCGCCGCCAGCCACCGCGCCTGGGCGTGGTCGGCATCCTCGGCGAGCAGGCCCGCCGCCGTCTCCAGCGCCGCGAGCCCGTCGCCGCCGCGGGCGCGTTGCAGGGCGTTGTCCAACCGCGGCGCGGGATCGGGGTCGGGGGGCGGCGGCAGCGGGCCACCCGGCGTCGCCGGCCATCGCCGGTACCAGTCCATCTGCTGCGCCCGCACGGCGGCTGCGCCGCGCCGGGCACCGACGGCGCGGCGCATCGCGCAGGCGGTATCCGCCAGCGTCGCGCGGTCCCGGTAGAGCCGCTCCAGCCGTGCGCCGAGGTCTGCCCCGTCCGTGAACAACTCCACCGTACCGCCGAGATGCCGGTATGCCGGTGCGTCCTGTGCCAGCACCACCGCCCCGGCCGCCGCCATCTCCACCGGCTTCACGTCCGAGCGCCCGCGGTTGAAGACCGTGTCGCCGAGGGGAACCAACCCGACGTGCAGGCCGGCCAGGAACGCCCGGTAGTCCGCGTACGCGCCGAACGGCCGCGCGGCGAACTGCGCCCCGAGCGTCTCGAAAGGTGGCCAGAGTTCGGGATCGCCCATCAGTGCGAAGCGGACATCGGGATGGCGCCGGCAGAACGCCGTGATGGCGGGCGCCAGCGACGCGAGGTCCGTCTCGTGCGAGCGCGTCCCCGCCCAACCCAGCACGAAGCCGTCCGGCTTCCCCGGCACCGACGGCGGAAAGGCGACCAAATTGTCCAGCACGGCATTGCACGGGTTCACGGCGGCGTACCGGTCGCGCAGCCAGGGCGACGAGAACTGGACGCCGTCGGACAGCGACGCGTGGAGCAGGACGCGTCCCACCGTCAGCGGACCGGGAGCATCGGGGCTCCGCCGGCTCCAGGGCCGCGGCGACGACAGTTCGTCGCCGATCTCGAACAGCGTGATCCGGCCCGCCCGGCGCCGCTCCCTGATCAGCCCCTCGATCTCCTCGCGGGCCAGGCCATGGACGACCACGATGTCCGCAGACATCGCCAGCCGGGGCGCGTCGGGGCTCAGCCAGGAGCGATGCGTCGGCGCGAAGTCCGGATCGGTCGCGAGCAACGCGATCGGGTTGGCGATGCGATGCTGGAACTGCCCCTCGTCCTCGCCCGACCGGTCCAGCGCGTGGAGATGCAGCACGGAGGCCGGCGCCGGCTCATTCATCCTTGCGCCAGTGGATCACCGTCCAGTTGACCCGCTCGATCCGCGCCGTGATCCCGCGGCGTTCGCGGAATTCGTCCACCGCTTCGCGGCACGACGGCAGCCACGCATAGTCGTCGACGATCACGAAGCCGCCGGGGACGACCCTGTCGTACAGCGCCTCCAGGCATTCCATGGTCGAACTGTAGAGGTCGGCATCGATCCGGAGCAGCGCGATGGCGCCGATCGGCGCGTCGGCCAGCGTGTCGGCGAACAGTCCGGGCAGGAACCGAACCCCGTCGTCCAGCAGATCGTAGGTCGCGAAGTTGTCGCGAACCGTCTCCAGCGACGCCGTCAGCCAGGGATAGCGCTCCTCCGTCAGGTCGACCTTGTCGCGCAGATCCGCCGCCGCCGTCGAGGGCGGCACGCCGCTGAAACTGTCCGCCACCCACACCCGGCGCTGCGCCTCGCCGAACGCCTGCTGCAGCGCGCGCATCAGGATGGCGCAGCCGCCGCGGCAGGTTCCGGCATCGACGAAATCGCCCGCGATCCCTTCGGCGAACAGCCGTTCGGCCAGCCGTTCGATATGCGTCAGTCCGTGCAGCCCGACCATGGTGTGGGCATAGCGGCCCGGCTGCCGGTTGATGACCGTGCCGATCCGCTTGGCGTCGACCAGCGACTGGTACCCCGCCGGCTCGCGGTAGCGGATGTCGCGCATATGCGTCTGGCTCGGCGGCTCGGCCGGCGGTCCGTCCGGACCGCAGAGCAGCCACAACCGCTGCTCGTTGTCGACGTAGATCAGGTTGACCAGCGCCCGCTTGAGCAGTGACAGATACCGGTCGCGCATCGGGTCGGGTGCGTCGACCTCGACGATCAGCCCCCTGCCGCCGAGCATGCTCAGGAAGCGAGCCACCTCACGCCGGCACGTCTCCGCGTCGATGTCGTATCGCGCCGTCAGAGCGGCAGAGATCTTATCGAGGGTGGTGGCGTACTCGGCGGCTTCCCAGATCCGCTCCCCGATTGCGCTGAGCAGGACCGGGCGGTCGGCAGCGCCGATGACCAAGCCTTCGTCACCGATGTGCGCGAAGCCCTCGACCCGACGAATGAAGCAATTGGCTTCCAAAAGATGCCGGACATCGGTAACGAGAACTGCAAATCCTGTCCGACCCTGTGGCAGATGCCGCATTACGTCCGCGCTCTCAGCATCACGTGAAGTGCGGAAAACCAGGCAGCGAGATGGACCATCCGTACGGGCGGCCACCCCGCCCGGCCGGAGCAGCCAAACGGTCAGCTATAGAGACCGCCATCGGCGGCGCCGCCGGGACCGGGTGCTTCCGTGAGTGCCTCGATGTCGTAGTCTGACATATCCGGCGTGACCCAGGGCTCCCTGCGCATCGCCCCCGCATCGGGCGTGACGGGCTTACTGTCCTGATCTCGATTCACAGAATTCTCCCGAGGCAAAGGGCCGTTCGTCACGAGAGATAGCATAACGAACGATATGCCTGTCGACGCCGAAACCTACTTCCCGATCGCCGCCTGCGCCGCCGCCAGCCTTGCGATCGGCACGCGGTAGGGCGAGCAGGAGACGTAGTCGAGCCCGGCCTCGTGACAGAACATCACGGATTGCGGGTCGCCGCCGTGTTCGCCGCAGATGCCGAGCTTGATGTCGGGGCGGGTCTGGCGGCCGCGTTCGGCGGCGATCTTCACCAATTCGCCGACGCCGTCGACGTCCAGGCTGACGAACGGGTCCTTCTCCAGGATGCCGCGTCGCTGATAGGCGTCGAGGAAGGAGGAGGAATCGTCGCGCGAGATGCCGAAGGTCGTCTGCGTCAGGTCGTTGGTGCCGAAGCTGAAGAACTCGGCGCTCTTCGCGATCTCGCGCGCCATCAGCGCGGCGCGCGGCAGTTCGATCATCGTGCCGACCAGATAGTCGATATGCACGCCCGAAGCCGCCTGCACCTCGCCGGCGACGCGGTCGACGACCTCCTTCAGGAGCTCCAGCTCCTTCGGCATGCCGACCAGCGGGATCATCACCTCGGGCACGACCGGGTTGCCGGTCTCCTTGCCGATCTCCACGGCCGCCTCGAAGATGGCGCGCGCCTGCATCTCGTAGATTTCGGGATAGGAGATGCCGAGGCGGCAGCCGCGATGGCCGAGCATCGGGTTGGATTCGTGCAGTTGCAGTGCGCGATGCCGGACCATGTCCATCGACTTGCCGGACGCCGCCGCGACCTCGCGCATCTCCTCGTCGGTACGCGGCAGGAACTCGTGCAGCGGCGGGTCGAGCAGGCGGATGGTCACCGGCAGGCCGGCCATGATGCGGAACAGGGCCGCGAAATCCTCGCGCTGCATCGGCAGGATTTTGGCGAGCGCCGCCCGGCGGCCGGCCTCGTCCTCGGCCATGATCATCTCGCGCACCGCGATGATGCGCTCGCCGTCGAAGAACATGTGCTCGGTCCGGCACAGGCCGATGCCCTCGGCGCCGAACTTGATCGCCGCCTCGGCGTCGGCCGGCGTCTCGGCGTTGGTGCGCACCTTCAGGCGGCGGATGCCGTCGGCCCAGACCATCAGCTTGGCGAAGTCACCGGAGACCTTCGGCTGGATCGTTGCGACGGCGCCCAGCATCACCTCGCCGGTCGACCCGTCCATGGTGATCGTCTCGCCCTTGGAGACGGTCTTGTCGCGCGCCGACAGGGTCTGCGCCTTGTAGTCGATGCGCAGCTCCCCGGCACCGGCGACGCAGGGGCGGCCCATACCGCGGGCGACGACCGCCGCGTGGCTGGTCATGCCGCCGCGGCTGGTGACGATGCCGCGTGCCGCGTGCATCCCGTGGATGTCCTCGGGGCTGGTCTCGATGCGGACCAGGATGACGTCCTCGCCCTTCTGCGCCATCGCCTCGGCCTCGTCGGCGCTGAAGACGACCTTGCCGGAGACGGCGCCGGGCGAGGCCGGCAGGCCGCGCGCCAGCACGGTGCGCGGCGCGTCGGGGTCGAGGCGCGGATGCAGAAGCTGGTCGAGCGACTGCGGCTCGATGCGGCGCACGGCCTCGGATTCGGAGATGAGCTTCTCCTCGACCATGTCGACGGCGATGCGCAGGGCGGCACCGGCCGTGCGCTTGCCGCTGCGCGTCTGCAGCATCCAAAGCCGGCCCTGCTGGACCGTGAACTCGATGTCCTGCATGTCGCGATAGTGGCTTTCCAGGCGATTCTGGATGTCGACCAGCTGCCCGAACACCTCCGGCATCACCTCTTCCATCGCCGGCAGGTCGGAGCCGTGCTCCTCCTTGCCCGCCAGGGTCAGGTGCTGCGGCGTGCGGATGCCGGCGACGACGTCCTCGCCCTGGGCGTTGACCAGGTATTCGCCGTAGAGGCGGCGCTCGCCGGTCGACGGGTTGCGGGTGAAGGCGACGCCGGTGGCGCTGGTGTCGCCCATGTTGCCGAACACCATGGCCTGCACGTTGACCGCCGTGCCCCAGCTCTCCGGGATGCCGTTGAGGCGCCGGTAGGTCACGGCGCGCGCCGTCATCCAGCTGCCGAAGACGGCGCCGATGGCACCCTTCAGCTGCTCGCGCGGATCCTGCGGGAAGGGCCTGCCGAGCTGGTCGGCGACGACCTTCTTGTACTCCTCGACCAGCTTCTCCAGGTCGGAAGCGGCGAGTTCCGTGTCCAGCGACACGCCCTTGCGCTCCTTCATGATCTGGAGCGCCTCCTCGAACAGCGAGTGGTCGACCTCGAGCACGACGTCGCCATACATCTGGATGAAGCGGCGATAGCTGTCGTAGGCGAAGCGCCGGTCGTCGGCGGCCTTGGCCAGCCCCTCGACCGTCTCGTCGTTGAGGCCGAGGTTGAGGACCGTGTCCATCATGCCCGGCATCGAAGCGCGCGCGCCCGACCGGACCGAGACGAGCAGCGGCTTGGACGGGTCGCCGAAAACCATCCCGGTGATCTGCTCGATCTGCTTCAGCCCGGCGTCGATCTGGGCCTGGAGATCGCCGGGATAGGTCTGGCCGTTCGCGTAATAGAAGGTGCAGACTTCCGTGGTGATCGTGAACCCGGGCGGAACCGGCAGGCCCAGATTGCTCATCTCGGCGAGATTGGCCCCCTTGCCGCCCAGCAGCTCGCGCATGTCGGCCCGGCCCTCCGCCTTGCCGTCACCGAAGCCGTAGACCCACTGCGTCATTGTCCGACCCTCGTTTCGGAGCGCTTGTCGTAAAGGTCCGGCGCTCGTTGCGGACGGCAGATGCCGAAAGACCCGATCAGAGACCCCCGATGGTCACCGGCGCCGGTCAACCCTCGACCTTGGAGAAATCCGCGACCACCTGCATCGTATCGCGGATCTGCGCCAGCAGGCGCAAACGGTTTGCGCGCACCGCCGGTTCCTCGACGTTGACGGTCACCTTGTCGAAGAAGGCGTCGACATAGCGACGCAGGCCCGCCATGCGGCCCATCGCGCCGGCGAACGCCTCGGCACGGACGGCATCGGTGATCGCCCCCCGCTCCGCCGCGAGCTGCATCGCCAGCGCGACTTCCTCCTCCTCGCGCAGCCGGTCCCGCTCCGGCGCGCCGTCGTAGCGGGCGCCGTCCTTCTTCTCCTCGATCGCGACGATGTTGGCCGCGCGCCGATAGGCGATCAGCAGGTTGGCGCCGTCGTCGGTCGCCAGGAACGCGCCCAGCGCCTCGACCCGCGCCAGCAGCCGCACCAGGTCGTCCTCGTCGCCCAGCGCGAAGACGGCCGAGACCAGATCGTGCCGGACCCCCTCCTCGCGCAGATGCACCTTCAGGCGGTCGGCGAGGAAGTCGAGCAGTTCGTCGGCCACGAGGTCGGCGCTGCGGTCCTCCGGCGCCGTCCCCTGCCCGGCATAGAGCGCGTGCGCCGCGGCGAACGCCGGACGCAGGGCGACGCGCAGGCCGTTTTCGCGGATCAGCCGGATGATGCCGAGGCCGGCGCGGCGCAGGGCATAGGGGTCGCGCGAACCGGTCGGCTTCTCGCCGATGGCGAAGAAGCCGGTCAGCGTATCGATCTTGTCGGCGAGCGCCACGGCGACCGCCACCGGGTCGGTCGGGCAGGCGTCACCCGGCCCCTGCGGCGCATAGTGGCGCGCGATCGCCTCGGCCACCGGTGCCGGCTGGCCCTCCTCCAGGGCGTAGTAGCGGCCCATCAGGCCCTGCAGCTCCGGGAACTCGCCGACCATGCCGGTGACGAGGTCGGCCTTGCACAGGGTCGCCGCGGCCTCGACCGACGGCGCGTCGGCGCCGGGGATGTGTCGCGCCAGAGTCGCGGCGAGGCTGCGCAGCCGGCGCACCTTGTCGCCGACGCTGCCGAGCTTCGCGTGGAAGACGATCCGGTCGAGCGCCGGCAGGCGGTCCGCCAGTGCCACGCGCCGGTCCTGGTCCCAGAAGAACTTCGCGTCGGACAGGCGGGCGCGCAGCACGCGCTCGTTGCCGGCGATGACCTTCCGCCCGCCGTCGCGCGTCTCGGTGTTGGCGACGACGACGAAGCGCGGCGCGAGCCGGCCCTCGGCCGTCTCCAGCGAGAAGTACTTCTGGTGCGCCCGCATCGACCCCACCAGCACTTCCGGCGGGACGGTCATGAAGACCTCGTCGATGCTGCCGACGTAGGGAACCGGCCACTCCACCAGGCCCGTGACCTCGTCCAGCAGCCCCTCGTCCTCGCGCAGCACCAACCCTTCGTCGGCCGCGAGGCGACGTGCCTCGGCCAGGATGATCGCGCGCCGCTCCGCCGGATCGAGCAGGACGTAGGCCTCGCGGAGGCGCACCCCGTAGTCGGCGAAGTCGCGGACGGCGAACGGCTCCGGCGCCAGGAAGCGATGGCCGCGCGTCGTGTCGCCGAAGGGAATAGTCCCCGCCGCACCGCCGACGTCGTAGCCGCCGTCCAGCACCGCCCCGTCGAACAGCGCAACGATGCCGTGCAGCGGCCGGACGAAGCGCGCCGGCGAATCGGCGACCCAGCGCATCGATTTCGGCCAGGGAATGTCGCGGATCGCCCCGACGATCAGGTCGGGCAGGACCTCGCGCGTCGGCAGTCCCTCGCGCTTCCGCACGACGAACCAGACCATCGCGTTGCCGACCTCGCGCTGCTCGCACTGGTCGAGGCTCGCGACACCGGCGGCGCGCAGGAAGCCCTCGACCGCCTTCTCCGGCGCGCCGACCTTCGGTCCCTTACGCTCCTCGGTCGTGTCGGGCTGGCGGCCCGGCAGGCCGTCGACGACGACGGCGAGTCGCCGCGGCGTCACGAAGGCGCGTGCGGTGTCGAAGGCGAGCCCGGCACCGGCCAGACGCTCGGTCAGCAGCCGCCTGAAATCCTCCGCGGCGCGCGCCTGCATCCGCGCCGGGATTTCCTCGGTCAGGACCTCGATCAGCAGTTCGGCCATCGTCTCAGCCCGCCTCGGCGAGATGGCCGCGTGCCTTCAGCCAGGCCTCGGCACAGCCGCGCGCCAGCGCCCGCACCCGGCCGATATAGGCGGCTCGCTCGGTCACGCTGATCACCCCGCGGGCGTCGAGAAGGTTGAAGGTGTGGCTCGCCTGGATGCACTGGTCGTAGGCCGGCAGCGGCAGGCCGGCGCCGATCAGCGCGGCGCACTCCTTCTCCGCATCGCCGAAATGCCGGAACAGCAGTTCCGTGTCGGCCTTCTCGAAATTGTAGGTGGAGAACTCGCGCTCGGCCTGTTTGAACACGTCGCCATAGGTCAGGCCGTGGCCGTTGAAGTCCAGGTCGTAGACGTTCTCGACGCCCTGGACGTACATCGCCAGACGCTCCAGCCCGTAGGTGATTTCGCCGGAGACGGGGTTGCAGTCGAAGCCGCCGACCTGCTGGAAATAGGTGAACTGCGTCACCTCCATCCCGTCGCACCAGACCTCCCAGCCGAGGCCCCAGGCGCCCAGCGTCGGGCTCTCCCAGTCATCCTCGACGAAGCGGATGTCGTGGTCGCGATGGTCCAGGCCGATGGCTGCCAGCGAACCGAGATACCGGTCCAGGATGTCGGCCGGGGCCGGCTTCATGATCACCTGGAACTGGTAATAGTGCTGCAGCCGGTTCGGGTTCTCGCCGTAGCGGCCGTCGGTCGGCCGGCGCGACGGCTGTACATAGGCCGCCGCCCAGCTTTCCGGGCCGAGCGCCCGCAGGGTCGTCGCCGGGTGGAAGGTGCCGGCACCGACGGACATGTCGTAGGGCTGCAGGATGGCGCATCCCTGCCCCGACCAATAGGTCTGGAGCTTCAGGATCAGCTCCTGGAAGCTGTTGCCCTCACCACTGCCGCTGGGCGCACGCGCCATGCTCTCGAACCCGTCTGAACGACCCGTCCCGAAGTGCGGCGCACCATAGCGATGCGCCTCGGGAGCGACAAGTCGAACGGCCGGAGCGCGAGGGTCGGGACACGGGAGCCGGAGCGTCAGCCGTCCCGCCGGTCGGACGGGCGGCGCGGTTCGAAGGCGCCGGTGCGCGGGTTGCGCTCCAGGTCGACCACGCTCTCCGCCTCGGTGCTTTCCCGGACGCGGCGTCGCCGCTGCGCGTCCAGCCGCCCATCCTGCAGCGCACGGAACAGACGGAATCCGTACAGGACAGCGACGATCAGGATCGCCAGCAGGACCAGCTTGCCCAGGCTCAACCCCATGCGACGTCGCCTTCCCGGCCGTGCAGCACCATGCGCGGCGTCATAGTCCGAACCGGCCCCACAGCGCCCGCTCTTCGGCGGCGGCGACCAGCGCGTCCGCCAGGCCCCTGGCACCGTCCGGGCCGACCGGGATCCGCAGCGAGGTGCCCGGCCGGTTGAACATCCGCTGCAGCATCGGCCGCCGTTCGCCGACCACGCGCAGCCGCACCCGCTCGCCGTAGCGCGCGCGCATCACCGAGCGCAGTTCGCCGAAGCCGTCGATCAGTCCCAGTTCGAGGGCGCGCCGGCCGGTCCAGAACTCGCCGGTGAACAGCGCCTCGTCGTCGGCCTTCAGTCGCATGCCACGGCGGTCGCGCACCATCCGGTTGAAGGTCTCGTGCATGTCGGCCAGCAGCGTCTTCAGGCGCGCCACCTCCTCCGGCTGCTCCGGCTGGAAGGGGTCGAGCTGCGCCTTGCGCTCGCCCGACGTGTAGAGCCGGCGTTCGATCCCCAGCCGCTCCATCAGCGCCTGAAAGCCGAACCCGGAAGCCACGACGCCGATCGAGCCGATGATCGAGGCCTCGTGCGCCAGGATCTCGTCGGCGGCACAGGCGAGCCAGTAGCCGCCCGACGCCGCGACGTCCTCGACGAAGGCGACGACCGGCACGTTGTGCTCCAGCGACAGCGAGCGGATCCGCGTCGCGATCAGCGCCGACTGGACGGCGGAGCCGCCCGGCGAATTGATGACGACGGCGACCGCGCTGAGGTTGCGCAGCTTGAACGCCACGTCGAGCACCGCCGCCAGTCGCGTCAGCGACAGCCCCTGCCGGTATCCGCCGACGTCGCCGATCATCCCGGTCAGGCGCACGACCGCCACGACCGGTGCCGCCGGCCGGCGCAGTCCCCTGAACCAGTCGCTCATCTTCCATCGCGGTGCCATGAAGCGAGACTAGTGGCGGCGACAGCCGATTCCAATCCCGCGAAGGCCTACAAAGGGAGCGGAGCGGCGTCGCGCAGGACGGCCTCCGCCTCCAGCGTGAACGCGCCGCCGGCACCGTGCAGCACCAGCCCAGGCAGAAGCCGCGCTCGCGCCCGGCTGCCGCGGCGGCCCTGGACGATCAGGCGTTTGGCCGGTTTGCCCTGTCGGGGCCACAGCGGCAGGATCGCGATGCCGCCCATGCCCGCGCCGACCATCGCCGCGATCAGTTCGTCGCAGCGGTCGGCGCGATGGACGACGGTCACGGTGCCGCCCGAACGCACCCAGAGGCCGCAGGCGCGTACCCAGGCGGCCAGCGGCACCGTCCCCTCCTGGCGCGCCGGGCGGCCGCGGGCGGTCGCCGGCGTGCCGCGGCCCGCCGGCATGAACGGCGGATTGGTCAGCACATGCTCGAACGACGCGCGCCCCAGGCCGCAGGGGGCATCGGCGACGTCCGCCTCGTGCACCGCGAAAGGAGGGGGGATCGGCTGGGCGGCGGCCGCGAGGGCCGCATTCTCCCGGGCGAGGGCCGCCGTCGCCGGCTCCGCCTCGAGAAGCGTCAGGTGAAGTCCGGGCACGCGTGCCGCCAGGCAGAGCCCCGCGGCCCCGGGGCCGGCCCCCACGTCCAGGACACGGTCGCCCGTCCCCGCGGGCACCGCCGCGGCCAGCAGGACGGGATCGATCGCCGCCCGGTAGCCCGCGACCGGCTGCCGCAGCCGGACGCGGCCGCCGAGCAGCCTGTTCTCGGAAACGGCGCCCGCCGTCGCGTCCGGCCGATGGTCGCCGCTCAATGGATGCCGTCCTCGCGCGCCTGGTCGAAAAACCGCTGCGCCGCCTCGAAATCCTCGGCGAGCACCATGACGCGCCGCGGGATCGCGCCGATGCTGCCCTCGATCACGCTGGTATGGGCGTCGAGAACGACCGCCTCGATCCCTTCGGCCCGCAGGGCGGCGACCAGCCAGGAGAGGAAGACGACGTCGTTGCTCCGCGTCAGTTCGCGCATCCGGCCTCCCTGTCGGCGGAGGTCTCGCTTGACCCGCGGGCACCCGCGCCTATGCTCGCCGTCACGGGTGCACGCGTCAACTAGGCAGGACTCATTGGCCGTCGCGGCGAAAACTGACCACGACGCGCGGGAAGCGTCGCTAAACGCGCTGGACGCATTGCGGGCGCAACTGGACGGCGAGATGGCGAAGGTGAACGCCCTCATCGTCGAACGGATGCACAGTCCGGTCGCGCTCATCCCGCAACTCGCCGGCCACATCGTCGCGGCCGGCGGCAAACGGCTGCGCCCGATGCTGACCCTGGCGTCGGCCCGGCTCTGCGGCTACGCGGGCGAGCACCATCTCGGGCTGGCCGCGTGCGTCGAGTTCATCCACACCGCCACGCTGCTGCACGACGACGTCGTCGACGAGAGCGACCTCCGGCGGGGCATGCCGACCGCCAATGCGCTGTGGAGCAACCAGGCGAGCGTGCTCGTCGGCGACTTCCTGTTCAGCCGCGCCTTCCAGCTGATGGTGTCGGCACAGTCGCTGGAAGTGCTGCGGATCCTCGCCCAGGCATCGGCGACGATCGCCGAAGGCGAGATCTTCCAGCTGACCACCGCGAACCACCCCGAGACATCGGAAGCGGACTATATGGAGGTCATCCGGGGCAAGACGGCCGCGCTGTTCGCCGCCGCCACGCGGATCGGCGCCGTCATCGCCGACCGCCCCGCCGCCGACGCCGAAGCGCTCGACTCCTACGGCCTCCACCTCGGATTGGCGTTCCAGCTCGTCGACGACGTGCTGGACTATGCCGCCCCCCAGGCGACCCTGGGCAAGACGATCGGCGACGATTTCCGCGAGGGCAAGGTCACGCTGCCGGTGATCCTCGCCTACCAGCGCGGCGACGCCGACGAGCGCGCCTTCTGGGAGCGCACGATCACGCGGCTCGAACAGAGCGACGACGATCTGGCGCATGCGACCGCGCTGATGCGGCGGCACCGGACGATCGAGGAGACGCTCGAGCGGGCACGCGGTCACGCGGCGCAGGCGAACGCGGCCATCGGCCGTTTCCCGGCCTCTCCGATGCGCAAGATGCTGACCGACGTCGCCGACTTCTGCGTCGAACGCGCCTTCTGATCCTGCCGCCGCGCCCGGCGCCTTTCGGGCCGGGCCGGCACCGGCCCTCCCGCATCCCGCTGCGCTCCCGACCGCGAGACCGGGCTTCCGATCCCGGCCCGCGCAGTTGCTTGGCCGCCTCCCTCTGCCTATTCTGCGACGCCACGCATCCTCAGAAGATGCAGGCGAAGGCGGAGCCGGACCAAATCCGGCCCGTGAAGAAAAAAACTCAGGGAGGTAAGGCTCATGCGGCTTCAGCATTATTTCGCGACGGCATCATTACTTGCAGCGTGCCTCGTCGGCACAGCCGCTCATGCGGCAGAGAAAGTCTCCTGGAACTGGTCGGTGCACGGCCCGTCGCGCGCCTTCACCAAGGGCATGGAGCGGATCGCCGAGATCGCGGCGGAAAAGAGCGGCGGCGACTTCGCCATCAAGATCCACTACGCCGAAGCGGTGTCGCCGGCCAAGGAAGTCCTCGACAGCATCAAGATCGGTGCGATCGAGGGCGGGATCATGTGCATCTCCTACGCGCCCGGAAAGGCGCCGCTCAATGGCGTCCTCGACCTGCCGTTCCTGCCGTTCGGGAACCTGGAGATCCAGAAGCAGGTCCACGAGGCCGTCTACAAGCACCCGGCGATCGCCAAGGAACTGCAGCAGTGGGACTCGATCCCGTTCTTCTCCGCGCTGCTGCCCCAGTACGAGTTCATGGGCTCCGGCAAGGCCCCCAAGGAACTGGCAGACTGGAAGGGGATGCGCGTGCGCGCCCTGGCCGGCCTGGGCGAGGCGATGAAGACGCTCGGCGCCGTGCCGACCACCGTCCCCTCGCCCGAAATCTACACCGCGCTGGAGCGCGGCACCTTCCAGGCGGCGTCCCTGCCGTTCAGCTATGCGCACGCGACCTACAAGCTCCAAGAGGTCTCGCGCTGGTACACCTACGGCATGGCGCCGGGCAGCATCAATTGCCCTCTCCTGCTCAGCCGCACCGCCTTCGACAAGCTGCCGGCCGCCTACAGGACGCTGCTGATCGACGCCAAGGCCGACGCCTATGCCGCGATGATCGCGGCCTACAAGGCGGCGGACGACAAGAACATCCCGATGTTCGTCGCGGCCGGCCTGGAGCGCATCACCTATGCGCCGGATGTCCGGACACAGTTCGAGGCCCGGGCCGCCAAGCCGGTGTGGGACCAATGGGTCGCCGACATGGCAAAAAGGGGCCTTCCTGGTAAAGAGGTTCTTGACGTCGTGCTGGCGGAAGCGAAGAAAGCCGGGTCGTGATCCGGTGAACGGATCTCTCAGGGCCGGGGCAACACCCGGCCCTCTTTACGCAAGGCAGGGAGCGAATGGCATTAACCGCTGATACGCCGTCCCAAGGGGGCGGAGCGCTCGGCGCGGTGGACCGGTTCATGGCGCGCATCGAGGACGCGTTCAACATCGTCGCCGCGATGGTGATCTTCCTTCTGATGTTCTTCATGGTCGCCGAGGTCGTCGGCCGGAAGATCTTCAACGCACCGATCCCGGGCGCCATCGACTGGATCGAGGTGAGCATGGCCACGTTCGCCTTCATGGGCGCGGCCTACTGCCAGCGCCTCGGCGGCCACATCCGCATGGATCTGGTGATCTCGAACTTTCGGGGCCGTTTCCTCTGGTGCGTCGAGGCCTTGGCGACCGCTTTCGCCATGCTCTACATCTTCGTCATCGTCCGGCGCAGCTTCATGCACTTCCTGCGCGCCTACGAGATCGGCGACAGCACGATCGACACGCAGCTGCCGGTCTGGCCGTCCAAGCTCATCGTGCCGATCGCCCTCGGCCTGCTGTTCATCCGGCTGGCGATCCAGCTGTTCGGTTACTTCCGGCTGATCGCCTATCCGACCGCCACGCCGATCGCGGTGCCGATCATCAAGAGCGCGGCCGAACACGCGAAGGAGGAAATCGCCGAAATCATTCACGACGATGCCCCGGTCGACGACCGTCCGGGCACCGGCGCCGGCCGCCGTTAGGAGCACATCCATGGACGCTTATTCGGCCGGTATTCTATCGATCATCGCGCTGGTCGGGCTCATCCTGCTCGGCGTGCGCATCGCCTACGCATCGGGCCTCGTCGGACTGATCGGCCTCGCCATCCTGCGCGGCTGGGATCCGGGCACGGGACTGGCGGGCTTCCTCGCCCATTCCGAATCCAGCCACTACACCCTTTCGGTTCTGCCGATGTTCATCCTCATCGGCTACCTCGCCTTTTACGCGGGCCTCACCCAGGGCGCCTTCTACGCGGCACGCTGCTGGCTCGGCTGGCTACCCGGCGGCCTCGCCGTGGCGACGATCTTCGCGACCGCCGGCTTCGCCGCCGTCTCCGGCGCCAGCACGGCGACCGCAGCCGTGTTCAGCCGCGTCGCCATTCCGGAGATGCTGCGCTACGGCTACGACCGCAGCATGGCCGCCGCGGTGGTCGCCGCCGGCGGTACGCTGGCATCGCTCATACCGCCCAGCGCGATCCTCGTGATCTACGGCATCATCGTCGAGCAGTCGATCGGCGCGCTGCTCCTGGCGGGCTTCATCCCCGGCGCCCTCACCGCCTTCTGCTACAGCTCGATCATCGTCCTGCGCGTGATGATCAACCCGGCGCTCGGCCCGTCGATCGAGGGCGTGAGCTGGGGCGAGCGGTTCCGCTCCCTGCAGGGCGCGTACGGCATCGTCTTCGTGATCGGCGTCATCCTGTTCGGCATCTACACCGGCGTCATGACGCCGACCGAGGTCGGCGGCGTCGGCGCCTTCATCATCTTCATCATGGCGCTCGCCAAGCGGGAGATGTCGTGGCGCAACCTCTATGACGCGCTGATGGAGACCAGCAAGCTCTCGGTGATGATCTTCACCATCATCTGGAGCATCCTGATCTACGTCCGCTTCCTGGGCTTCACCGGCCTCCCCGGCGCGTTCGCCGACTATATCGCCCACATCGAGGTTCCGCGGCTCGTCATTCTGCTGCTGATCCTGTTCGTCTACATCATCCTGGGCATGTTCATGGACGGCATCGGCATGCTGCTGCTGACGCTGCCCGTCGTGTTCCCTGCGATCGTCGCCCTGGGCTACGACCCGATCTGGTTCGGCATCATCGTCGTGAAGATGGTCGAGATCGGCCTGATCACCCCGCCGATCGGGTTGAACTGCTTCGTCGTCAACGGGGTCAGACCGGACATCCCGCTGTCGGCGGTGTTCAAGGGCGTTTGGCCGTTCGTCGTCGCGGACCTCATCTGCGTCGGCCTGCTGATCGCGTTCCCGCAGATCGTGCTCTACCTGCCGCAGCTGATGATGCAGAACGTCGCCGGCTGATCTCGCAGCGACTGCGAACGGCTCCGGCCGGCGTCCCCTGGACGCCGGCCGGTTTCGTTTCGGGACCGCCTACTGGCCGACCTTCTCGAAATTGTCCCTCTTCCACTTGTCCGAATGGGCTTTCGAAGAGGACGAGGAGGACCCTCCCCCGAACCAGGATTTCGGCAGGAAGGACGGCGCCCATCCCTTGTCCTGGCGCTGCGGCTCGGCCGCCGCGACCGGCTGCGACGGCGCCGGCCTGGGCGGCACCTGGCCGACGCCGGGGATCGGCTGCTTCGGCAGGCCCTTGTTCGCCGCCAGCATGAAGTCGTGCCAGATGCGCGCCGGAACGCCGCCGCCGGTCACGCCGCGCATCGGGCTGTTGTCGTCGTTACCGGTCCAGACGCCGGCGACGAGCTGGGCCGTAAAGCCCACGAACAGGGCGTCGCGGGAGTCCTGGGTGGTGCCCGTCTTGCCGGCCGCCGGCCTGTCGAGGCGCGCTGCCTTGCCGGTCCCCCATTCGACGGCGGCGGCCAGCATGTCGTTCACCGACGCGACGGCATCGGCGTCCACGACGCGCACTTCGCCGTCGCCGGCCCGGCGGTAGAGGATGTTGCCCTGGCGGTCCGTGATCTCGCGCACCGCATGCGGCCAGACGGCGAGGCCCTTGTTCGCCATCGTCGCATAGGCGCCGGTGAGCTCCATGAGCGTCACCTCGCTGGTCCCCAGCGCGATGCTGAGGTCGCGGCGCAGGTCCGAACCCACGCCGAGCCGCTCGGCCGCTTCGATGACCTTCGCCGGCCCGACCCGGTCGGCCAGCTGCACGGCGACGGAGTTCAGCGATCGTGCCGCCGCCTCGCGCACCGTGACGTCGCCATAATAGCGGTCGCCGTAGTTGCCCGGGCTCCAGTCGCCGATCGAGATCGGCCCGTCCGTGTAGCGGTCGTCCGGGTGGATGCCCGCTTCGGCGGCCGCCAGGAAGACGAAGAGCTTGAAGGCCGACCCCGGCTGGCGCAGCGCCTGGGTGGCACGGTTGAACTGGCTCTCGGCATAGTCCCGGCCGCCGACGAGGGCGCGCACCGAGCCGCCCGGCGTCATCGCGACGATGGCGCCCTGCTCCGGCTGCCCCGGCTTGCGGGTGAGGCCCTTGCGCAACGCGTCGAAGGCCGCCTGCTGCATGGCTGGGTCGAGCGTCGTCTTGACCAGCAGGTCGCGGTCGATGAACCCCAGATGCGCCTGGACCTCGTCCGTCACCATGTCGGCGAAATAGCGTAGCCCCTCGTCCCCGTCGCCCGGCGGCGTGACCACGGTGACGGTGTCGCGGCGCGCGGCGTCCGCCTGCTTCTGGGTGATGTAGCCCTCGTCGACCATCAGCGACAGCACGAGGCGCGCGCGCTCGGCCGCGAGGTCGGGATTGCGCGTCGGCGCGAGGCGCGACGGCGCCTTGGGCAGGCCGGCCAGCACCGCCGCCTCCCACAGGCCGATCTCCGCCGCAGGCTTACCGAAATAGCGGCGCGCGGCGGCGTCGATACCGTAGGCGCCGGCGCCCAGATAGACCCGGTTGAGGTAGAGTTCGAGGATGTCGTCCTTGTCGTATTTGCGCTCCAGCCAGAGTGCCAGCAGGGCCTCGCGCAGCTTCCGGGTCAGCGTCCGCTCCGGCGTCAGGAACAGGTTCTTCGCCAGCTGCTGGGTGATCGTGCTGCCGCCCTGGACGAAGGCGCCCGCGGTCACGTTCACATAGATCGCCCGGGCGAAGCCGCGCGGGTCGAGGCCGCCATGGTCGTAGAAGCGCCGGTCTTCGACCGCGACCAGTGCCTGCGGCACGAAGGCCGGCAGCGCGTCGACGTCGACCGCCGCCCCATAGAGCTCGCCCAACCCGACCAGATAGCTGTCGTCCTTGCTCAGCAGCGTCATGCTGGGCTTGCGGTCGGCGGTGCCGGCGGTCTCGATTCCGGGCAGGTCCCAGGCGAGCCATGCCAGCCCGGCGATCAGCAGAACCATTCCCCAGGCGCCGACGATCAGGCCGATGCGCAGCAGCGGCCCCCAGCCGCGGCGGCGGCCGCCGCCCTTCGCCGGCCGCTTTCCCCGCTTGGCGCCGGCAGATCCCATGCTGCGCCACGATGGCGGATCGCCGGCCGTCCCGAGACGCGGTGCCCCTCCCGTCGCGGCGGCGGCCGGACGGCGGCCCCCTGCCCTCGGTCCCTTCGGCGGATGCGGCGGGGTCGGTTTACGACTCATCGACGGGCTTTCGGCAAGGAGGCATCGGCGCGGCCGTTCGCGGGCCGCCGGTGACGATTGCTGCTAAGGGGCTGCCGGGACGGAATTGCGGCGTGGCCACGGCTTCTTTCGGATGTCGACGGAACGGCGCGGGCTGTGACCCTGTGACAACGCTCGCGCGGCCCAGCCGGTCCCTCGTACCGCTCTTTCCCGCCTGGCCTCTTCGGCGAAGACCGCCCGGATGCCGCTTCGGGCGATCCGCTACGCGGCCATGGCGTCGACCAGCAGCGCCTCGACCGCCGCCAGATCGACGTCGCGTGCGACGAACGACCGGCCGATGCCGCGCGCCAGGATGAAGGTCACGCGGCCGCCGCGGGCCTTCTTGTCCTTCTGCATCCGTCGCAGCAGCGCCTCGACACTGTGACCCGCCGGCGGCCGTACCGGCAGGCCGACGGATTCCAGGTGGCGGCGGACCCGCACGGCATCCTGTCCGGAACAGAGGCCGAGGCGCACCGACATGTCGAACGCCAGGACCATGCCCAGCGACACGGCCTCGCCGTGCAGCAGGTCGCCGCCATAGCCCGCCTCGGCCTCGAAGGCGTGGCCGAAGGTGTGTCCGAGGTTGAGGAGCTGCCGGTCGCCGGTCTCGTGTTCGTCGCGCGCGACGATGGCGGCCTTGGCGCGGCAGCTGGTCACGACCGCCCGGCGCATCGCGGCCGGATCGCAGTCGACGACCGCCGGGCCGTTGGTCTCCAGCCATTCGAAGAAAGCGGGGTCGTCGATCAGCCCGTATTTCACCACCTCGGCATACCCCGCCAGCCGCTCCCGCCGCGGCAGGGTCGACAGGACGCCGGTGTCGGCGAGCACCAGGCCCGGCTGGTAGAAGGTCCCGATCAGGTTCTTGCCGTGCCGCGTGTTGATGCCGGTCTTGCCGCCGACCGAGCTGTCGACCTGCGACAGCAGCGTGGTCGGCACCTGGATGAAGCCGATGCCGCGCAGCACGATGCTGGCCGCGAAGCCGGCGAGGTCGCCGACGACGCCGCCGCCCAGCGCGATCACCGTCGAATCGCGGTCGATGCCGGCATCCAGGATCGCGTCGAGCACGCCGCTCAGCCGGTCGAATGCCTTCGTCGCCTCGCCCGGCGGTACCACGACGCTGTCGCAGCGGATGCCCGCCGCCTCCAGGCTGGCCTGCAGCGGTGCCAGGTGGAAGCGCGCCACCGTCTCGTCGGTCACGACGATGGCGCGCGGCCGGCGCAGCCGCGGCGCAATCAGCGGACCGGCGCCCTCGATCAGGCCCGCACCGACGAGGATGTCGTAGCTGCGGTCGCCGAGTTCGACCCGTACCGTCTCGACCGGATGGACGCTCATGAAGCCTCTCGCAAGGGCGCGACCGGGTGGCCGCACCAGGTTTCCAACGCGGCGATCACGCGCGCCGCGGTCGCATCGGGCGGGCCGTCGATGCAGTCCACCGCGACATCCGCCTGGGCATAGATGGGCCCCCGCTCGGCCATCAGACGCTCGACTGTGCCGCGCGGGTCCGCGGTCTTCAGGAGCGGCCGGTTGCTGCGCTTGCCGACGCGCCGCATGATCAGGTCGAGGTCGGCGCGGAGCCATACCGAGATGCCGTGCGCGCGGATACTGGCACGCGTCTGCTCGTCGTTGAAGGCGCCCCCGCCTGCGGCAATGACGCACACCGGCCCCGCCAGCAGCCGGGCGATGACGCGGCGCTCGCCGTCGCGGAAGGCGGCCTCGCCATGGCGCGCGAAGATCTCCTCGATCGTGCAGCCGGCCGCCGCCTCGATCTCGACGTCGGCATCGACGAAGGGCACGGCCAGCTTCGCCGCGAGCCGCCGGCCCACGGTCGTCTTTCCCACGCCCATCATGCCGACGAGAACGACGGTCTTGGGAAGGCTGGGGGTGGAACGCTCGGTCACGTCAACGCCCGCCGTCCGGCCGGTAAACCCGTGCCGGGAATGCGCGGCACCGGTCGTTGAACATACGTTTCCACCTCATATAAACTCGCGGCCTCTGCTAGGAGTGGGACTGTAGCACAATACATCCCGTTGGGAATCCGAGGGGCCGGGCGAAACGGCACGCGGTGTCCGCCTGCGCTAGCGAGAAGGTATGAGCATTTTTTCCCGCGTCATCATGATCGCCGTGGCGGCCGGGCTGGTCGCCGGAACGATATTCCTCGCCACATGGGATATCCCGCCGCCCACCCGCCAGATCGAGAAAGACATCCCGGATGAGCGTTTCCCGCGCTGACCGAGGCCGCCGCGGCGGTGCCATCGCGGTGGCCGCGCTGCTTCTGTCGGCGACCCTGCCCGGTGCCGACGCGCAGACCGCGGCACCGGCGGGCGGAAACGCCGACGGCCCCCTGATCCTCGGGCCGGTCGGCCGGCCGCCGCCGGCCGATGCGGTGCGCGCGGAACCGCTGCCGGCCTTCGTGCCGACTCCGGTACTGCCGAGCGCAGGGCCCGGCGATTCGGGTGCCGACCTGACGGTACACGAGGTCAGCGGCGATCTCGGCGCCGATCTCTGGGCCGGCAGCGGTCGGGCCGACATCGCCCGGCTGATCGCCGACCTGCCGCCGCGGATCGATGCGCCGACGCTGAACCTGCTGGTCCGACGGGCGCTGCTGACCGAGGCGGTGCCGCCGCGTGGACCGGCGCCGACACCGGACATTCCGGTCCTCAGCGTCGCCGCGCTGGCCACCCTGGGCGACCTCGACGGCGCGTCCGTCCGCGCCGACGCCATCCCGGCGAAGGAGCGGACGGAGGACCTGTCGCGGCTCAGCGCGGACCTCGACCTTCTCCGGGGCGATCTCGATTCGGCCTGCGCCACCGGCGCCGAAGCGATCGCGAAGAGCACCGACGCCTACTGGCAGAAGCTGGTCTCCTTCTGCCAGGTCCGTGAGGACCGGCGCGATCAGGCGGCGCTGGCCACGGACCTGCTGCGCGACCGGGGGCACCGCGATCCCGCCTATTTCGCCCTGATGGACACGCTGCTCGGCTTCGACAAGGCGAAAATCTCGACGCTCCCCTCCATCACGCCGCTCCAGTTCGCGATGCTAAAGGCCGCGAAGCTGCCGCTGCCGCCCGATGCCGCGGAGGGTGCCAAGCCCGCCCTGCTCCGCGCCGTCGCCCAGTCGGACGAGATAGATCTGGCCGTGCGGCTGACCGCCGCCGAACAGGCGGTGGCGGCGAACGCGCTCGACCCGGCGATCCTCGGAAGACTCTATCTGCAGGGCGGCACGAGTTGGACGCCGGCCGCCCGTCCCGGCGCCGAGGGTATCTCGGCCGAGACGGCGGCGGAGCGCGCAGCGCTGTTCCGCTCCGCCCGCACCGCCACGGAGCGCGTACCGCGCGCCGGTGCGCTGAAGCAGCTTTTCGACGCGGCGGCGCGGAACGGGGTGCTGCGGCCCGTCGCCGAGATCTCGATGCCGCTGATGCGCGACCTCCGGCCCGCGGCGCATCTCTCTTTCTTCGCGCCCCAGGCGGTTCGCGCCGCCGTCTCCGCCGATGAGCCCGCCGTCGCCGCCGAGTGGTTCCAGATCGCCCTGCGCGAGGCGCCCGGCAATCCCCTTGCCGCAAAGGGTGCCGCAGAGGTGTGGCCGCTGATGATGCTGGCCGCCCCCGACACGGCTTGGTCCGACCAGCTGTTCCGCACCTGGTGGGACCAGCAGCTGGAATCGGACGCGGCACGGGCGGCGGAGCGTGCCGCAGCCTTCCTCGCCCTTCTGGAGGCGCTCGACACGCGGGTCCCGGCCCAGGCCTGGTCGCTGCTGCCGGCCGCGACGCCGCAACGCGGACAGGCGGTGCCCGCCCTGCGCGACCTCCGCGCCGCCGCCGAGAAACGCCGCAGGGGCGAGACGCTGCTGCGCGCCGCCGTCGCGACAAAGGCCAATCCCGAGCGGACACCGGAATCCGCGCGGCTGCACGCCATCGTCAGTGCGCTGCGGACCGCCGGCTTCGGCAGCCATGCCCGCAGCTTCGCCGTCGACGCGGCACTCGGCCTCGGGATCTGAGTCGATGGCCGAGGGCAAAGCCGCCCCCCGCGGACTCCCCAGGCGCGGCCGCCCACCCGGCCCGGCCGCCGCATTGACCGGGCGCGGCGAGGCCTTCCTGGAAATGCTCGCGGCGGAACGGGGGGCCGCAGCGAACACCCTCGCCGCATATCGGCGGGACCTCGCCGACTTCGGCGCCTTCGCCGGGCGCCGCGGGGTTCGCCCCGAGGACGCGCCCACCGACGCCGTCCGCGCCTACATGGCGTCCCTCGACGGCGCCGGCCTGTCGCCGCGCACCGCCGCGCGGCGGCTCTCCGCGCTGCGCCAGTTCTTCCGCTTCCTCTATGTCGAGGGCATGCGCGGCGACGACCCCTGCGCCCCGCTCGACAGCCCGCGCCAGGGCCGCAGCCTGCCGAAGATCATCGCCGAATCCGACCTCGATGCCCTGTCGGAAGCGGCCCGCGCGAAGCCGGGGCCCGAGGGCGTGCGACTGGTCGCGTTCGTCGAACTGCTCTACGGCGCCGGCCTGCGCGTCTCGGAACTGGTCGCCCTCCCGGCCTCGCTGGCAGGCGCGCGCATCCCCCCCGTGCTCCTCATCCGCGGCAAGGGCAACAAGGAGCGCATCGCGCCCCTGAACGAGGCGTCGATCGCGGCGCTGGAGGCGTATCGCGACGTCCGCGACCACTTCCTGCGCGGCCAGAAATCGTCGCCGTGGCTGTTTCCCTCGCACAGCGGCACCGGCCACGTCACGCGCCGCCGGCTGGGGCAGCTGCTCGACGAGTTGGCGCTGAAGGCGGGCCTCGATCCGGCGCGCATCTCGCCGCACGTGCTGCGCCATGCCTTCGCGACGCACCTGCTCGACCACGGCGCGGACCTGCGCAGCGTGCAGCAGATGCTCGGCCATGCCGACATCGGCACCACCCAGATCTACACCCACGTCCAGTCGGAACGGCTGCGGACGGCGATCGCCGCCCACCCGCTGGCAGGGCAGCGCCGGAAGAACTGAGGCCCGGCCGACGCCGTTGACATGCCCGGCGCGCAAGGTCATGTAGGACCGCTCTTCCGGCGCCGGCCGGCACCTTGCGCCGCAGACAGGGCCGGCCTTTGCGCCGCAGACAGGAATGAGATGGTGCTCACCCCACTCGACTTCGAAAAGCCGATCATCGAGCTCGAAGCCAAGATCGAAGAGCTCCGGCACCTGTCCCATTCGGACGACATCAACATCAACAAGGAGGTCGGCGACCTCCAGGCGAAGGCCGACCGCCAGCTCCGCCAGATCTACGCGAAGCTGACGCCCTGGCAGAAGGTCCAGGTGGCGCGCCACCCGAACCGCCCGCATCTGCGCGACTACCTGTCGGCGCTGATCGACGAGTTCACGCCCCTCGCCGGCGACCGGCTGTACGGCGAGGACGCGGCGCTGGTCGGCGGCCTCGGCCGGCTCTACGGTCGCCCGGTCGTGGTCATGGGGCACGAGAAGGGTCATGACATCGAGACCCGGATGCGCAGCAATTTCGGCATGGCCCACCCCGAGGGCTACCGCAAGGCGCAGCGGCTCATGGATCTCGCCGATCGGTTCGCGCTGCCGCTGGTCAGCTTCGTCGACACGCCCGGCGCCTATCCGGGCGTCCAGGCGGAAGAGCGCGGCCAGGCCGAGGCGATCGCCCGGGCCATCGCGCGCTGCCTGGAGCTGCGCGTGCCCTTCGTCTCCGTCGTCATCGGCGAAGGCGGATCGGGCGGCGCCGTCGCCATCGCCACGGCGAACCGCGTCCTGATGCTGGAACACTCGATCTACTCGGTCATCTCGCCCGAGGGCTGCGCGTCGATCCTGTGGCGCAGCGCCGAGAACGCCAAGGACGCGGCGGATGCGCTGAAGCTGACGGCCCAGGACCTCACCCGCCTGGGCGTCGTCGACCAGGTGGTCGAGGAGCCGCTCGGCGGCGCGCACCGCCACCCGAAGGAGACGGTCGAGACCGTGGGCCGCGCACTGGAAACCGCCCTCGACGACCTGCGCGGCCACGACGGCGACGCACTCCGCCGCGAGCGCCGCGAGAAATTCCTGTCGATGGGGCGCAGCGGCCTGACCTGATCTCCTCGCGAAGCTCGGCTCGGCGCGCTTCGTCGGCACGGCCCCAGGATCCTGTGACGAACGATTGGGCGCCGCCGACAGCGCGCTTTTTCCGCCGGTTCCCCGGAACGAATGCCGTTCGATCCTGTTGCGCGAGGCAGCGAAACAGGAGGACGCAATGGCGGCACTCAGCACGCGAACACACGGCTTCGCCGACTATGCGGTCGGCCTTTTGCTCATCGTCGCGCCCTATCTTTTCGGCTTCGCCGACGGCGGTCCCGCGCAATGGGTGCCGATGGCGCTCGGGGCGATCCTCATCGCCTACAGCCTGTTCACCGACTACGAACTCGGCGCGGTGCACCTGATACCGATGCCTGTCCATCTGGGGCTGGATATCGGCGGCGGCGCGCTCCTGCTTTTCTCCCCCTGGCTGTTCGGTTTCGCGGACGTCATCGTCTGGCCCCACGTGCTCGTCGGCCTCGTGGAAATCTGCACCGCGAGCATCACCCGAAGGCACCCGGCCTCGCGCCCGGTCAAGGCCTGACGCTTCGGCCCCGGTGTCACCGGAGCGTGATGGCCCCACGGGCGCACGCCCCTGGGGCCATTCGCGGCTTGCCGCTGCGTGCCTGCAACCGAAGCGGCCGCACGTGATGCCGCCGGGGCGCAGAGACCCATTTCGAGAATCTTTCGCATCGGCTGGAACGACCGCTCTCTGACCTTGTTCGGCTGCTCGGATGCGCGTGAGGCGCAGCCGCATCAACAAAACCCGGACGATGAGGAGGCACGGATGTTCATCCGTCATAACCGTTTGCAATATAATGCAAAGCCGGACCGTCCCGATCCGGTCTATGCCAAGCAGCTCCAGGAAGTTCTCGGCGGACAGTGGGGCGAGATAAGCGTGATGATGACTTATCTCTTCCAGGGCTGGAACTGCCGTGCGCCGGCAAAGTACAAAGACATGATCATGGATATCGGGACGGAGGAGATCGGTCACGTCGAAATGCTGGCGACCATGATCGCGCGCCTGCTCGAGGCGTCGCCGGTCGAGGCGCAGGAGGACGCCGCGCGGGATTCCGTGATCGGCGCCGTCCTGGGTGGCGCCAATGTCGAGGATGCGATCGTCGCGGGGATCAACCCGCAGCATGTGATCGTCACCGGCTCGGGGGCCGCGCCGACCGACAGCGTCGGCTATCCCTGGACCTCCCGCTACACCGTGGCCAGCGGCAACCTGCTCGCGGACTTCCGGTTCAACGTCACCGCCGAATCCCAGGGCAGGCTGCAGGTCTCCCGGCTCTACCAGATGACCAGCGACAGTGGCGTGCGCGACATGCTCTCGTTCCTGCTGGCGCGCGACACGATGCACCAGAACCAGTGGCTGGCGGCCATCAGGGAACTCGAGGAAGACGGTCTCGAAACGACCCCCTGCCCGAGCAGCTTTCCCCAGGAGCGCGAGCTTCAGGACGTGTCCTACAAGTTCATGAACTTCTCCGAGGGCACCGAGAGCCGGTCGGGCCGCTGGGCACAGGGGCCGGCACCCGACGGCCGCGGCACCATCGAGTATGTCGAGACGCCCGCGGCCATGGGCGACGACGGAGAACTGGGCATGATCGACCCGCGTCTCCAGGGTACGCCGAAGATGCGCAGCTAGCGCGTCCCGCAATCCGGGAGGTGCCGCCGGATCGGGCGCCTCCCGGTCGCCGCGTCGCGAGCGTGGTAATACGGATCACAGGATGGCGGACGCGAACCTGTTAGGCTGACGGACCGCGGGAGCGACGGCGCGCTCGACGCCCCTTCCGCGCGTGGCGATGGCCGCCGCGGTTTGGCGCGGCGGCATTGCTCGTCTTCCACGAGGGGGGAGTCCAATGCCCGACAGCCCGCAGCATCCCTACCACCCGATCATCTATGTCCGCGGGTTCGCCGCCACCCAGGGCGAGATCGAGGAAACGGTGGCCGATCCCTACATGGGCTTCAACATCGGCTCGACGAAGTCGCGGGTCGCCTGGACCGGCGATGTGAAGCGCTTCTACTTCGAATCGCCGCTCGTCCGCCTGATGAGCGACCACAAATACGAGGACGTCTTCGTCGAGGGCGACGACCTCGTGGCGGCCGAGCGTCACGACAAGCCGGTGCCCTATCGCAGCATCGTCATCTACCGCTACTACGACGAAGCCTCCCAGGATTTCGGCACCGGCGACGGCACGCCGCCGATCGAGCATTTCGCCCGCGGTCTCGACAAGCTGATCCTGCGCCTGCGCGACAAGGTCTGCGCCAACCCGAAGAACGGCGTGACCCCGGCGGATTTCCGCGTCTATCTCGTCGCCCATTCCATGGGTGGCCTCGTCTGCCGCGCCTTCCTGCAGAACGAGACGCTGGGATCGCCCGAAGCGCGCGCGGCGGTCGACAAGCTCTTCACCTACGCCACGCCGCACAACGGCATCGACATGCGCCTCGTGCGCAACGTGCCGGGCTGGCTCTCCTTCGGCGACGTCAACAACTTCAACCGCGAGCGGATGGCCAAGTATCTCGGCCTGAAGAAGAGCGACGACGTGTCGGTCGTCGAGAACTTCCCGCCGGAGCGCATCTTCAACCTGATCGGCACCAATCCGCGCGACTACACCGCCGTCGGCGGCGTCTCGGCCTGGGCGGTCGGCGACGCCAGCGACGGGCTCGTACGCATCGAGAACGCCGTGACCCATGGGATCGGCGCCGGCGGCACCGACGTCGGATCGCCGCGCGCCTTCGTGCACCGCAGCCACTCCGGACACTACGGCATCGTCAATTCCGAGGAGGGGTACCAGAATCTCACGCGCTTCCTCTTCGGTGCGATGCGCATCGACGGGTTCCTGGACGTCGACGACATCACGCTCCCGGTCGAGGTCCAGCAGGCGATGGACAAGGGCCAGAAGATCGAGGCGTCGTACCAGTTCGAGGTCGTCGCCAGCATCCGCGGCTGCCAGTGGCAGATGACCCGGCGCGAGGCGCGCGAGAACTCGGCCATCTTCCGGCGCTATGCCGACCTCTTTCCCGGCGAGGCCGGCACCCGGCGGGCGGCGGACCGCAGCATGAGCCCGCACCTCTTCTCGGTGTTCCTCGACCCGCGCAAGAGTGTCAAGACCTCCAAATCCGTCAGCTTCGCCTTCGACCTCAAGGTCCTCGTGCCCGACTACGAGGTGGACGGCCTGCTGTTCCTGAAGCGCCACTACGAGGGCGGCTACATCTACCGCGACCTGACGCTGATCGAGGCGTTCCCGGACGAGGATGCGGTCGGCGGCTGGCGCATCAAATACGGCTCGCAGGAGAACAACCCGGGGAAACCGGGCAGGGCTGTCGAAACCCGCCCGCTCGACGGCGGGCCCGGGCAGGCGCCGGGCCTCACCTTCGAGATCCCCATCGAGCAGACGACCCGGCCCGGCCTCAAGGGCAAACTGCGGATCGAGGCGCGGCCCTGGGGTTAGCGCCCCCCGCCCCTACTCGGCGGGCGCCGCCGCCGCCGCACGTCGCGGCGACGGCAGTGCCAGCCCGGCCGCCGCGACCAGCGCGGCGCAGATCGCCATCGCGACGAACAGCGTCGAGAAGCCGTTGCCCCAGCCGTGCAGGATGGCGATCGACGGCACCGCCAGCGACGCCACGCCCAGCGTGATGACGTACTTCACGGCGTAGACCCGCGCCCGCCACGGGCTCGGCGTGTAGCGCGCGACCAGGGTATCGCCGATCGGGATCTGGCCGAAGACCAGCGCCATGATGATCAAGGCGCCCAGGAACATCGCCCAGCCCTCCGCCTGCGCCACCAGCAGCAGCGCCACGGCGAGTGCGGCCGCCAGCCAGACCAGGATCGGCCGCACCGGGAATCGGTCGATGGCCCGCCCGACCGCGATCTGGGTGAAGGCGGCGATCGCATAGACGATCGAGGCCAGCACGCCGACGCCGAAGGTCGAGGCGCCCAGCCCGGCCAGCCGCTCGTCGAACACCTTGGGCAGCGACACGGTCGTCGCGTTGAACACGAGGCCGGAGAACAGCGTCGTCAGCGCCAGCACGATCAGCGCGCGCTGCCAGCCGGGCACGAAACCGACTCCCGCCTTGCCGCGCGTCCCCGCCTGGACCTGCAGGTTCGCCCGGCGCACGAAGACGATGAAGCCGATGCCGACCAGAATTGACACGGCGCCCGGCACCAGGAAGGCGGCGCGCCAGTGCACCCACTGCGCCAGGGCTCCGGCGACGATCGCCGCCGCCGCCACGCCCAGATTGCCGTAGACGCCGTTGACGCCCAGCCGGCGCCCGACGCTCTCCGGCGGGCCGTCCACGACCATCGCGATGCCGACCGGGTGGTAGATCGACGCGAACAGGCCGATCAGCAGCAGCCCCGCGCCGATCTGCAGCGGCGTGCTGGCGAGGCCGGTCACCATGCTGGCGGCACCGATGCCGATGAAGAAGATCGCGATCATGCCGTTGCGGCTCCAGCGGTCGCCGAGCCAGCCGGACGGCAGCGCGCCGGCGCCGAAGGCGATGAAGCCCGGCGTCGCCAGGGCCAGCAGTTCGCCGTAGCTGAGGTCGAAATAGCGCTCCATCGCGATCACCGCGGTCGCGTAGAGCAGCATGAACAGATGGTCGAAGCTGTGCCCGATGTTCAGGAACAGGAGGCGGATGCGGAGGGCGTCCATGTCGTCGCTCCCTTGACGCGGGTGCGGTTGATCTTGCATCCCATAGTGAAGCTGGCGCGCCTGCCCGTCCTTCGATAAAGTGCCAAGCAATGTCGCAGGACGGACATCTATCGCCCAACCCGGCGTCAATCAGCCCGCGGATTGAGGCGCTGCAGGCACTGCCGCAGGCCGTGCACGCGCACGCCTCCGACTATCCCGCCGGCCACGACATCCCGCCGCACACCCATCGCCGCGCCCAACTGATCCATGCCGCCGAGGGGGTGATGACGGTGCGCACCGCCTCGGGCGCCTGGGTCGTGCCGCCGGGCCTCGCCCTCTGGATGCCGGGCGGCATGCAGCATGAGGTGCATGCGGTGACGCCGCTACGCATGCGCACCCTCTACGTCCGCACCGACGCGGCCCCGTGGCTGCCGAAGAGCTGCTGCGTGGTGACGGTGCCGCCGCTGCTGCGCGAGCTGATCCTGCGCGCCGTCCATGTGCCGAACGACTATGCGCTCGACAGTCCGGCCGGCCGCCTGATGCAGGTCACGCTCGACCAGGCGCACGACCTGGAGGAGGCGCCGCTGCACCTGCCGATGCCGCGCGACCGCCGCTTGCACGGCCTCGCCGAGGCACTGATCGCCGATCCGGGCGACGCCCGCGACCTCGCCGACTGGAGCCGCCGCGCCGGCGCCAGCGAGCGCACCCTCGCCCGCCTGTTCGTCGCCGAGACGGGCCTGACCTTCGGCGCTTGGCGCCAGCGGCTGCGTCTCCTGACCGCGATGACCCGCCTCGCCGCCGGCGAGCCCGTCACCACCGTCGCCCTCGACCTCGGCTATGCCAGCCCGAGCGCCTTCACCGCCATGTTCCGCCGCCGCATGGGTGCCGCGCCCACGCGCTATCTGCGCCAATAGCATCTGCGCCAACAGCATCTGAGCCGCTAGCCGCCGCGGGCACATCGCGATACCTCGCGCCCGCACATTGCTTTACGGTCAGCGCGATGGCGACGCGACCGAAATGGCACCGGGCGTGCCGGCTCCTGCCAGCCCGGCCTGGCAGATGCTGCGCCCGGCGAACGGTAGGCCCGCCGGACGGGCAGCGGGATCGGACGACGCCGAATCCTGGGACCCCGACCTGGGCACCTGGCTCCAGGAGCGCGTCCTGGTCACCGCGAAGCATCACCTGATCAACATCGTCAGCCTGCTGGCTCCCTTCCTCGTCGGGCCGCTCGGCAGTCTCCTCTCCGGCATCGCCGGCGGCTGAACCGCGTAACGGCGACGTCGCCGGTCCCGATCTCTGCTACACTGCTTCCCGCCGCCGTTTCACAGCGCGCGAGGCCGCCAATGCCCGTCACGCATGAGAGCATCGGTCGCGACACGCCCATGGGCGCCACGCTCCGCCACGGGGGTGCTGCCTTCCGCACCTGGGCACCGGCGGCGCGCGACGTCTATGTCGTCACCGCGGCGGACCTGACCGCCGGCTGGACGCACTGGGTCCCCAACCCGGCGAACCGCCTGGTGCCGCTCGGCGACGGCACCTGGGCCGGGTTCGTGCCGGGACTGGTCGACGGCGATCCCTACCTCTTCTGGGTGCGCGGCCCGGAGGGCGGCAGCGAGGGCTTCAAGCGCGATCCCCATGCGCGCGAGCTCGCCGTGCACCCGCCCTTCCCCGACGGCCCCTGCCTCCTGCGCGAGCCGCACGCCTATCCCTGGCACGACACCGGCTGGAAGCCGCCGGCCTTCCGCGACTTCATCGTCTATCAGCTGCATGTCGGCGTCTTCTGGGGCGCCGATTTCGAGACGCCGCGCTACGGCACCTTCCTCGACGTGATGTCGCGCATCCCCCATCTGCGCGACCTGGGCGTCACCGCGATCCAGCTGCTGCCGGTACAGGAGTATGACGGCGCCTTCGGCCTCGGCTACGCTGGCCTCGACTATTTCTCGCCGGAGATGGCCTACCAGGTCGAGGATCCGCTGGCGCTGGCCGAACCGCTGGCGGTCGCCAACGCCCTGCTGGCCGAGCACGGGCGGTCCCTGCTCGCAGCATCCGACCTGGAGTCCGGCCCGAACCAGCTCAAATGCCTGATCGACCTGTGCCACCTGAACGGCATCGCGGTGATCGTCGACCTCGTCTTCAACCACGCCGGCGGCGGCTTCGACGACCGCAGCATCTGGTACTACGACCGCCAGGCCCAGGGCGACGACGACCGCAGCCTCTATTTCACGCGGGCCGGCTGGGCCGGCGGCAAGGTCTTCGCCTACCGGCGCGACGCCGTGCGCCAGTACCTGATCGACAACGCCCTGTTCTGGCTGGACGAGTATCGCGTCGACGGCATCCGCTACGACGAGGTCACGGTCATCCACCATCACGACGGCGACCGCTTCTGCCGCGACCTCACCGCCACCCTGCGCTACGCCCGGCCGGACGCGCTGCAGATCGCCGAATACTGGGACTGGGACCGGGCGCTGCCGGTGACGCCGGCGCCCGCCGGGCTCGGCTTCGACGCCGCCCTGGGCGACGGCCTGCGCGACGCGCTGCGCAGTGCGCTGGCGGCTGCGGCGCGCGGCGCGGGCGCCCACGTGCCGCTCGACCGGGTGCGCGACGCGCTCTACCCGCCGCCCGGCTTCCCGGACGCGTGGCGCACGGTGCAGTGCCTGGAGAATCACGACGTCGTCCGCTGGGACTATGACGGCCACCGGCCGCGCGCGCCGCGCGTGCCCGCGCTGGCCGATCCGACGGGCCCGCACGCCTGGTACGGCCGCAGCCGCACCCGCGTCGCCACCGCCCTGCTGCTGGCCGCGCCCGGCATCCCGATGCTGTTCATGGGCCAGGAGATCCTCGAGGAGAAGCCCTGGCACGACGACATCCGCTTCTGGGCCCAGTTCCGCATCGGCTGGGACGCGCTGGCGACCGACCCGGCGCGCCGCGACTTCCTGCGTTTCGTGCAGGACCTCGTCCGCCTGCGCCGCCGCCTGCCGGCCCTCGCCGGCGACGGCGTCCGCGTGCCCCAGGTGCACGAGGCCGACCGGGTGATCGTCCTGCACCGCTGGGTCGAGGGCGAGGGCCGCGACGTCGTCGTGGTGGCGAGCCTCGCCGAGACGACCCGCGAAGCCTATCCGATCGAGATGCCGCACCCCGGCCACTGGCACGAGGTCTTCAACAGCGACGTCTACGACCACTTCCCCAACCCGTGGGCCGCCGGCAACCCCGGCGGCGTCACCGCCGACGGACCGCCGGGCGCCGTCTACCCCCACACGGCGCGCCTGCGCATCCCCGCCAATGGCGTGATCGTCCTGGCACGGGAGGGGTGACGCAGCGCCGCCCCTTCGTCCCAGCCATTGCGAGGCGCGCAGCGCCCCACCCCATTGTCATCCTCGGGCGGAGCGAAGCGCAGACCCGAGGATCCACGGCACGCGCCCAGGCCCCGCTGGATCCCCGGATGTCCGCTTCGCTGCGTCCGGGGATGACACCTGTGGGTGCCATCCGGGGACGACACCTATGGGTGCCGGTAGGGTGAGAGGCCCCCCTCAATCCCGCTTGAACCGGTAGTTGAACCGGTCCGCCCCGTCCGACGTCACCAGCCCCGCCGTCGGCGCCGCGAAGTGGATCGGCAGCATGAGCGTGTCCGTGTCCGCCACCGACGACAGGAACCTGCGCCGCGACACCGCCGACTGCTTCGGGTCCCAGTCGGGCTTCACCGACCAGTCCGGCTCGCGGCACTGGATGGCGTGGTGCATCATGTCGCCGGTCACCACGGCGCGCTGGCCCTTGGAGTGGATGTTGACGCAGCAGTGGCATGGCGAATGGCCCGGCGTCGGCGTCAGGGTGATGGTGTCGTCCAGCGCATAGTCGTCGTCGACCAGCAGCGCCTGCCCCGCCTCGACGATCGGCAGGCAGTTGTCGCGGAACACCGTGCCCGGCGGGTTGGCGCCCTTTTTGTGCTGCTCCTCCCACACCGCGTACTCGCCCTTGTGGAAGACGTATTTGGCATTCGGGAAGGTCGGCACCCAGCGGCCGTCGCGCAGCGTCGTGTTCCAGCCGGTATGGTCGATGTGCAGGTGCGTGCAGAAGACGTAGTCGACGCTTTCGAAGCTGACGCCCAGCGCGAACAGCTCGTTGCGCCAGCGCTCCTTGCCCGGGAAGTCGAAGGGTGCGGGATGGCCCTTGTCCTCGCCGGTGCAGGTGTCGACCAGGATCGTATGCTTCGGCGTGCGCACCACGAAGGTCTGATAGGTCATCACCATCTTGCCGGTGGCCGTGTCGTAGACCTCCGGCTCCATCGACGGCAGATGCCGGTCGAAGGTCGCCCGGTCGAACATCGGGAAGAACTCCTCCGGCTTGCGCCACGGCCCGTCGCGCTCGATGGCCACGTCAATGGTGACGTCGCCGACCCTGATCTGCCGCATCCGATCCTCCCTCGCTTCTCGCCGGGTACGCCCCGGATCCGCGCGTCCCCCGCGCCGTTGCAGGAGATGAGACGCCAGCGATGGCGGGAAATCAACCGACGGGCGGGCGTCGCAGGCAAGTGGCTCGGCTCTTCGTCGTCACCGCCTGCGGCCCAGTGCGATTCGGTACAATGTTGCCTCTGCTATTGGTCGCAACTTGTTCAATGTACACTTGGAGGAGATACGGATTCTTGCTGGAAAATATCGGGCTAGATTGGCGGAATGAACGATATTCGGGAGAGTTATCGGCTGTTCGGCCTGAGAATCTCGAGCGACATCCGGCTGCCTGAATTACAACCCTTCTCGGCCGACGAACCCGGAGACGTTGAAATCCGCCGCGGGCCGGTTCCGGCCGACGGCACGGAAGTCGGCCCGAAGATGGGGCCGTTCAGCCATGCCGCCGAAAATGCGCTCTGGCTTCGCGTCCCCGGCGTCGCGCGATATCTGATCCGTGACGGCGGTAAACTCATCTACCAGCCGGAGGGCGATATCGACGAAGACAGCGTGCGTGTGTTCATGCTGGGTACCTGCATCGGCGCCCTGCTCGCGCAGCGCGGACATTTGGTACTCCACGGCAACGTGTTCGAAGTCGGCGGCGGTTGCGCGGTATGCGTCGGTTCGTCGGGTGCGGGAAAGTCCACCCTGGCCGCGCGGATGCTGCAACGGGGCCATCGGATCATCGCGGACGACGTCTGCCCCGTCGACCTGAACGGCCGCGCGATCCCCGGCATATCGCGCTTGAAGCTGTGGCAGGACACGGCGCGGCGGCTGGAGATTGACACCGCCGCGCTGCGGCGCATCCGACCCAACATCGCGAAGTTCGAGATGCCGCTCGGGGACGCGTTCCGGGCGGAACCGGCCCCGATACGCGCGATCTACGTGCTGACACCGTGGAACCAGGACCGTTTCACGATCGCCGACATGTCCGGAATTGCAAAGTTTCAGGCACTGCGCGCCAACAGCTACCGATTCCGATTCCTCAAGGGCATGCAACTCGGGCCGCGGCATTTTCGGCAATGCAGGACGCTGGCGGCCGACGTCCCCGTCGCCCAGGTGTTCAGGCCGCGCCTCGGATTCGATATCGACGGGCTTGTCGATCTCATACTCGCCGACCTTGCGGGCCGGGGGGCTGTGTCATGACGGCAAGGCTGTTCTGGCTGGCCTCCTATCCCAAGTCGGGCAACACCTGGTTGCGCGCCTTCATCAGCAATCTGACCGGGGAACGCGACGTGCCCGCGTCGATCAACGACCTCGGGGCCGGCGGGTTGGCGAGTTCGCGCGGCTGGCTGGACGACGTGCTCGGCTTCGACACGGCGGACCTGGATAGAGGCGAAATCGCGCGCCTGCGCCCCGCCGTCTACGGCTTCGCCTCGGAGCGACGCCGCAGCTTCGGCTATCACAAGGTCCACGATGCGTGCCACCGGGTCGACGGTCGGCAATGGGTCGTCAACGCCGGCGCCACGGCCGGGGCGCTCTACCTGATCCGCAATCCGCTCGACGTGGCGATCTCCTACGCGAACCACGGTGATTGCTCGATCGACGAAGCCATCGCGATGATGGAGGATCCCGAGCATCGCCTTGCGCGTGACGATGGGGAACAACTGAAATCGCAGGTCGAGCAGCGTCTCCTGACCTGGTCGGACCATGTGCGGAGCTGGGTCGACAATCCCGAAATCCGGACCCACGTCATCCGCTACGAAGACATGAAGACGGATACCCATTTGGCCTTTTCCGCAGCCGCCCGTTTCCTACGGTTGCCCACCCATCCGCAGGATATCGCGCGGGCCCTCGCCTTCTCGGCATTCGACAAGCTCAAGGCGCAGGAAGACGAGGAGCCGTTCCGCGAGCGCGATCCGCGAAGCCCGCGCTTCTTTCGCAAAGGTGTGGCCGGCGACTGGCAGACCACGCTGACCGGCGCGCAGATCGACAGCATCGTCGCGGCGCACGGTGCCGTGATGGAACGCTTCGGCTACCTCGACGCGGCGGGCTCGCCGAAGGTCATGTGAAGGACGAGGCGCAGTGTTGGATTCCCACACGATATTGAGGCGCAGAGCGGAGCTCCTGGCATCCACCATGGATGGCGAAACGGTCATGCTCGATGTCGAAACCGGCCACTATTTCGGACTTTCCGGGGTGGGCCCGCATATCTGGAGCATGCTGGAGCAGGATCGCAGCGTCGGGGCCATCGTCGACGGCGTGAAGGCCCATTTCGCGGTCGGCCCGGAGGACAGCGTCAGCGAGGATGTCCTGGCGTTTCTGCAGAAGCTCGTTGACAAGGGGCTGGTCATGGTCGCCGGCTAGAATGCGCAAGGTCGCTTTCGTCGTGCACCGTCTCAACCGCCAAGAACGATCATGTTCGCCGGGATAATCATCCGCGACGGCCGCGGCGATCCGCGGGATTTCGCCGACGCGGAAACGCTCCTGGCGGCACTCACGCCGTATGGGCAGGCCGACAGGACGGGCGCCTGGCAGGGAAGCGGCGCGCTGCTCGTGCAGGCGCTGACCTGGAACACCGCGGAATCGAAGCACGAGGCGGTGCCCGAAAAATGCGCCGAGACCGGACGCGTGATCGTCGGCTGGGTCCGGCTCGACAATCGCGCCGAACTCTGTGCGCAACTCGGCCTCGCGCTTCGCGAAGAGTTGACCGATCCGCAGCTCATCCTGGCTGCGCACCGCACCTGGGGCGAGGCCTGCCCCGACCGGCTGGAAGGCGATTTCAGCTTCGTCGTCTACGATCCGGCGCGGCATGCGGCCTTCTGCGCGCGGGACGCGCTGGGCATCAGGCCCTTTTTCTACCATGCCAGCAGTGAGCTGTTCGTGTTCGCCAGTACGGCGGCGGTCTATCGCCGCCTCCGATGCTTCGACGCCGCCCCCTCGCAGGAGTGGATGGCACGCTTCCTGATCGGCGAGTCCGCGGACCCGGTGAAGACCGCCTATGCGCAGGTCAGGAAACTGCCGCCTTCGCATTTCATCAACCTGGGCCGCGCAGGTGCGGCCGACCCCGTGCGATATTTCGACCTCGTGGACGCCGCCCCGGAGACATATCGGCGCGAAGACAGGTGGGTCGACTCCTACCGCGAGGCGTTCCACCGGGCTGTCGAAGTCCGTCTCCGCAGCGCCTATCGCCTCGGCGCGGAGAACTCGGGCGGGCTCGACAGCGCGACGATCATCGGCCACGCCGCCCCGAAACTGTGGGACGACGGGGCGGACCTGCCTTGTTTCAGCGTATGCCACCTCGAACGTGAATCGCACTACATCCTCGATCTCGCCAGCCATTGCGGGATCAAGCACAATTACGTTTTGACGCGTCCGACATACCAGCCGTCGCAGCGCGAAGACGATCGGGCGATCCGCGTGCTCGGCTACCCCCCGGAGCACACGCACGCCCTCTTCCACCTGCCGTTTTTCGAGCATTGCGAGGCGTTGGGCATACGGACGCTGCTGTCCGGGTTCGGTGGCGATGAAATCGTGACGAGCCGGGCGGAATTCCTGATTCGGGAGCTGTTTCTCGCCGGGCGCTACGCCCAGCTCTTCATGGAATTGCCGGGCAATGTCGCGATGCGCACGGCCCGGATGGTCGCAATGCTCGGCAGGCACGCGCGCGGAATGCGGGAACAGGTGCCGCGGGATCGCACGCCGCGCCTAGCCCGCAGCATTCTGCGCCGGGACGTCATGGAGAAATACCGATTGGCCGGGTTCCGCCAGGCGCAGGCGGACGCCTACAGGCGATCGCGCACGCTCAACGGCCATCTGCTGGCAAAGCCGGCTTTTCGAACGTTCCTGGTCGGGCGCCTCGAGGGCTGCTCGCTGATGGCCGGCAGCTATCGGGTCGATTACCGGTGGCCGATGCTGGATCGCAGGCTGATCGCGCAGTTTCTCGGCACGCCCTCCATCGAAAAGCGGCACCGGGAATGGGGACGCTATCTCCACCGGCGGGCTTGCATCGGCACAGTGCCGGAGAAGATACTGTGGAAAGAGGGAAAGAACCTCGGGACGTTTCGGCATTTCGGGCGCGACAGGCGCGTCGATGCCATTGACGTTGAGGCGTTGTCGGGTGTGCTGGGCGACATCGTGGAGCGCGACGCCGTCGCGGCGCAGGCTGAAGCATTGGAACGGGCTTTCGGCGATGACGACCTTTGGTTCTCCAAAGCACCGGAAAGAAACAACTTGCGCGCATTAAGCACGCTCGATAGTTGGTTGAAGAGCGACTAGCGGTCAGAGGATTGAACTATGGCGAATGACATTGCCTCGGCAGCCTCCCAGGACGATGTGCAGGAAATCAAGCCTGCGTACCGGCGCCCCGTGCTGACCGAGCTCGACGTCGAAGAGACGGCCACCGGCGTTCAGAACGGTCCGACTGAAAACATCAGCTATATCAGCTGACGATCTGCGCTGGGCGATCCCGCCCCGACCCGGCAGGCGGGGCATCCGGGTCCGTTACCGGATGGGCCCCGCGTCTCGCCCTGTCGGGGCTACCGCCCGGCCTCGATCGATCCGGTCCTGACCGATCGATCTCGATCGCGGGCGGTGCGCGCCGATCAGCTCCGCGAGGGGAAAATCCCCTGCAGCGCGATGATGAAGTTCACGGCCTGATAGGGGCCGCGAAGGCCGAAGCTCTGATTTCCGCCGGTATTGCCGATCGAAGTCGGTGCCAGGGTCCGATCCTCGTTCGCGTTCGGTGCGGCATAGACCGGCATTTCCGGTCCGGTCAGCGCCAGCATGTTGCCCTGGGGCGACTGCTTGTCGGCAGCTGCCAGTTCGCCATGCATGCTGTGGCTGTGGGACGGCATTTCGTTGACCGTCAGCATATGCGTTTCGGCCCCGCCCTTCTGCCCGAGTTGGACCGGTGCCAGTCCGCCGCCGCTTCCGAAATGGACGGGTGCGCGGCCCCGGAGATCCGGAAGGGCGAACGTGGTGCGCCCATCGCCGCCATAGGTCGTACCGAGGATCGAGAACAGCGCGCTGTTCTGTGCGATCGACAACAGCTGTCCGTTACAGAACGCCCAGCCCCTTGGCTCGAAATTCCCGCCGAACATCATGATCTGACCAAGAAATGGCTCCATGATCCTGCTCCCTTATTTTCCATCCCCGAGACGCTCGAAGCGTTGTTCGCCTGAGCAATTTTGTACATGCGCAGTGCGAAATATTCGTAATATGGTGCCGCAGGTTTGTCAAATACTCCGGCTCTTATGTCGTTAAACTTCTAGATAAATCCGCTCCGAATGCGACTCTGCCGACGACTCGCGGACCATTGTTCAAAGGCCCATCGACGTTCCATTGCGATATTCGCTCTACGGTCATCCGGCACCGCCTGCACGAACAGCCGCACCTTCGCCACGTTGTGCCGCGCGCGTCGGTGACGGTTCCGGCAAAGCCATGACCGAAGATACCCGCATGACCGTCGGTGCGGTTTCCCGTCGACGGGTCGCCGATCACCGCGTCCGGCGTGAACAAGTTCGCCGCAGCGTCGGCATCCGAGACGCTGGGCGCGGCGAACAGGGCATTGCCCCGTGCGCAAGCTGTCCTCGGTCATCGCATCAGTTCCCGTGCTGCCAGCTCTTGAACACGAATTCGAGGCTGTAGCCGTCCGGGTCTCTGACCTGCGCCGCGTAGTAGCGGGGATCGTAGTGGAACTGCGGCCCGGGGGGATGGATCTCGGTCGCGCCTGCTGCGAGGGCTTCGGCATGGGCGGCATTCACCATTGCCTCGGAATCGGCGACGAAGCCGACATGGACCGCGCCGGGTGCTGCCGCCCCCCGTCTCAACCAGAAGAACATCCGGCCGTTCACACCGAAGCCGTTGAGGTCGGGATGCTCCGCCGGGGCGTCTCTTCCGTCATAGTCGAGGCGGGCGGTGATCCCGAGGATCGGGAGCACGGTCTCGTAGAAGGCGACCGAGCGAGCGGTGTCGCTCACCGTGAGGAAGATATGATCGAGCATTTGAATCCCGTCAGATGATGTGGCCGCCGGCGAGTTCGGCGTTCTGGGCATTGATCCAGCGGTTGTCGTCCGACAGCAGGCTCGAGACCATGCAGCCGACATCCTCCCGTTCGCTGACGGTCCGAGCACCGTCTGCCCGGCCAGCGGCGCCTCAAATCCGCCGCTGAGGCCTCCACAAGCGCGCCATCCAATGGATCGGAGAAAGCTTCGCCAGGCCGCTGCGCGTGGAGACCCTGGCGGAGCTGGCGGCACCCAGCATCCCCGTATCCCACCGTCACTTCAAGGCGGTGACGGCGCACAGCCCGCTCCAGTACCAGAAGCACGTGCGGATGCTGCACGAGCGATCCTTCCTGATCGCCGGCGAAGGCAACGCCACATCCGTTGCGTTCGGCGTGGGTTCCGAAAGCCCGACGCAGTTCAGTCGCGAATACGCGCGACAGTTTGGCCTGCCGCCACCGAAAGACGCAGCGAGACTGCGAGCCCACGGGCAATCGCGGAGCCGATGGCTCGCGAGCGAGAACGGAAGTGCGGATGCAGAGGGAAATCGACGGTGTTCGGCGCCAGGTCGTTCGCCGAACCGGCCGCCGTCAGATAATGGCGGAGGGAGAGGGATTCGAACCCTCGGTAGGGCTTTACAACCCTACGACGGTTTAGCAAACCGTTGCCTTCAGCCGCTCGGCCATCCCTCCGCAAGAGCGCCGTTTCTAGCGACCGGGCCGCCGCCCTGTCAATGGCGCTGCTGCCGGTCGGGGGCGCCGATCGGGCATCGTGCCGCGGCTGCCGGGCGGCGTGGAGGATTCTTCGAAAAAATGCGACTCTCCCCGGACGTTGTCTCAAAATTAAGGATTAACGGCCGATAGTGAGCATCGAAGACAGAAACACTCGCTGATAGGGAGTACCGTCATGGCCGTTTCCCTGCACAAGCCCGCCGCAGCCCTGACCCGCGGCACCGCCGACCTGCTGATCGACCTGGTCGAGATCAAGATCGGCTGCATGGAGGTCTGGGACCGCGAGGACGCCCGCGAGTTGAAGGCGCTCGAGAAGGCGCGCTGTGAACTGGCCGCCATGCTGGGCCGCCCGGCGCCGCAGCCGGTCGCCGCCATGCCGTCCGCCCGCGGGCGCCGCCCCGCCGCGATGAGCCGCGTCGCCGCCTGATCGGCGACGGTTCGGCGACCGTCCCGCCCGGGACGGCCGCAGGTGATGCCGATCGCAGCCCTACCGATCCGGCCTATGCCGGCTTCGGCACGTCCATGCCGCGCTGCACCGCCGGCCGCGACCCCACCAGATCGAACCAGCGTTTGACGTTGGGGAAGTCGGCCCAGTCGATGCCGTGCCACTCCCACCGTGCGAACCACGGATAGGTGATCACGTCGGCGATCGAATAGTCGGCGCCCGCCAGATAGTCGTTGCCCGCCAGGCGCCGGTCGGCCACCCCGTAGAGGCGGTGCGTCTCGTCCGTGTAGCGCTTGACGCCGTAGGGCACCTTCTCGCCCGCCATGCGCCGGAAATGATGGGCCTGGCCGAACATCGGCCCCACCCCGCCCATCTGCCACATCGTCCATTCCAGCACCGGAACCCGCTGACGCATCGCCTTGGGCAGCAACGGGCTGTCCGTCTTCTCCGCCAGATAGATCAGGATCGCGCCCGATTCGAACACGCTGATCGGCGCGCCGCCGTCGGCCGGCGCATGGTCGACGATCGCCGGGATGCGGTTGTTCGGGCTGATCTTCAGGAAGGCCGGATCAAACTGCTCGTTCTTGGAGATGTTGATCGGGTGAGCCCTGTAGGGCAGCCCGAGCTCCTCGAGCATGATCGAGACCTTGCGGCCGTTCGGCGTGGTCCATGTGTAGAGGTCGATCATCGTCGGCGTCTCCCTTCCCTGTCGGAAGACCCGTTGTAACCGCTGCGGCGGCCCCCCGGCCAGAAGTCAGCGCCCAGAAGCCGCCGTCCGGAAGCCAGCGTCCGGTAGAGAGCGTGCAGAAGCGCCGGCCCGCCGCTATGCGGCGGCCAGCCCGACGATCCGGTCCGCCGGCAGCGTCAGCGTGACGGTGGTCCCGACCCCGACCTCGCTCTCCAGCGAGACGGTGCCGCCGTGCAGCTCGATCAGGTGGCGGGTGAGCGGCATGCCGAGGCCGGTGCCCTTGGCGTTCATCGACCGGCCGCTCTCGACCTGCCGGAAGGCCTCGAACACCTTCGGGATGTCCTTGTCGGCGATGCCGATGCCGGTGTCGGCGACGATGAAGGCCAGCCCTTCCCGACGATGCGCGGCCGACACGGTGACGCGGCCGCCGGCCGGGGTGAACTTGATCGCGTTCGAGACGACGTTCAGCAGGCTCTGCACGACCTTCTGCCGGTCGGCGCGGAAGGCGATCCTGGGTATCCCGCCGAGCACGAGGTCGACGTCCTTGGCGGACGCCACGGGGCGGCACATCGCCAGGGTGCGGTCGACGCAGTCCTGCACGTCGCCGGTCTCCTCGTGCAGTTCCATGCGGCCCGCTTCGATCTTGGCGAGGTCGAGCAGCGAGTCGATCAGGGCGAGGAGATGCGTGGCACCGGAGTTGATGTCGCGGCCGTACTCGGCGTAGCGGTCGATCGCGTCGCGGCCGAAGAACAGGCCGCCGATCACCTCGGAAAAGCCGAGGATGGCGTTCAGCGGCGTACGCAGTTCGTGGCTCATGCCGGCGAGGAACTCGGACTTGGCCCGGTTGGCCCGCTCTGCGTCCAGGCGCGCCTCTTCCAGCGACGACTGGACCGCCTTCATGCGCGCCTCGTGCTCCGCCTCGGCGGTGATGTCGCGATAGACGGCGAGCACGCCCAGCCCAGGAATCGGCTGGCCGCGGCACTCCATCCAGCGGCCGTCGGCGAGGCGGCGGATATACTGGAACCGCTCGGTCGTCCGGGTGATCTCCAGCCGGCTGCGGATCAGGTCCTCGATGTCGCCGGGCCCATACTCGCCGCGCCGTGCCAGGATCTCGAAGAAGCGGTGCGTCGGATCCGGTGCGGCGAAGACGTCCTGCCGGTCGACCCGCAGAATCGAGAAGAGCCGGTCGTTCCAGCCGATCATGCGCTGCTCGCCGTCGAACAGCTGCGTGCCGTCGGGAAGTGCCGCGAGGATGGCGTCGACGAGCGCTTTCTGGCGTTGCAGATCGACCAGCGACCGCCGCATCGACCGCTCCGCCGCCCGCCGTTGCCGGATCTCGCGCACCGTCTGGGCCGCAAGAAACGCCACGAGGCCCAGCAGGGCCCCGGCGAAGCTGAGATAGACGAAGCCGTTCGCCCGCCACTCGGCGAGCACTTCGGCCCGCGGCATCGACGCGTAGACCAGGAGCGGGTAGCGGGACAGGATCCTGTAGCCGACCAGCCGGACCTTGCCGTCCACGGGGGAGACGACCGATCCAGCCCCCTCCGACGCGGCCGGCGGGCGACCGTTCAACAGGCCGCTGAAGTCTTCGTCGAACCTGGGCTCGCTGTGCGGGAACCGCACGACGAGCCGCCCCGCCATCGTCACGAGGCCGATGCTGCTGCCTGCGGTCAGCTGGATGCGATCGTAGAGCTGCTGCAGATAGTCGAGGTCGATCTCGACCAGCAGGACTCCGGCGAAGGCGCCCAGCGCCGACTCCAGCCGACGCGACATGAACAGCCGACGCCGCCCCTCGGCGTGGTGATCCTCGGGATCGACGAGCTTCAGTTCGATCGACGGGTCGGCGCGGTGGCGCTGGAAGAAGGCCTTCTGCGAGGCTTCCACATGCGCTGCCTCCAGCGGCGCGCCGATTCGCCGCTGCCGGCCATGCTCGTCGACGAAATGCACGGCACGCAGCTGCGGCAGCCGCTCCGCCGCGCTGGCGATCATCGGTTCGAGATCGCGCGCGTGGGGCTTGGTCAGCCCATGGTCACGCACGCTCGCCGAGGTCAGGTCGAGCAGATGCTCGACGGTCGCCAGCATCTGGTCCGCCTGCTGCTCCAGCACCAGGGCGACCCCTTCCACACGCCGTTCGCCCTCCGTCAGCGCGGCTTGGCGCGACTGGACGAGCGTCCACACCGCCAGGGCCACACACACGAGGCACAGAGCGACCACCACGGCGACGATGCGGACCGAACCGATAGGCCTCATGCGGGTGTTGATCCTCCGGACATTCGGAGGGTTCGTACCAAAAGTCTGACAACACCACGTTAATGCGGGCGCGTTAGTCGGGCGAGCCGAAGCCGCCACCCCCCGGCGTCTCGATGACGATCACGTCGTCGACTTGCATCTGTGCCTTTCCCGCACCGCCCAGGTCGATCGCTTCGCCGTCGCGGCGCAGGACGGTGTTCCGGCCGGTCCGTCCCGGCTCTCCGCCCTGCAGGCCGAACGGCGCGATACGACGCCTGTTGGACAGGATCGCGGCCGTCATCGGCTCCAGGAAGCGAATTCTCCGCACGATCCCGTCGCCACCGCGATGGCGGCCGGCGCCGCCGCTCCCGCGCCGTATCGAGAATTCCTCGAGGATCACGGGGAAGCGCCACTCCAGCACCTCCGGGTCCGTGATGCGGGTATTGGTCATGTGCGTGTGCACGGCCGAGGCGCCGTCGAAGTCGGGGCCGGCGCCGTGGCCGCCGCAGATCGTCTCGATATACTGGTGCCGCTCGTTCCCGAAGGTGAAGTTGTTCATCGTGCCCTGGGACGCAGCCATGGCACCGATCGCGCCGAGAAGGCTGTCGGTGATCATCTGCGACGTCTCGACATTGCCGGCGATGACTGCCGCCGGATAGACCGGCGCCAGCATCGAGCCCTCCGGCACGACGATCCGGATCGGCTTCAGGCAGCCGTCGTTCAGCGGGATGTCCTCGTCGACGAGCAGGCGGAAGACGTAGAGCACCGCGGAACGGGCGACGGCGGTGGGGGCGTTGAAGTTGTTGGTCGTCTGCTGCGGGCTGGTACCGGTGAAGTCGATCACCGCCTCGCGCTTCTCCCGGTCGACGGTCAGCTTCACGCGGATGACGGCGCCGTTGTCGGCCTCCCACGTGAAGCTGCCTTCCGGCAGCGTCTCCAGCACGCGCCGCACGCAGGCTTCGGCATTGTCCTGGACATGGCCCATATAGGCGTGGACGACGTCGAGGCCGAAGCTCGCCACGATGCGGCGCAGTTCCTGGACGCCCTTCTCGCAGGCCGCCATCTGGGCGCGCAGGTCGGCGATGTTCTGGTGGACGTTGCGTGTCGGCCAGGGCGCGCCGGTCAGCTGCGCGATCAGCTCCGCCTCCCGGAAGCGGCCCTGCTCGATCAGCAGGAAGTTGTCGAAGATGACGCCTTCCTCGTCGATATGGACGCTGTCGGGCGGCATCGAGCCCGGCGTGATGCCGCCGATGTCGGCATGGTGGGCGCGGCAGCCGACGAAGAACAGGATGTCGCGCTCGGCCGCGTCGAACACCGGCGCCACCAGCGTCACGTCCGGCAGGTGCGTCCCGCCGTTGTAGGGCGTGTTGACGCAGTAGACGTCGCCCGGCCGCATCGTCTGCCCACGCAGCCGGATCAGCGTCTTCACCGTCTCGCCCATGGCGCCCAGGTGGATCGGGATGTGCGGTGCGTTGGCGACGAGGCCGCCCGTCGGATCGAACACCGCGCAGGAGAAGTCCAGCCGCTCCTTGATGTTCACCGAATAGGCGGTGTTCTCCAGCACGGCACCCATCTGCTCGGCGATCGACATGAAGAGGTTGTTGAACACCTCCAGCATGACGGGATCGACCTGGGTGCCGATCGCGGCGGTGCGCGCCAGCGCCACGGCGCGGCGCGCGATCAGGTGGCCGCGGGCGTTGATCTCGGCGCGCCAGCCCGGCTCGATCACATTGGTCCCGGTCTTCTCCAGGATCGTCGCCGGCCCTTCGACCACGTCGCCCGGCTGGAGCGTGGCCCGGTCGTAGATCGGCACGTCCGCCCAGCCGCCCTGCCCCGCCCCCTGGCTCGCGAGATACATCGGCCGGTGCGCCACCGGCTCCGGCGGCCCGACGCGGGTACCGGGCGGCAGTTCGGGTTCCTCCGCCGTGTCAGTCTCGCCGATCACCTCGACGGCAACCGCCTCGACGGTGTGGAGCTTACCCTCCATGACGAAGCCGTAGCGCTGGCGGTGGGCCTCCTCGAAGGCTGCGATCAGCGCGGCGACGGCCGCCGCCGCCTCGGCGTCTTCGGGGAACGCCACGATCAGCGGCGCATCGGTGCCCTGATAGCGCAGGTGCACGCGGCGCTCGACGCGGATGCGCGTCTCGGGCACGCCCTGGCGGCGCATCTCGACGCGGCCGTCCTCGGCCAGCGCCTCCATCTGCGCCACCAGCTCCGGCACCACCTCGGGTGCCAGCACCGCCTCCACCGCCTGCTCGCGCAGCGCGCGCAGGTCGGCGAGGCCCATGCCATAGGCCGACAGCACGCCGGCCAGCGGGTGGACGAAGACCGTCGTCATGCCCAGCGTGTCGGCGATGGCGCAGGCGTGCTGGCCGCCGGCCCCGCCGAAACAGCAGAGCGCGTAGCGCGTCACGTCGTAGCCGCGCCGGATCGAGATTTCCTTGATGGCGTTCGCCATGTTCTCGACGGCGATCCGCAGGTAGCCGGCTGCGACTTCCTCCGCCGTGCGGGCGTCGCCGCTCGCCGCCTCGATCTCGTCGCGCAGTGCCGCAAACCGTGTGCGGACCACGTCGGCGTCGAGCGGTTCGTCGCCGCCCGGCCCGAACACGCGCGGGAAGAAGTCCGGCTGCACGCGGCCGAGCATCACGTTCGCGTCGGTCACGGTCAGCGGCCCGCCGCGCCGGTAGGACGCGGGACCGGGATTGGCGCCGGCGGACTCCGGGCCGACGCGATAGCGGCTGCCGTCGAAGAACAGGATCGAGCCGCCGCCGGCCGCCACCGTGTGGATCTGCATCATCGGCGCGCGCATCCGCACCCCGGCGACACGCGTGTCGAAGGCTCGCTCGTAGGCGCCGGCATAGTGGGACACGTCGGTCGAGGTGCCGCCCATGTCGAAGCCGATGATCCGGTCGAACCCGGCCATGGCGCTGGCCCGCGCCGCCCCGACGACGCCGCCGGCCGGCCCGGAGAGGATCGAATCCTTGCCCTGGAAGAAGTGCGCGTCGGTCAGGCCGCCGTTCGACTGCATGAACATCAGCCGCACGGGATCGGGACCATCGGCACCGAGTTCGCCCGCGACGCGGTCGACATAGCGGCGCAGGATCGGCGACAGATAGGCGTCGACCACGGTCGTGTCGCCGCGCGACACCAGCTTCATCAGCGGGCTGGTCTGGTGGCTGGCGGAGACCTGGGTGTAGCCGATCTCACGCGCGATCGCGGCGACCCGCGCCTCGTGCGCCGTGTGGCGATAGCCGTGCATCAGGACGATGGCGACGGCCCGATAGCCCTCTGCGAAGGCCGCCTCGAGATCGGCGCGGACGGCCGCTTCATCCAGTGGCCGGATCGTCTCGCCGTGCGGCCCCAGCCGCTCGTCCACCTCGATCACGCGGCCGTAGAGCATCTCCGGCAGTTCGATCTTGCGGACGAACAGCTTCGGCCGGTTCTGGTAGCCGATCCGCAGCGCATCGCCGAACCCGCGCGTGATCGCCAGCAGGGTGCGCTCGCCCTTGCGCTCCAGCAGGGCGTTGGTCCCGACGGTGGTGCCCATCTTGACCGCGTCGATCGCCGCCGCCGGCAGCGGCTCTCCCGGTGCCACGCCCAGGATCTCGCGGATGCCCTGGGTGGCGGCGTCGGCGTAGCGCTCCGGGTTCTCCGACAGCAGCTTGTGCGTGTGGAGGGTGCCGTCCGGCGCGCGCGCCACGACGTCGGTGAAGGTACCGCCCCGATCGATCCAGAACTGCCAACCGTCGGGCATCGAAACCCCTCCCCTGTCTGAACCGGACCGAACTCACGCCGCCTGGGACGGAGACCGGGTCACCCTTCCTCGGACGCGCCCGCCGGCGGACCGGCCATGCCGAGGGCATGCATGTAGAGGTCGAGCAGCGCCTCCTGCTCGTCGCGATCGGACGCGTCCATCTTCCTGATCTTCAGGATCTGGCGCATCGTCTTCACGTCGAAGCCGTTGCCCTTCGCCTCGGCGAAGATGTCCTTGATGTCGGAGGCGAGGCCGGCCTTCTCCTCCTCCAGCCGCTCGATCCGCTCGATGTAGGAGCGGAGCTGTTCCGCGGTGATGCCGTGCACGTCCGTCATGCGCTCTCCTGAACCGTCCCTGTTCCGCTCGCCCTGGCCCGCTCGCGGGCGCGCGACCTTATTCAGCGGCGCAGGACCGTGCAACATCGGCCTGCCGCCGTCGCGTCACGAACGCCGTCAGAGCGGGAAGACGAGGCAGGTCGTGGTCCCATGCGCCAGCAGCTTGCCCCCGGCATCCAGCAGGCGGCCCTCGGCCGTGCCGGCCGTGCGGCCCACGTTCAGGATCGTCCCCTCCGCCCGCACCAAGCCGGTCGTCTCGCGGACGGCCCGGATGAACGTCACCTTGAACTCCAGGGTCGTGTAGCCGCGCCCCGCCGGGAGCATCGTGTGCACCGCGCATCCCATGCAGGAATCCAGCAGGGTCGCGATCCAGCCGCCGTGCACGCTTCCCAGCGGATTGTAGTGGTCGAACCGCGGCGTCCCCGCGAAGACGGCCCTCCCCTCGCCGACCTCGACCAGAGAGAAGCCCAGTAGCGCCGTTATGGGTGGCCCTGGCAGACGCCCCTCGGCCATCCCGCGCAACAGTTCGAGGCCGCTCGTCGCCTTGAAGATGTCCGGCGGCACCAATCCGACCGTCCCATCATCCGCCATCTCGATCCCGCTCCAGTCCCGCGTCGCTCGCTTGCGAGGAAGGTACAGTGCATATACACTCTTCGACAAGGATGGAACGGACACGATCATGACCGGCCGGGAACCGACGGACGCGCCGCGTGGCGATGGCGGCAGCCTGTGCACGTGCTTCGCGCTGCGCCGGGCGACCCGGCGGGTGACCCAGATCTACGACCGGCACCTGCAGCCCACGGGCCTGCGGATCACCCAGTACGGCCTCCTCGCCCGGCTGCGCGGCGGACCGCTGCACATGACCGAACTCGCCGAGCGGATGGGCATGGACCGCACCACCCTGACCCGCAACCTCCGCCCGCTGGAGCGTATGGGCTACGTCGCCATCGACCCCGGCGAGGACAAGCGCACCCGCTCGGTCGCGATCACGGCCGCCGGCCGCACCGCGGCGGCAGAGGCCCTGCCATACTGGAAGGACGCGCAGGCGTCGGTCCGGGACGCGCTGGGCACGGCGCTCACCGACGATCTTCACGGATTGCTCGATCGGGCCTTCGCCGGACTGCCGGCGGAGTAGCAGCCGTGCGAGAGGGGCGGATTGACGCCGACTTTGCGACGATATACGTGCATATGCACCCTCAGGAGACAGACCATGCCCGCTGAGCAGGCGACCATGACCGCATCCCGCCCGCTCCCGAAAGCGGCACCCCCGGGGGTGGCCGCGACGCGCCGCGCCGCCATGACCCGCCGGCTCCTCGACGCGCCGATCGCGCCGACCCTCCTCGGCCTCGCGGCGCCGAACGTCGTCGCCGTCGCCGCCCAGACGGCCGTGAGCATGGCCGAGGCCTGGTACGTCAGCCGGCTCGGTATCGACTCCCTTGCCGGCCTGGCGCTCGTGTTCCCGCTGGTCACGATGATGCAGATGATGTCGGCGGGGGCGATGGGCGGCGGCGGCGCCTCCGCCGTGGCGCGCGCCCTCGGCGCCGGCGATACGGCGAAGGCCGAGGCGCTTCTCCTGCACATCATCGTCATCGCGGCCGGCATGGCCGCGCTGTTCTCCGTCGTCATTCTGGGCTTCGGACGGATCTTCTTCGGAGCCCTGGGCGGCCGCGGCGCGGTCCTCGACCAGGCACTCGCCTATTCGGGCGTGATCTTCTCGGGTGCGATCGCCGTCTGGGTGATGAACATGCTGGCCTCCGCGATCCGCGGCTCCGGAAACATGCTCATACCGGCCAGCGTCATCCTCAGCGTGGCGGCCGTCCAGGTGGCGCTCGGCGGTGCGCTCGTCCTCGGGATCGGCCCCTTCCCGCAGCTCGGCATCGCGGGCGCCGGTGCGGCCCAGGTCATCGCCTTCGGCCTCGGCGGGGTGTTCCTGATCGCCTACCTGCGCAGCGGCGCCGCCGGCCTGACCCTCCGCCTTCGCGGCGTCCGCCTGCAATGGGCGCTGTTCCGCGAGATCCTCAGGGTCGGCCTGCTGGCGTGCATATCGGCGCTGCTGACCTGCGTGACGATCATCGTCGTCACCGGCCTGGTCGCGCGCTTCGGCGCGGCCGCCCTGGCCGGCTACGGAATCGGCGCACGACTGGAGTTCCTGCTGATCCCCATCGTCTTCGGCATAGGGGCGGCGCTCACCGCGATGGTCGGCACCAATGTCGGCGCCGGAAACTGGCCGCGGGCGCGGCGGGTGGCATGGACGGGTGCCGCCATCGCCGGCGCGGTCGTCGGCGCGATCGGACTGACGGTCGGCCTGTGGCCCGACCTCTGGATCGGGATTTACACCCGGGATCCCGGCGTGCTCGACGCCGGGCGGACCTACCTGCGGATCGTCGGCCCCGCCTATGTCTTCTTCGGGTTCGGCATGGCCCTTTATTTCGCCTCCCAGGGTGCCGGCCGCATGCGATGGCCGCTGATCGGCGGCGTCCTCCGCCTCGTCGTGGCCATCGGCGGCGGCTGGCTGGCTTCGTCCGTCTTCGGCCTCGACGGCCTGTTCGTCGCCGTCGCGATCGGCATGGTCCTCTTCGGCACCGTCATCGCCGGCTCCATCGCCCTCGGCACCTGGCGAGACTGAGCGGCGCTGGCGCGATCCTTGCTGCGGCACGGGCATCACCGCCTCGCCGGTGGCGGGCGGCACCGCGCAGCACGGGAGCCGTGCCATGAGCCGACAGATCGAGATCGCGCCGAACTGGCGCCGCGACGCCGCCGAACGCGGCATCCTCATCCGACCGCTGTCGCCCGGGATCGGCAGCGAGGTCACGTGCCTCGACCTGACCACACTGTTCGACTCCGAGGTGCTGGCGCTGCTCCGCACCGCCTGCGCCGAACGGGCGGTCCTGGTCCTTCGCGGGTGGCAGGGGATATCGGAGGAGAAGCTCACCGCGCTCGCCGCGGCCATGGCCACGCGTCGCAAGGGCGACGCCTGCATCTCCCTGGTGCACACGGTCGGCGTCCCCCTCAGTTTCGGCGAGACTCGCTTCGTCGACGGAACCGCGGCGTATGAAGCGCTGCCTGAGGCGTTGCGGCACGAATTGGCCGCCGCGGAAGCGGGCGTCGCGCGGCCGCTCGTCCGGGCGCACGACCCGTCGGGCCGCCCCTGCGTCGATATCGTGGGCACGAATCTGCGCAGCCTGGAGGGGCTGCCGAAAATTCAGGCAAACAATCTCGGGGCGGCGCTCGACGCCCATATTCTGCGCAGGCGTCTCGCCTACACCCACTATTGGCGCGAGGGCGACGTCCTGCTGGTCGAGGATCGCTGCCGCATGCATTCGGCGCGGCCCCCCGTCCCGAGGCCGAACCCTGTCCGCGGCATCGCGCGCGCAGAATCTGTGGGCCGCCTCGCCCCCCAGGCCGTCTGACCGGAGGCATTGCCCCGCCGCCGACCGGGGGCTGCGGCGGAGGCCCGTCCGTGCGAAGATCGCGGCCGGTGCACGCGGTACGGGATCCGCCCATGACGACGATCGAGTTCTTCTTCGACTATTCCAGTCCCTGGACCTATCTCGCCTTCGACAGGATCGAGGCGGTCGCCGCGGACGTGGGGGCCGAACTGGTATGGCGGCCCTTCGTGGTCGGCGGCGTCTTCAATGCGGTGAATCCCAGCATCTACCAGCGGCGCGAGAACCCGATCCCGGTCAAGGATGCCTATTACCGCAAGGACATGACCGACTGGGCCGAACTCCAGGGCATCACGATCGGCCACCCGCCGGTCTTCCCGGTCAACAGTGTGAAGGCCCTGCGCGGCGCGTTCCTGGCGATCGAGGAAGGCCTGATCGTCCCCTATTCCCGCGCCGTGTTCTCGGCCTACTGGACGGACCTGCGCGACATCAGCAAGGACGACGTGCTGACCGGTATCGTCGGGCGGGTCGGCATCGAGCCCGCCCGCTTCTTCGAATACATCGCCCGCCAGGACACGAAGGACCACCTGCGGTCCGTTACGGACGAACTGATCGCCCGCGGCGGCTTCGGTTCGCCGACGATGTTCGTCGACGGCACCGACATGTATTTCGGCAACGACCGGCTCGACCTGATCCGCGACCTCCTGCGCAAGCGCGCCGGCGCCGCCTGAGAAGCCGGCTCGGCCCGTTAGCCGGCTCCCGTGGAGCCGTCTAGCGGCGTCCGCGGGCCTTGCGCGCGGCGTAGCGGGCGTCGCGGATGGCCTTCCGTTCGATATCGTGCTCCAGCTGGCGCTGGCGCTCGGCTTCCTTCTCCGCCTTCTCCGCCTCGATCGCGGCCAGGCGGGCCTGTTCCGCGGCGGCACGCTCCTCGGCCTTGCGCGCCTCCTCGGCCTGTCGTGCCGCCTCACGCTCGGCGGCACGCGCCTCGCGCGCCTCGGCGATCCGGCGCCGCTCTTCCTGACGCTCGGCGAAGTTCGGATCGTTCTGAGGCGCGCTCGCCCGCGCCTTCTCCAGCAGCGCCCGCTTGGCCTTCGCCTGCTCGCCAAGCCGGTCTTGCAAACTGGGTTCCCTACCCTTCATCTCCACGAACCTCTTATCACTCAATAAACTGCTGACCCCGCAAAGTGGGGTCTCGGCGGCTCCGGTTAAACGCTGTCGTGCTACGCCGTGTCCAGGTGGGCGGTATTCCTATGCCCGCGGCACCCGCGGTTCGGCGGAGCGGATGCCGGCCCGACTAGGCAGGAATGTCCCGCCCGCCCGGCAAAAAATTCCCGGCCGGAAGCTGCCTCCCGGCAAAATCTGCCCGGCACGGGCTGCCGCATCCGCAGAAAACCGCCATTCCTCGGGTTGGCACAGACGGTGCTTCCAGAGAGTGTCCCCCGGATGCCCGGAGGACGGAGGCGAAAGCCTCACGCGGCAGGATGCCGGCTCACATTCCAGGAAGGAATCTATCATGGGTCTCAATATCGTTTCCAACTACGCCGCCAACGTTGCGCACCGCAACCTGACGGCGACGGACGCCCAGGCGACCTCTTCGCTCGCGAAGCTGTCGTCCGGTACCCGCGTCGTGTCGGCGAAGGACGACGCGGCGGCCATGGCCATCGGCTCGCGGATCAGCTCCGAAGTCGCTGGCCTGAAGCAGGCGAGCGTCAACGCCGGTCAGGCAGCCTCCATGCTGCAGATCGCCGACGGCGCGATGGGCAAGACCTCCGACATTCTGACCCGCATGAAGACTCTGGCGGTTCAGGCCGGTTCGGACCAGCTCGGCGACACCGAGCGCGCCATGCTCGACACCGAGTACCAGTCGCTGGTCAGCGAAGTCGACCGTATCGCCGGCTCGACCACGTTCAACGGCCAGAGCCTGGTCGCGGGTCAGGCAGCGACCGAACTCAACACGGGCACGCTCGGCACCAGCCTCGAGGCGGCCGACGGCTTCGCCAAGATCGAGTTCAACCCTGATGTCGGTGCCGCCAGCTTCACCGTCGCGTACGACGACGATGCGACCGGCACGGGCGTCCTGACCGTCACCAACACGACGACGGGCGAAAGCCAGGGTATCGATCTCGAACTCTCCGGTGCCGGCGCGATCGCCGCGAATTCCGAGCGTACGATCGACTTCAGCCAGCTGGGTGTCAGCATTACGCTGAACTCGGCCTTCGCCGATACCGACATCACCGCGACCAACACCATGGACTCGGTGGTGAACGCGGCGGCGGACTCCACGTTCAACTTCAAGATCGGTGCCGGCACGACGGCGAACGACACGGTGGCGATCACGATCGGCGCAACGACGTCGAACGCTCTCGGCCTGACGGGTACCGACATCACCACCTCCGCCAACGCCGATACGGCGCTGGACGCGATCAACGGCGCCATCGACGACATCAACACCAAGCGTGCGAATGTCGGTGCGTCGCAGAACCGGCTCGAGTTCGCTGCCGCCAACCTGGCTTCGACCATCGAGAACCAGGAAGCGGCTCGCAGCTCGCTGCTCGACCTCGACGTGGCGGCTGAGATGACGAAGTTCACCAGCAAGCAGATCCTGATGCAGGCCGGCGTCTCCATGCTGGCCCAGGCGAACCAGATGCCCCAGAACATGATGCGTCTGTTCGGCTGATCCGGACTCGAAGGAGGAGGGCTTTCCGCTCTCCTCCTTCACCTTCCCGCACATCGGCGACCTCGTCGGTCGCCCGCTCGGGTTCGGGCGGAGCGTGTAAGGAAATGTTTACCTCGGACGGGGTATCCAAGGCATCCGCCCGCACTGTTTGCGCCGGCACGCCGACCCAACCGAGCCGCTGGGAGCAGCGACGATGGCCGACACGACCCTCAACAGCCTCGTCATAAGCAATTCAGGCCGCGTGTCCTTCTCCGGACTGGGTTCGGGAATCGACTTCCAGGCCACGGTCGATGGTCTCATCGCCGCCAAGCGCATCCCGGTCGACCGGCTCGAAGCCCAGATCGAGACGAACCAGACCAAGATCACCGCCTATCAGGAGCTGCGCAGCCAGCTCACCGTCCTTCAGGACTCGCTCAAGAACCTGTACGGCGCGGTCACAGTCGACTCCTCGCGCAACATCTTCGAGGCGAAACAGGCTTTCGCGGGCGCCAGCCGCACCGACGGCCAGTCCGCCTCGAACCCCGCCAACCTGCTGGGCGTGACGGTCAACAACAAGGCCGCCGTCGGCAAGCACACGATCGAAGTCGTACAGACCGCAGCCTCGCACCGGATCGGAAGCGGCGCCTTCACCAGCGCGACGCAGGATCTCGGCACGGCCCGCGGCCAGGCGGCCAACTCGATCTCGGGCAGCATCCAGATCGGCGGCGTGGCGATCGACGTTCTCGCGACCGACACGCTGCAGAGCCTCGTCGACCGCGTCAACAACGCCAACAAGGGCACGGGTGCCACCGGCGTATCCGCCAGCGTCGTGAAGGTCTCCGAGACGGAAAGCTACATGGCGCTGACGGTCGACAAGGCCGGCCAGAGCCTGGGCACGGACATCGCCCTCGGCGATCCGGACGGGGTGCTCGAGCAGCTCGGCGTCCTGAACGGCGGCGCCATCGACAACGAGTTCCAGGCGGCGCGCAAAGCACAGTTCTATGCAGACGGGATCGTCGATCCCGTGACGAAGCAGCCGCTGCTCATCGAGCGCGACAGCAACACCATCAGCGACCTGTTCGGGGGCGTGACCCTCAGCCTCTACCAGGCCGAGCCGGGCACGACGATTTCCATCGACGTCGATCGCAACCTGACCGAAGCGAAGAGCGCCATCACGGGGTTCGTCGACGCCTACAACTCGGTGCGCAGCTTCCTGAACCTGCACCTCGACACCGACGCCAGCACGGGCGAGCCGCGCGAAGACGCGACGCTATTCGGCTCGACCACGCTGGCCGACATCGAGACGCGGCTGTCGCGCATCGTCGGCAGCGGCGCGCAGGGCACCAGCTCCGCCTTCAGCGTCCTGGCGCAGATCGGCGTCGGGTTCGTCAACAACAACGCGCTGGCCGATCCGCTCGCCGCCAACACGCTGACCATCGACAACGAGAAGCTGGACGAGTCGCTGATCGGCGACATCGACAACGTCAAGAAGATGTTCTCTTTCGACTTCGCCTCGTCGACGCCGCAGGTCTCGATGCTGGGCTTCAACGGCAACACGACCTACAAGGCCGACGGTTACAAGCTCAGCGTCGACTGGGACGAGGTCACCGGCACGATCGCCTCCGCGACGATCGACGGAGAGGCGGCGACGATCGACGGACGTCGCATCTCCATGGAGAGCGGCGGCGCCAAGGGGCTGTCGCTGTATTTCAACGGCGGTTCGGACATGGCCGACGTCGACCTCGACTTCAGCGTCGGGATCGGCGCGAGCATGTTCTTCGAACTCGACAACCTCCTGAACGCACAGACGGGGCTCGTGGAGACCGAGATATCGGCGCTCACCACGGGCAACGAGCAGAAACAGACGCGCGTCGAGGAGATGACGGTTCGCCTGGACCTTCAGCGCGAGACGCTCCTGGCGAAGTACCTCGCCATGGAAACGGCGCTGACGTCGATGAACCAGACCATCGAGAATCTGAAGCAGATGACCGAGTCCATGTTCAGCGATAATTAACCAGACCGGTCCATCCTCCGATAGCACATCGCCGGGGAGACAAGACGTGCATCAGGCCTCAGTCGCCTATCAAACGCAGCAGATCATGACGGCGCCGCCGGTAAAGCTGGTCGCGATGCTCTACGAGCGCGCCATCCGCGCCCTGCGCGACTCCTTGCGCGCCATCGATGCGGGCAACGTGGAACTGCGGTTCCAGAACGTCGAGAAGGCGTCCGAGATCATCGTGCACCTCGCCGGTACGCTCGACACCGAGCGCGGCGGCGAGGTCGCGGCCAACCTGTCGCGCCTCTACGTCTTCATGCTGCGCCGGCTCTCCGAGGTGAACCTGCGGAACGACGCGCAGGCCGCGCGGGACGTCATCGGCCTGCTCGAGCCTCTGGCCGAATCGTGGCGCGAACTGGCCCGCGGTGCGCCCGAGGCGAGTTCCACGCTGTCGCCCGTCACGCCCTCCGCACAGCCGCGCGGCCTCGCCGTTTCCGCCTGATCATCCGGCGTCTTCTCCCCTGAACCCCCGGGTCGCAAGATCCGGGGGTTTTCGATTCCGCCGGCCGAGCAGCTGCCGCGCGTCCTCTCCCGGATATCCCCGGCCGGATCGGCCGGCGCCCGATGACTTCTGGTGGTGGTTCCTCCCTACGCTCCCGCGGCCGCCTCGCCGAAGACCGCCGCGCGCCGCGTTGTCGATCAGGAACATAGTCCCCACATGCGGATCCCCGCGGTGCGGCGATCGCTGTCGCACATCGTGAAGACGTCGAAGGGGCTCGCCGCCGGGGCCGTCGCCCTGCGTCCGCGGCGCTGCGCTCCACCATGAAAGGGAAGGAAAGGGAATGAACAGGGATCGGCACGCCACCAGGCGGGGGCCGACGGCAGCCTTGGAACCGGTACCGCCTGACGCATCAGGGAAATCACGGTCGCGGACAGCGTCCGCAGCAGGTTTTAACAACTAAATCAATGTGTTAATCGACTTTTACAAACGATCGATCGGCTGCCGTGGGCTCGAACGGGCGCCACTTGGCTCGAATTGGCCTGAATTGGCCCCGCACTGGCCCCTCGGGCCCCGGCAACTTTCAGTCCTGCCCGTAGGGCCCGGCTGCTCCGCATATCGATCAGCCCGAAGCCGACGCGACGCAGCCCGGCAGGGTCCGGACGCGGCGGCGGCACGCGGCGATCGAGCCGATCCGACCCGGCATTTACCACCACATCCCTTCCTCCTGCCCGGCAGTCTTTGCCGGATCACCCCGTCATTCTTTCCGGGCGCCCTGGGGCAGCGCGCACCACAGAAGACAACTTTCTCTTTCAAATCAGTCTCTTATCGTCTGGCACAGCCGCTGGCCCACCCCTTGCTCTCTCAGATGCGATCGTTCCAGGTCCGCAGCACGGCGATGCCGGGCAGCATCCGGAAGGCGGCTCGGCAATCCCGCCGGGAAGCGTTTGCAGGAGTAGAAGTCAATGGCACTCAACATGGTCAGCAACTACGCTGCCAACGTTGCACATCGCAACCTGGCGGCGACCGACATGCAGGCGACGGCGTCGCTCGCCAAGCTGTCGTCCGGCACCCGCGTCGTGTCGGCGAAGGACGACGCGGCGTCGATGGCGATCGGCTCGCGCCTGAACGCCGAGATCCAGGCGCTCCGCCAGGCCACCGTCAACGCCGGACAGGCTGCATCGATGATGCAGATCGCCGACGGCGCCATGGCGCGCACGTCGGACATCCTGACCCGCATGAAGACCCTGTCCGTGCAGGCCGGCTCGGATCAGCTGGGCGACGTCGAGCGCGGGATGCTGCAGACCGAATACTCCGCCCTGCTGTCCGAGATCGACCGCATCGCCTCGGCCACCACCTTCAACGGCAAGACGCTTGTCGCCGGGTCGGCCGCGACCGAGTTGGCCACGCTGGGTGTGGATCTGACCGCCGCCGACGGCTTCGCACAGTTCCAGTTCGACCCGAGCGTCGGCGCAGCGAGCTTCACCGTGGCCTACACCACGGCCGACAACGTGATGACCATCACGAACACCACCACCGGCGAGAGCCAGGGCGTCACGCTGCCCACCGCCGGCGCCATCGCGATCAACGAAACCGAGACCATCGATTTCAGCCAGCTCGGCGTGAAGCTCACGCTGAACTCCGCCTTCGACAAGACCGCGAACTCCGGTGCCGGCAACGTCGTCACCACGGCCGTCAACGCGAACGCCAACACCAGCTTCGACTTCAAGATCGGTACCGGCACCACGGCCAACATCGACACGCTGACGATCACCATCGGCGCCGCCACCGCGAACGCCCTGGCACTCGACACCACCAGCATCGGCACGTCGGCCAACGCCAACATCGCGCTCGACGCGATCAACCTGGCCATCGACTCGCTGAACACGTCCCGTGCCGGCATCGGCGCCTCGCAGAACCGTCTGGAGTTCGCCTCGTCGAACCTCGCCTCGACCATCGAGAACCAGGAGTCGGCGCGTTCGAACCTCCTCGACCTCGACGTGGCGTCGGAGATGACCTCGTTCACCAGCAAGCAGATCCTGATGCAGGCCGGCGTGTCGATGTTGGCACAGGCGAACCAGATGCCGCAGAACCTGCTGAAGCTCCTGGGCTGATGCCGGCACCGCAGCAGACGTCGCAAAGGAGGGCCATTAAATGAACGAGTTCGACTTCGACCCGGGCCGCGTGATGTCCGCGGCCCGCCCGTCGCAGATGGTGGTCATGCTGTACGAGGAGACACTCGTGTCGCTGGACCGGGCGGTGGATGCCGTGGAGCGGGGCGACCTGGCGGCGCGGAACAGGCATGCGCGGCGCGCGGCCGACATCATCGACCTGTTGTACGGCTGTCTCGACATGCAGCGCGGCGGGGCTCTGGCCGCCAACCTCGCCAGCCTCTACCGCACCGTGCTCGGCCGCCTGGTCCTGTTCAACGCGGGACGCGACGGAACCGCGGGACGAGAAGCGATCGGTCTGCTCGCTCCGTTGCTCGATGCTTGGAAGACCGTGGACCGGGGTGCGGATCGAGCCGCCGCGGCGGCCTGATCCAATCCCCCCGCCCCGCCATCCGGCGAGACACGGGGTGCTGATGCAGCGGAGGGAGCGGCCCAACCGCCCCTCCCGCAGCCCGCACCGACCAACCACCCCTTGGACCAAGTTTGGGCAGGTAGCCGAAACATGCTTGCGCCGATCGCAGTACAGCCCCCATCCGCGACCGAGGCACCACGCTCCCAGACGAGCGACGCCAAGGCGAACAAGGGCAAGTTTTCCGACATTCTGGAAGGCGTCCAGTCCCGAGACCGGACACGCTCCCGCGATGTCGCGGAGGCCGAGGAAACCGGTCCGCGCGAAGCCCAGATCGACCAACCGTCGGCTGTCGCCGCGATGTTCATGCAGGCACCGCCGGAAGACACTCTGAAGCTGCAGCCGGAGGCATCCGCCGAAGCCGAACAGGCGCTGGTCGCGACAGCCGAGGCTGTTGCAGGTGAGATTGACGCCGCGCAGCAGGGCTTGACGACCGATGCCGCCGCTACGGGCGCCGACATCGGCAACGAGTTCTCGGACCTGATCGACACGCCGCAGGCACAGACGGAGGACAGTGCGGCTGTCGACGCCGATGCCGCGCAGGAGGTCGAGAGCAAGCTCCGCCTGGGCCGAGACGGTCAGGGCGCCGGGAGCGAGGCGGACAAGATTGCCGCCGGCAGCACCGACACGGCGGACGCACAGGCGACGGACGATCTGCTCGCCGACCCCCGCGCCGCGGCGCCGCAGCAGCCCAGCCAGGCGCAGGATGGGACGCGTCCGGGAGCCCATCCGCTCGACATGCACCACATGCAGGCCGACGCCAAGCCGGTGAGCGCGCAACTTCCTGCAGCGCAGCCGCAACCGGCCACTCAGGCGGTGCAGGTCCCGCTCGACGGCGTCGCCGTCCAGATCGCCAAGGCCGCGACCGATGGCATCGATCGTTTCCGGATCGAGTTGCATCCTGCATCGCTCGGCGGCATCGACATCTCTCTCGAGATCAGCCGCGACGGCCGCGTCGATGCAGTCGTCCGGGCCGACCGCCCGGAAACGCTGGAGCTGCTGCAGCGCGATGCGCGCCAGCTCGCGCGTGCGCTTCAGGATGCCGGCCTCCAGGCCGACAGCGGCAGCTTCGCGTTTCAGCGCCGCGACGAGGACGGTCGGCAGCCATCGCTCTTCGCTCGGTCCAACGGCCCTGCGAGCACCGGCTCGGAAGAGCGTGGCTTAGCGATCGATACGATCTACCGGACGATCCGCCCCAGCGGCGTCGACCTCCGCGTCTAGAAGGACCGCAACGATGACGAGCGTCGACTCCTTGACCAACACTCCCGTGGCCTCGGCCACGACCCAGGCTACCACGACGAAGGACGGCTCTATTGCCGGCGACTTCGACCGGTTCCTGCTGCTGCTTACGACGCAGCTGCAGAACCAGGACCCGCTCTCGCCGATGGACGCGACCCAGTTCACGACGCAGCTGGTCCAGTTCAGCCAAGTCGAGCAGTCGGTGAACATGAACAAGTACCTGTCCGACTTGGTCGACCTCCAGATCAGCGACCAGATGCAGTCGGCCTTCGGCTATGTGGGCCAGACGGTCGACGTGCTGAGCGACGAGGTACCGCTGCAGGATGGACAGGCCGAACTTTTCTATGCGGTCTCGGGCAAGCCCACCGCCGTCGCACTGCAGATCCTCGACGCCAATGGAAAGACGGTGCGGACGATCGCCGGGACGACCGATACCGGAATCCAGCGCATCGAGTGGGACGGCCGCGACTCCAGCGGCAACACCCTCAAGGACGGGACCTACACGCTGAAGCTCATCGCCGAGGATGCCGACGGTGTCGCCCTGTCGGCGCAGACTGGGTACACCGGCGGGGTAAGCGAGGTGACCAACGTCAACAGCCAGATGCAGCTCAACGTGAATGGGCTGCAGATCCCCATGACGGAAATCGTCGCGGTGCGTAAGACCGCCGCCGAAGACGTCTGAGAGACATCGTCCACGCAGGCCCTCGCGTTTCCGCGACCAGGTAGGATGGAGCCAAAGGCATGAGCCTCTACAGCGCTATGTATTCCGGTGTTTCCGGTCTTTCCGCCCAGAGCACGTCGCTCGGGATCATTTCGCAGAACATCGCGAACGTGAATACCGTTGGCTACAAGGGCAGCCGCGCCGAGTTCTCCTCGCTCGTCACCGGCCACTGGAACGGCGGGCTCGACGCATCGGCGGGCGGAGTCAAGGCAACCGCCGGCAGCCTGATCCGCCAGCAAGGCCTTCTGCAGGCCACCGGATCGGGGACCGACCTCGGAATCTCCGGAGAGGGCTTCTTCATCGTCAATTCCGCCGTGAGCGACGGCGAGGCGGTCGGCGAGAATCTGTTCACGCGTGCGGGCGCCTTCACGCTCGACGCCAATCGAAATCTGAAGAACACCTCCGGCTATTTCCTCACCGGCTGGCGGACCGATGCTGCGGGCAACTATGTCGGCACCAACGGCAATACCATAACGCCGAACCAGACCAGCTACGCGAACCTGGAGCCGATCAATCTCAGCGGATTGGAGTTCGCCGCCCAGGGGACGACGAACGTCAGCCTCGCCGCGAACATGCCCGCGAACGCCAAGGTCGGCGACACCTATGAGACGCCGGTCGAGTTGTTCGACGCGGTGGGCACCTCGCATCAGTCGACTCTGACATGGCTGAAGGTCGATACGATCGCCTCGACCGGACAGCTCAGTGCCGCACAGTCACCGACCAGCGTCGTCCGCAGCGTCACCGATGCCGACGGCAACGTTCACGACCTGAACCTCACCTACACGCGGAACGCGACCAACGACTGGAGCCTGACTGCGAGCACTGCGGACGGCACCGTGCAGGGAGGCCCGATCGCACTCGCGTTCGACGCCGAAGGCAACCTGACCACACCGGCCGATGCCGAGATCTCGGTCGACTGGACGGGCGATACGACCGACAGCGTGCTGCGCCTCGATCTCTCCGGCCTGACCCAGGTGGCGACTGGTGCTGCCACGGTCGCGGCAGAACTCAACCCTGCCGGGGCGTCGTGGAAGCTCTCGGTCGCGACCGATGATGCTGCGGATACGCTCACCGGCGGCGCCAGCACCTATGTCACTTTCAACAAGGACGGCACGCTCGCAGGCCCCAGCACGCATACGTTCGGGATCGATTGGGCTGACTCCACCACCATGGCCGCCGACAGCAGCATCACGCTCAATTTCGCCTCTCCGAACGGAAGCGGCGGCATGGGCAGTTTCGGTGAATCCTACAGTGTGGGCTCGGTGAACCAGGACGGGATTGCCTTCGGTGCCTTCTCCGGCGTCAGCGTCGGCAATGACGGGCTGGTCGTCGCCCTCTTCGACAACGGCCAGTCGCGCCCCGTCTACCGGATCCCGCTCGCCCGCTTCGCGAGCCCTGAGAACCTCGCCATCCGCGACGGCAATGCCTACCAGATGACGAACGCCTCCGGCGGCATGTTCCTCAGCGCCTCCGGCGAAAACGGAGCCGGAGCCGTCACGGGGGGGACTCTCGAATCGTCCACCGTCGATCTGGCTGGGGAATTCACCAGCATGATCACGACACAGCGGGCCTACTCCGCCAACGCCACCATCATCCGCACGGCGGATGAAATGCTGCAGGAACTGTCTCAGTTGAAGCGATGACACTCTAGGAAGTTTGGGGCGCGGCGCCCATCGCCGCTGATTGCTTTTTAGGCAAATCGTCGCTGTTAACCCTGGGACTTAGGTAATCATTCACCCGTGTCGCCTACTCTCGCATGCAGCACGTAGCTCTTCACGAGGTCTGAGACAGGCATGTCCGGAGAAACCGACAAGGCGGCGCGGGTGATCGGCCCGAGCGGAGACCCTCTTACGATCAGCAATCTGCCGCCGGCGGACACCAAGCGATGGGTGATCCGCCGCAAGGCGGAAGTCGTCGCCGCGGTTCGCGGCGGCCTGCTGAGTCTTGAAGAAGCCTGTGAGCGTTACAGGCTGTCCGTGGAGGAGTTCCTCGCATGGCAGCGCCTCATCGAAACGCACGGCTTGCAGGGATTGCGGACGACCCGCGTCCAGACGTACCGGCGCGAGGTCTGCAGCGCATGAGGTGACGCTCCCGGTGGGCAGTTTTTGCCGGGCATTAACGCCTTCTTCACGCTGCCGGCCCTAGCTTCCACGTGCCGGACGAGACCTTTCCGGCGCGTGTTCCTCGGACAGCGGGGCGGCAGGGCCGGTGGCAGCGTTCCTTCAAACGATGGCGAGGCTTGGACCGACACGGCTGGCCGCACTCGGTGCGGTCGGCATCGGCCTCCTCGCCTTCTTCGTATTCATGACGGGCCGCCTCTCGCAGGAGGAAATGGCCATCCTCTACAGCGACCTGGATTCCGCCGACAGCGGCAAGGTCGTCTCAAAGCTCGAGGGGATGAACGTGCCCTACGAGCTCAGCCGTGACGGAACCCGGATCCTGGTCCCGGCGAGCCGCGCCGCACGTCTTCGCATGGCAATGGCGGAGGAAAACCTGATCTCGGGCGGCAGCCTGGGCTACGAGATATTCGACAAGGGCTCGGCCCTCGGCACGACGAGCTTCGCGCAGCGGATCAACCACCTCCGCGCGCTCGAAGGCGAAATCGCCCGGTCGATCCGCACGATCAACAATATCCAGTCGGCACGCGTCCATCTCGTACTGCCGCGGCGGGAGATCTTCAGCCGCGACGCCGATACGCCCAGCGCGTCCATCATCCTGTCGCTCCGTGGTGCGACGCAGTTGCAGCGCCAGGAGGTGATGGCGATCCAGAACCTCGTTGCCTCGGCCGTGCCGAAGCTCAGCACCTCGCGCGTATCCATCATCGACGACCGTGGCAACCTGTTGGCACGCGGCGGCGAGGAGAATGTGGGCTCGCTGGCAGCGGTCACGGCACAGGAGATGCGGACCGCGTATGAGCGCCGTCTCGCGCGCACGGTCGAAGAGTTGCTGGAGCGCTCCCTCGGATTCGGCAAGGTTCGCGCCGAGATCGCGGTGGAGATGGATTTCGACCGCGTGACGACGAACTCCGAGACGTTCGATCCCGAGCAGCAGGTCGTGCGCTCGACCCAGACGATCTCGGACAACAGCCAGTCGAGCGACGGCCAGAAGGACAGCGGCGTCAGCGTCGCGAACAATCTGCCCGATGCGCAGGCCGCCAAGTCGGACAGCGGCCCCACCCGGTCGGAGAAGAACGCCCGCCAGGAAGAGACCGTCAACTACGAGATTTCGAAGACCATCAAGACTCACGTCCGTGAGTCGGGGTCGGTCCGCCGTGTCACGGCGGCGGTGCTCGTCGACGGCCGCAGCGTCACCGACGCAAGCGGCACCACAAGCTACGAGGCACGCTCGCCTGAAGAAATGGAGAAGCTCGCGGCCCTGGTCCGCAGCGCGATCGGCTTCGACGCCGACCGCGGCGACAAGGTCGAGATCGTAAACATGCAGTTCGCCCGTCCCGACGAAATCGGCACCGACGGCACCGACGGCCTGGGCCCGCTGGGCCTGGAAAAGTCCGACATCTTCCGCATCGCGGAGATGGCGCTCCTGGGCATCGTGGGCATCCTTGTCCTGCTGCTGGTCGTACGCCCGCTGATGGCGCGGCTGCTCGATAGCGCTGCGGCACCAGCCGAAGCGATGGGCGAACAGCAGATGCTCATTGCCGGCCAGCCGCAGGCGATGGCGGCCCTGGCCGGCCCTTCTGCCACGGCGATCGTCGGCGAGGTCGACGAGGACGGCGAACCGACGATGACCGAGGAAGGGATGATCGACGTGAAACAGGTCGAGGGTCGGGTCAAGGCCTCCTCCGTGAAGCGCGTCGGCGAAATCATCGAGCGCCACCCCGACGAAGCAGTCGGGATACTTCGCCACTGGATGTACCAGGACGCCTGAGCAGGATAAGCCATGGCCCTCCCCCGCAAAGCGACGGCTCTCGACACGCGCGCCCTGTCCGGCCGCGAGAAGGCTGCGATCATGATGCTGGCAATCGGCGAGGAGAACGCCGGGAAACTGTTCCAGCGCATGGACGACGAGGAGATCAAGGAACTCTCCCAGAACATGGCCAATCTGGGCACGATCCCCGCGTCGCTGGTCGAATCGATCTTCATCGAATTCAGCGAACGGCTGTCGTCCACCGGATCGCTCGTCGGCAGCTATGAGAGCACGGAGCGACTGCTCGGCAAGGTCCTGTCGAAGGACCGCGCCACGGCGATCATGGAAGAGATTCGCGGTCCGGCCGGCCGGACGATGTGGGACAAGCTCAGCAATGTGAACGAAAACGTCCTCGCGAACTATCTGCGCAACGAATATCCCCAGACCGTCGCCGTCGTCCTCTCCAAGATCCGTTCAGAGCATGCCGCGCGGGTCCTGGCACTCCTCCCGGAAACCGAGGCGGTCGACGTGATCATGCGCATGTTGCGGATGGAATCGGTGCAGAAGGACGTGCTCGAAGACATCGAGCGCACGCTGCGCGCGGAATTCATGAACAACCTGGCGCGGACGAGCCGGCGTGACTCGCACGAGACCATGGCTGAGATATTCAACAACCTCGACCGCAGCAGCGAGAGCCGGCTGATGGGCGTTCTCGAGGAGCGCAATCGCGACGCCGCGGAGAAAATCCGCGCGCTGATGTTCACCTTCGAGGATCTCGGCAAGCTCGATGCGGGCAGCGTCCAGACGCTGCTGCGCTCGGTGGAGAAGGACAAGCTGGCGATTGGCCTGAAGGGTGCGTCTGAAACCCTCCGTAAGCTCATCTTCGACAATATGGCCGAGCGGGCCGCGAAGATTCTCAGGGAGGACATGGAAGCGCTCGGGCCGATCCGGCTGCGAGACGTCGACGAGGCGCAGCTCTACATCGTCAACCTCGCTAAGGAGATGGCCACGAAGGGCGAATTGGTCATCGCCGACAGCAAGGGCGACGACGAGCTCGTCTACTAGGAGCGCGCAGATGGCAAGCATCCGCAAATTCCTGTTCGACGTCTCGTTCGACGATGCCGCGAGCGGCGGCTCGCCAGCGGAACCGGAGGTCCAGGACGAGGCACCTCCCCCTCCTCCGACGTACAACGAGGACGAACTCGAGGCGGCACGCGCCGAGGCTCGTGCAATCGGCTACGCCGCCGGCGAACAGGCGGAACGCGGGCGCTCAGAGAGGCTGGCGGCCGAAGCCGTCGCAGATTTGATCGGCCGCCTCGATGTGCTCGCAGAGGACATCTCCGCCATCTCGGCGGCTGCGGAAAGGCGGGCGACGGAGATCGGTCTCGCCGTGGCGCGCAAGCTGGTCCCGGACCTGCTCCGGCGCGAGGGCGCCGGCGAGATCGAGGCGGTGATCCGCACATCGCTGCGCGACATGTTCGAAGAGCCACGCATCGTCCTGCGCGTCTCCGACGCGATGCTCGACCTCGTGAAGGCGCGCGCAGACGCGGTCGCCGGCGAGAGCGGTTTCGACGGGAAGATCGTCATTCTCGCCGAGGAAGGAATGGTCGATGGCGACTGTCGGATCGAATGGGCCGACGGTGGCGTCGAACGCAGCGCAGCGAGGCTGAGTGCACAGATCGAAACCGCGGTGAGCCGGGCTCTATCCGGCGGCGCGGCGACCTCCCGGGGCGAACCCGGCGACCACATCGGCACATGACCGGCGGCAACGCCACTCTGGAGGCTCCGTATGGGCGACAAGGACGGTTTGAATTTGGAAGAACTGCGTAGCGGGACCGGCCTGCCGGCGACGCCCGACGACGATCGCTTCGATCACCCGGAGTCGCGCCTGCACGGAGCGACCGAGTTGGAGGCCGTCTACGACATTCCGGTTCAGATGTCGGCCGTGCTCGGCAAGGCGACGATGCAGGTGAGCCAGCTGCTGAAGCTCGGCCGTGGCGCGGTGGTCGAACTCGACCGCAAGGTCGGTGAGGCCATAGACATCTACGTCAACAACCGGCTCGTCGCCCGCGGCGAAGTGGTCGTGGTGGATGATCGTCTGGGCGTAACGATGACCGAGATCATCAAGTCGGACCGGAGCTGAACACGTGGCGACCGCCCCTGCATCAGCCTCCGCCGACGCCCCCTTGTCGCTGCCCCGCATCGGGCTGCGCACGGGGTTCGACACGGCCACGGTGCTGGGTATCGCCAGTGGGTTCCTGCTGGTCGGTGCCGCCGTTGTGCTGGGAGGATCATCGGTCGCCTTTCTCGATGCGGCGTCCTTCCTGATCGTCGTCGGCGGGACGCTGGGCGTCAGCATCGCCTCCTACAGCTGGACGGAAGTCGGTGCCGCGCGCCGCGTGCTGGTGCGCACGCTCCGCCGCCCGGCGATCGCACCGCGCGATGCCGCCCTGCTCGTCCTCGGCGTCGCCGACAATGCCAGGCGCCGCGGCGTCCTCGCGCTGCAGCCGCTGCTGCCACAGCTGCGCCGGTTCCCGTTTCTGGTCAACGGCCTCGGCTTGATCCTCGATGGATTGGGGATCGGCGAGGTGGAGACCTCGCTGCGACAGGAGATCGAGGCCACCACAGCACGCCACGCGACAGGAGCCGCCTTCATGCGCAAGGCCGCAGAGGTCGCTCCCGCGATGGGGCTGATCGGCACGCTCGTGGGTCTTGTCCAGATGCTTGGCAGACTGGAAGACCCGACCTCCATCGGCCCGGCCATGGCGGTCGCGCTGCTCACGACCCTCTATGGCGCGGTCCTCGCCAACATGCTGTTCGCACCGCTCGCCACGAAGCTGGAGCGGAATGCGACGGAGGAGGCGCTCGTCAGTCAGATCTATCTGACGGGGCTCGTTTCGATCCTCCGCCAGGAGAACCCTCGCCGGCTGGAGCTGCAGCTGAATACGCTGCTGCCGCCCGCTCAACGCCTGAACGTGTTCAACTAGTCGAAGTCCGGGAGATTTATGTAATGAGGCTCCTGATCGTCGGATCGCTCAACGGCTACATGGGCGCCGCCAGCCGGATTGCGCTGAAGAAGGGCGCGCGCGTCCTTCACGCCGAAACCATCGACCGGGGCCTCGCGACGCTGCGCGCCGGCCAGGGTGCCGATCTCGCCTTCGTCGACGTGGCACTGGATGTCGGATCCTTCATTGCGAGCCTGGTGTCCGAGCGGATCAACGTTCCGGTGGTCGCATGCGGTATCGGCGCCGACACGGCAGCCGCAGTTCGCGCGATCAAGGCAGGTGCGAAGGAGTATCTCCCACTCCCGCCGGACCCGGAACTGATCGCGGCGGTGCTGGCTGCCGTCGGTGAGGAATGCCATGCGCTCGTCTATGGCGACCCGGTCATGCAGCGGACCCTGCGGCTGGCCGATCAGGTGGCTCCCAGCGAGGCGACCATCCTGATCAATGGCGAGTCTGGCACCGGCAAAGAGCTGATGGCCCGCTACATTCACCGCAAGAGCCGTCGGGCCGACAAGCCGTTCGTGTCGGTCAACTGCGCCGCCATACCCGAGAACCTGCTCGAGTCCGAGCTGTTCGGCCACGAGAAGGGCGCCTTCACCGGCGCCGTCGCCCGGCGTGTCGGCAAGTTCGAGGAGGCCGACGGCGGTACGCTGCTGCTTGACGAAATCAGCGAGATGCACCCGCACCTACAGGCGAAGCTGCTGCGCGCCGTCCAGGAGCGGGAAATCGACCGGGTCGGGGGGGCGCAGCCGGTCAAGGTCAACATCCGGCTTGTCTGCACCACAAACCGACACCTCGAAGAAGAAGTCCGCGCCGGCAAGTTCCGCGAGGACCTCTACTTCCGCATTAATGTGATGAACCTCCGCCTGCCCAGCCTGCGCGAGCGAGTCGGCGACATTCCGAAGCTCGCCGAGCACTTCATCGAGAAGTACTCGACCGCCAACGGCGTCGCGTCGCGGCCGCTCTCCAGCGAGGCGCGCGACCTCCTGCTGCGCCACAGCTGGCCGGGCAATGTGCGCGAGTTGGAGAACACCATGCACCGCGCGGTGCTGCTGGCCCACGGCGACACCATCGGCGCGGAAGCGATCTTCCTGACGAGCACCATCCTGTCGGATCGGACCTCCGGCGCCGCGCCGGCGGCAGGCGGAGGAGCTACCGCATCGGCACCGGCAGACGCGCAACGCGCCGGCGAAGCCGACCTACCCGCGATGCTGATCGGTCGCACCGTTGACTCGGTCGAGCGGGACCTCATCATCGGGACGTTGAGCCATTGCCTGGGCAACCGCACGCACGCCGCGACGATCCTCGGCATCTCTATCCGGACACTGCGCAACAAGCTGCGTCAATATTCGGACGACGGCGTCCGGGTGCCGCCGCCTCAGTCACCGACCTACGCGTGACGACCCCGCAGACGATGGCCTGAGATCAGATCCCCATCATGGCAAACGCAGCACAGGCTCCCGCGGCCGCGATATTGAAGGCGCTGAAGCGGGGCGAACTGGCCCTGGCGCTCGGCATCGTCGGCATCCTCGTGATGCTGATCATGCCGATGCCGACCTGGCTGCTCGACCTGTGCCTGGCCATAAGCATCACCTTCTCGGTCCTCGTGCTGATGACGGTGCTGTTCATCGAGAAGCCGCTCGACTTTAGCTCGTTCCCGACCGTGCTGCTGATCGCAACCATGCTGCGCCTCGGGCTCAACATGGCGTCGACGCGTCTGATCCTGAGCGAAGGACATGAGGGCCCCTCAGCCGCCGGCCAGGTGATCGAGGCCTTCGGCAAGTTCGTCATGGGCGGGAACTTCGTCATCGGCATCATCGTGTTCGCGATTCTGGTGATCGTGAACTTCGTCGTCATCACCAAGGGTTCGGGGCGCATCGCCGAGGTCGGCGCGCGCTTCAACCTCGACGCCATGCCGGGCAAGCAGATGGCGATCGACGCGGACCTTTCGGCGGGCCTAATCGACGAAACGCAGGCCCGCACCCGGCGTAAGATGCTGGAGGACGAAAGCCAGTTCTTCGGTGCCATGGACGGCTCGGCGAAGTTCGTCAGGGGTGACGCGATCGCCGGCCTGCTGATCACGTTCATCAACGTCATCGGCGGTATCATCATCGGCACAGCCCAGATGGGACTGAGCCTGGGCGACGCGGCCTCCACCTATACCGTTCTCACCGTCGGCGACGGCCTGGTGTCTCAGATCCCGGCACTCATCGTCTCGACCGCAGCCGGCCTGCTGGTCTCCAAGGCCGGCGTCGTCGGAACCGCTGACAAGGCACTGTTCGGTCAGCTCGGCGGCTATCCCACCGCCCTGGGCGTCAGCGCGTTCCTGATGGGTACGATGTCCCTGTTGCCCGGCATCCCGATGCTGCCGTTCCTCGCGATTGCGGGAGGGGCCGGCTGGCTGGCATGGCAAGGCGCGCGCAATGCTGCGACCGTAGTTACCGATGCGGCCGACGCTGCCACCGCCGCGGCCCAGGCACCGGCAGCCGACGAACCCATCGCAACCGCCCTTCAGATCGACGAGGTCCGCCTCGAGCTCGGCTATGCGCTGCTGACGCTGGTCAGCGGTGAGAACGGCACCCGCCTCACCGATCAGATCAAGGGCCTGCGCCGCCAGCTGGCAGGCGAGATGGGCTTCGTGCTGCCGTCGGTGCGCATCCAGGACAACATGCAGCTGCCGCCCAACGGCTACGTCCTGCGTATCAAGGAAATCGAATCCGGCAAGGGCGAACTCCGGCCCGGGATGCTGCTGGCGATGGATCCGTCCGGCGGCACCGTGGCATTGCCCGGCGAGGACACAACCGAACCGACATTCGGCCTTGCGGCGCGCTGGATCCGCGAGAGCGATCGGGAGGAGGCGCAGTTCCGCGGCTACACCGTCGTCGACCCGGCGACGGTCATTACCACGCACCTGACCGAGCTCATTCGCGACAACATGGCCGATCTGCTGTCCTACGCCGAGACGCAGAAGCTGCTCGACGAACTGCCGAAGGAGCACCAGAAGCTCGTCGGCGACGTCATCCCGTCGCAGATTTCGGTCGGCACGCTGCAGCGCATTCTGCAGAACCTGCTGCATGAGCGCGTCTCGGTCCGCGACCTGCCGACGATCTTGGAAGGCGTGTCGGAGGCCTGTGCCTTCACGCGGAACGTCACGATGATCACCGAGCACGTCCGCACTCGCCTCGCCCGCCAGTTGTCGGACGCCTATGGCGACCATGAGGGCGTCCTGCCGCTGATCCCATTGACCGCGGCCTGGGAGCAGGCATTCGCCGAAGCGCTCATCGGCGAAGGCGAGGAGAAGCAGCTCGCCATGGCGCCGAGCAAGCTCCAGGAGTTCATCCGCGCGGTGCGCGAGACGTTCGACCGGCGCGCCGTGCTGGGCGAGGTGCCGGTCCTGCTGACGAGCCCCGGCATCCGGCCCTACGTCCGCTCGATCGTCGAGCGCTTTCGGGCCAACACGCCCGTGCTCTCGCAGAACGAGATCCACCCGCGGGCGCGCATCAAGACCGTCGGCCACGTGTGAGCTGAGGCCGCGCCGTGCTCCTCCGCACCATCATCGGTACCGACATGCGCGACGGCATGCGGCGGGTGCGCGAGCAGCTGGGCGACGACGCCATCATCGTGCAGGTCGAGGACCTGGAGGGCGGCGGCGTCATGCTGCTGGCCGCGGCGGACGGCAGCGTGCCGGTGGCCCAGCCGCCCGCAGCGAGTGCGCCTCCGCCCGAGCGCCCGGCAAAGCGGCCTGGACTGACGAAGCCGCAGTTCCCGCCGGCGCCGAAGCCGGCCGCCGAGCCCGCGATGGCCCCCGCCCCGCCGCCCCGCATGGGAGCGGAGCGGATCCTCGACCGCGTTGCCGAAGCGCTGTCGTTTCACCGCGTGGCGCCGCCGATCGCCGAGGCGCTGATCGACGCGGTCGAGGCGGGCGACTGGAGCGATCCACAGCAGGCCCTCGCCGGGGCGCTCGGCAGCGCGCTCGGCTTCTCCGACACGCCGCCGCCGGCGATCGCGGCGCCGATGCTGCTGGTCGGCTCGGCCGGCACCGGCAAGACGGTGACGCTCGCCAAGCTGGCCGCCGAGGCGGTCATCGCCGGGCGGCGGATCGGCATCGTCTCCGCCGACATCGGCCGAGCCGGCGGCCTCGCCCAGATCAACACCTTCGCCGAGGCCCTCGGCACCGATGTGCTGCAGGCCGTCGGCCCGCGCGACATCCAGGACGCGATGATCGCGCTCGGCGGCTGCGAGGCCGTCTTCGTCGACACGCCGGCCGCCACGCCCTTCGTGCCGGAGGACGTGGCCGACATCGTCAAGCTGGCCCGCGCGGCGCGCGGCCAGATCGTGCCCGTCTTCGCCGCCGGCAACGACCCCCTGGAGAGCGCCGAAGCCGCCGCCGTCTGGCGCGAGGCGGGTGCCGCGCGCTGCATCGTCACGCGCACCGACACGGCGCGGCGGCTGGGCGGACTGCTCGCCGTGGCGGCCGCCGGCCTCGTCGTCTCCGACATCGGCGTCTCGCGCGCCATCGCCCACGGCCTCGCCGCGGCGACCCCGGCGCGCGTCGCCGAGATGCTCCTCGCCGCCCCCGGCGTCCCGTCCACCCAGAAGCGGTCCGTCCGATGAGCGACCCGAACACCGACCCCGCCGTTCGCCGCACCGGCGGCGCCGGCCGCATCCTGGCCGTCGCGTCCGGGAAGGGCGGCGTCGGCAAGACCTGGTTCTCGGTCACGCTCGCCTCGGCGCTGGCCCGGATGGGCCGGCGCGTCCTCGTCTTCGACGGCGACCTCGGCCTCGCCAACGTCGACGTCCAGCTCGGCATCGTCGCCAAGCGCCACCTCGGCACCGTCCTCGCCGGCACGGTGACGCTGCAGGGCGCCATCACCCCCTACCCCGCCGGCGGCTTCGACGTGATCGCGGGCAGCTCCGGCTCGGGCAGCCTGGCGAGCCTGACGCTGCCGCAGCTGATCGAGATGGCGCGCGCCCTGCGCGAGGCGGCCGCCGGCTACGACGACACCATCATCGACATCAGCGCCGGCCTGGACCGGACGGTGCGCCGCCTCTCGCAGCTGGCCGGCACCTGCCTGGTCGTCACCACCGGCGAGCCGACGTCGATCACCGACGCCTATGCCTTCATCAAGCTCAGCCACGCCGAGCGGCCGGAGGGCGACATGCGCATCGTCGTCAACATGGCCGAGACCCGCGCCGAGGGCGAGCGGACCTATGGCGCGCTGCTGAAGGCCTGCCGCAGCTTCCTCGGCACCGAGCCGCCGCTGGCGGGCATCGTGCGCCGCGACCGCAAGGTGCCGGACGCCATCCGCCACCAGACGCCGCTGCTGGTCCGCCACCCGGGTGCAGAGGCGGCCGTCGACGTCGAGGCTGTCGCCGAGCGGCTGCTCGCACCGCGATGACGACCGTCGGCGGGCCAGCCCCCGGCGCCGTCCCCGCCGCGGCACCCGTCCAGCCGGTGGCCGAGGTCGGGCCGCAGGCGGCGCGGCCGGAGGGCCGGCCGCCGAGCCCGCAGGGGCCCGCACAGGCGCCCCAGGGACCGCGGGTCACGGCCCGCCTGCCGGCCGACCTCTATCTGCTCCTCCTGCGCGCCGGCCCGCTCACCGCCACGGTCGAGGGGCGCAGCGGCGCCGGCGAGACGGTGCTGCGTTTCGCCGACGGCCGGACGGCGGCCCTGCCGCTGGGCGACGCCTTCGCGCGCGGCGCCACCCTGCTGCTGCGCGCCAATGCCGACATGGCGCGGCTGGAGGCGCTCGTGACGCTGGCGCCGGCCGACCCGCGCGCCGCAGCCAAACCCGGCGAGACGGCGGCGCCCCAGCCGGCGAAGCCGGCGTCCGCCGTGCCCACCGCCCCGCCGCCGCCGGCGACGGCCGAACTGGTCGCACCGCCGCCGGCACAGCCGGGCCGGGCGGCGCCGCAGTTCGCGGCCGACCTGTGGCCGGGCGACCGCATCATGCTGCGCCTGCCGGACGCCGCCGGCGGACGGCCGGTGCCGGCACTGGTGCTCGGCGGCGCGCCGCTGCAGCCGGTGCAGATCGCGGGCCCGTTCGGCCGCGCCGCACTCGACGCCTCGCAGCCGCTCCAGCCGGGGCGCAGCCTGCCGCTGCTGCCGGCCAGTCCCCTGCCCGGCCCCGTCGGGCCACTCGGCACGCTGGCGGCACTCGGCAGCGCCTGGCCGCGGCTCGAGGCGCTGTTCGGCGCCACGCCCGGCGCACCCGCGGGCTTCGTGCCCGGCGCGCCGCTCCAGGCGCAGCTCGCGCCGGCCGGCGGCGCGCCGCTCTCGATCGAGCAGGCGGCGCAGCTGATCCAGGCGGCGCACACGGCGGCTCACCCGACGGCGCTGGCGGCGCTAGTGCATGCCGCGCTGCCGGCCTTGCAGAACGGCCCGGCCGGGCTGGCCGAGGCGCTGTTCTTCATGTCGGCCGCGCGGCGCTCGGACCCGGCGCAGTGGCTGGGCGACGACCTGATGCGGATCGCCGCCGATGCCGAGGGCGGCCAGCCGCTCGCCCGCATGCTCGACGACTTCGTGCGCATCGGCCGCCTGCCCGACGCCGACGGACCGTGGCAGAGCTGGCTGGTGCCGTTCTGGGAGAACGACGCCCTGCGCCAGCTGCGCATCCACCTGCACCGCCGCGGCGACGGCCCCGACCAGGCCGGCGGCCAGCGCTTCCTGGTCGAGACGGAGCTGAGCCGGCTCGGCGCGCTGCAACTCGACGGCTTCTTCCGCGAGCGGCACCTGCGCATCGTCCTGCGCTCGCAGCGGCCGCTGCCGCGGGCCGGCCAGCGCGACATCGAGGACGCCTTCCGCGACCGGCTGCTGTCCGACGACCTGACCGGCGAGATCGCCTTCGACGGCACCGGCCGCTTCGTCTCGGTCGACTATGCGCCGGAGCCGATGGAGGGCCTGTTCGCCTGAACGGTCCTTCCCCGGGCGTTCAGGGAGCATTGCCGAACATTCCCTTTCATTCCTTTTCGCTCCTTTTCATTCCCTGCGCCTGTGTTTCCGGCCAGTCGTTTCCGGCCCGGCGGAGGGCGGGTCCGAGACGGCCCCGGGCGAGTGCGCGACATTCCCTTTCATTCCCTTTCATTCCCTTTCCTTCCCGTTCATGGGTCGGTCGGCGAACGGCCTCGTCTTCACATATCCGACAGCGTCCCCGGCGGCGGCCGGCCGGTCTTCACAGATGGCACCTGCCGAGGCCGAGGCCAAGCACGATAGCGGACCATTTACCTATGCGTGCCGCACAGCGCATCGCACCGCCGGCCGAACCGTCAGCTCTTCGGGAACTCGACTCGCGGCCCCAGCGTGGCGGTCACCTTGCTGGCGTCGAACACGTCATTGCGGTCCGCCGGGCGCGCATCCAGCATTTCGATCGTCGCGAATGCCTCGTAGGAATCGCGGGTCACGACCTGCGGCCGTTGCCAGTAGCCGGGCAGCGTCGAATAGTAGGGGAAGCCGGCGAAGCCGGGGCCATAGCCGAGGCCGGCCCCGTAGCCGTAGAAGCCGGGGGCAGAATAATAGCGTTCGACGTCGACCTGCCGTTCGGTCTCGTCATCGACGACGGCGAAGTAGGGGTGACCGGTGCGCTGGGCGAGTTCGGCCGCGTGGAACAGCAGATAGGATTCGACCGTCTCGCGCGACGTGGCGGCGTTGCCGTCGAAGCTGACGCGGTAGCGGTTCTCGGACAGCTGCGTCGTGCGATAGCCTTCGTCCGTGGGCGAATCCGCCTGGCGGTAGGTGGTCGGTCCGGCGCAGGCACCGACCACCATCGCGGCGGCGAAGGCGGCGGCGAAACAGCCGAGGCGGCGGCGGTCGTAGGTGCCAGTGCGTGTTCTGGCCATCGCTGAACTCCCTGTGGCTGGTCTCGATACCCGCCAAACAAGGACCCGCGACGATAGTGCCACGCTGGCGGCAAAAAGGCCGGCCGCAGGCCCCGTGGCCGGTCCCGCCGCGGAGGCGAACATCGCTTCTCGTGCGGCGACGGCGCGGCGCCCGGTCCCGTCGCGGTCGTGCGGTACCATATCGGGCCGAGACCGATGACGGGCCGCGGATGCGGCTTCTGCAACGCGAGGTGGCGCATGACGGATATCGAAATGCTCGACCGGGACTGGCCCCTGCCCGGCCGGTTCGATTTCGAGGGACAGGCGGTGCGCTGGGGCACCCTCGGTCCCGCAGAGGGCAGTGCGGAGGCGCTGCCGCCGCTGGTGCTGCTGCACGGCACGCCCTTCTCCTCGTGGGAGTGGCACCGGGTGGCACCCTGGCTGGCGCGGCGGCGGCGGGTGTTCTTCCACGACATGCCGGGCTATGGCCGCTCCGACATGCGCGACGGGCAGGACGTGTCGCTGGCCGTGCAGGGGCGGGTCTTCGCGGCGCTGCTCGACCATTGGGGCATCGCGCGCCCCGACACCCTGCCGCATGTGGTGGTGCACGATTTCGGCGGGGCGACGGCCCTGCGCGCCCACCTGCTGCACGGGGCCGCATACCGGTCGCTGACGCTGATCGACGCGGTCGCCGTGCGGCCCTGGGGGTCGCCCTTCGTGCAGCATGTGCGCGAGCACGAGGCCGCGTTCGCCGGCATGCCGGCCTATATGCACGCCGCCTTACTGCCGGCCTACGTGCGCACGGCGGCGCACCGCGAACTCCCCGACTCCGCCCTCGCCCCCTATCTGGCGCCGTGGCTGACCGCGGCCGGGCAGCGCGCCTTCTATCGCCAGATCGCGCAGATGGACCTGGCCTATACCGACGAGGTCGAGCCGCTCTATCCGACGATCCGCTGCCCGGTGCAGGTGGTCTGGGGCGAGGCCGACGCCTGGATCCCGATCGAACGCGGCCCGGCGCTCGCCGCCGCCATCCCGGGCGCGCGCTTCCTCGCGGTGCCGCACAGCGGCCACCTGATGCAGGAGGACGCGCCCGAGGCTATCGTCCACGCGGTGGAGGGATTCGTGGGGGAACTGGACGCGGCGGGAGACAAGCCACAACCTTGACGGTTATTTCTCCCGCGCGACGACGCCCTTGTTGCGCCACTGCGTGTGAATCATGCTAAATCCCTCGGAATCGTGGGGGGAGAGGGATCGGCATGTCGCAGCGGGACCAGGTGGCGGCCGTCGTGGGCGACGGCTGGTGCTTCCGGCGCGGGGTGCGCGGCATGCCGGCGGTCTGGCGGCACCTGTTCTTCAGGACGGCGGATTTCTTCGCGATCCTACGGTCGAGCGGGAAGCCGGGCGTGCGGACGGCGCTGCTGGTCTTCGTCCTGTCGACGGCGACGGTGACGGCCGCGACCGTCACGCTCGATGCGCTGCTGACGGCCATGCTGGCGCGACCGGGCGCGCGGACCTACGACCCGATCGGCGCCGAACCGCTCGCCTGGCTCGAACTGATGCTGATCGCGGGCGCGGTCCTGGCGGCGGTGATCTACCCCCTCGCCACCGGCTTCGCCGCCTGGCTCCTGCGGCACAGGCCCAGCCTGCGCAAGATGTTCGTCGGCACGGTCTATATCGGAGTCTATCTCCAGGTGGCGACGACGCTGATCGTCCTGTGCTCCGTGCCTCTCGCGCTTCTGGGCGGGATCCGACTGATCTACATCGTCTACGAGACGATCAACTTCCTGATGGGCTACCGCGTCACGCTGCAGGACCCCGAACTGCACGTCTACATCTCGCTCGTCTTCCTGTGGACCGTGATCGCCTATCCGGCCCTGGCGGGGGCACCGGCGATGTACATGACGGGCATCCACCCGGTGAAACTGTACGCGGTGCTGTTCCTGGCCTTGCTGACGATCCCGGCGCTGGTCCTGCTCGTCTGCTTCGGCGTCAGCGTGGCGTATTGATGGTGGAGTCTGCGGCCATGCTTCGAGACGCGGCCTGCGGCCGCTCCTCAGCATGAGGGGCGGTGGTGCGGCATGGTGGGGATGGCCGGTGTGTCCGCCAAAGCGGCCCACGCCCTGAGGAGGCCGCGAAGCGGCCGTCTCGAAGGGCGCGCCCCGCGCATCCACGGCGCCACGTTGACCCGCCGCCGGCCGGGTGGTGTGCTGGCGGTCCAACCGCGCTCAGGCGAAGGCAGTCATCCGATGATCGAGACGAGGCAGGTCGAGACGTCACCCGGCATGGTGTTCGACGTTTCGGTGGCGGGCGATCCGGCGGCGCCGCTGGTGCTGATGCTGCACGGCTACAACGTCTCGCGGCACCTGTGGGACGCCCAGGTGCCGGCCATCGCGGCGGCGGGCTATTTCGCCGTGGCGCCGAACCAGCGCGGCTATTCGGCCGGTGCGCGGCCCGACCCGGCGGACCATGACCAGTACCGGCTCGACCTGCTGGTGCAGGACGCGTTCGACATCGTGGCGGCGCTCGGCCACGGCGAGCGGCGCTTCCATCTGGTCGGGCACGACTGGGGCGGCAGCCTGTCCTGGGTGATGGCGTGGCGCCGGCCGGAACGGCTCGCCTCGCTCACCATGTTCTCGCGCCCGCATCCGGGCGCCTTCGCGCGGGCGATGCGCGACGACCCAGAGCAGCCGCACCGCTCGCGCCACCACAAGGCGTTCCTGGAGCCCGACGCGGGGCCGAAGCTGCTCGCCGACGACGCCGCCATCCTGCGCACCCGCCTGGAGAAGTCCGGCGTCCCGGCCGAGATGATCGCGCGCCACATGGCCGTCCTCGCCTCGCCGCCGGCGATCGAGGCGGCGCTCGCCTGGTACCGCGCCCGCGGCGAACGCGACCCGCTCGGCCCGATCGCCGTTCCCACCCTCTTCGCCTGGGGCGACGCCGACGACACGGTCGGCCGCATGGCCGCCGAGGGCACCAGGGACTTCATCGCCGCGCCGTACCGGTTCGAGGTCCTGCCGGGCGGCAGCCACTACACGCCGAACCAGTTCCCGGAGCGGGTGACGGAGCTGGTGCTGGAGTGGGTGGGGACGCATAGGAGGTGATGGGCGGGATGCTCTCATCACCGTCATAGTTGGCACCCCTATTGCGAACGCTGCCGGTTCACTGGATACGAGCGGGGGTCAAGGCGGCGTTCGGAGGCCACACCATATCTGCAGGTGACGTATTGCCTGTATTCGTCGCAAAGCGCCACTGGCCGCGCTGAACCGGCCGGCAAAAGCGAACGCGGTGCACAAAATTAGGTCTGTGCGCGAAAACCGAGAGCCCGCTCCTTAACCTCGCCCACCAACCCTGCCCCCTTCACTTTGTCTCTTGTTATTTCATCGATGTTTACTATGTGAGCACACAGATCTCTTATTTTTTTTAACGTGTCATCATCATTGCCACTCATGAAGGATTCTATTTTTTCGCATGTGCTCTTTATTTTGGGCGAAGTCATATTAGGCACGTCCGCGCCAAATACGAAATATTTTATTGCCATAATTATATGCCAGCGCAGTTTACCGAATCGAGCATCAATTTTGCCATTGCTCAACAAAAGACGCAGCCTGTACAGTGTATAGGCAGCTACGTGATACACCTCTTCTTGATATTTCCTATTGAAAACTTGACTTCTCATGTCTCCCGTCAACCTGTTTGGATACCTACTAGCAATCTCTGGTTTATCCAAAAACATTGCAGAGACACAGCGAGCAATTTCTTTTATGTCAAAAACTCGTATGGCTTTGACATTTTCGTGTAGTGCAAATTGATTCTTTCTGCGCTCAAAGTAGAGCCGATAATCTTCTTCAGCCCCTTTCGCGTCAAAATATCTCTCGATTGCCCTTACCGCATCAAGTGTCGCTAAGAATTGGTCTTCTTCAACTTTTGCTTGTCTATTTGTTGACCTAACGATGTCATCAACGACAGTAGGGTCTGATGTCTCTATGATTTTGAGCATTAGCGTCGCATCATCGGTGATCCCCTCTCTATTTTCGAATAAAACATTTGATGTTTGGCACCCATTAACAATCTGAAAATCCTTCATGTATATGTCAAAACCGGATATACGAATATCCGGCGATATAATCGTAACTCCATTATTCAATATACCAAATCTTTTTTGCTTTATTCCGTCACTAATAGTCTCCGCCATTTCCTGATTAACCTCACCATCGACACCAATAAAGTCGCGAACATTTTCTTCAAATATCCTCTGACGAAGTTTTCCATTCTTGTCACTAAGAATTTGATCAATGAAGTCTCTAGCTCTAACCGTGACAACGTACCCCTCTTCAATCTGCGGAGCCCTCGGAAATGCTGCAGAACCTAGTACGCGCAGCGTCGATTCAATCTGCCCCTCTGCCGCCTTCCACATATCAATTACAGAGTCGCGATTTAGTAAAACAACCTCTACATCGCTGAAGTAACCTGTACCCGCCACCGCGTCCTCAAGTGCTTCTCGTGCAGCAAGAATCTCCCGGTCATCTGCCGCGCGCGCCGTGGTGGCAAAATAAACTTGAGCACGCGGCTTACCGTCGCGGATTTTACCAACATTGCCGATTATCGAATCAAATACATCCTTACAGTTTTCCATGTAATCGCTGTTTGGATAGCGATTATTATCGGAAACAAAATCCACAATGGCCGACTGAAAGGTGTTTATTTCAGCCTTACTCCATTTTTCAGATGTCTTCACCTGCGTAAAGGTAATTGTCACATCCGCATCGCGGCGCCTGCCACCAAGCGCCTCCGTCACCTCCTCGACAGAAGATACATAAGAATCGTCAATAAATAGCATCATCCCGTCTATCCCAGGATCATCCCCAGTATATATTAATTCCTTCGGATCTACATTTTCCGCCGAAAATGCCCTAAATACGCAATAATTAACAAATGCTTCAAACACCCTGCTCTTATCGGTGCCGACATCAAACTTCTCATTGAAATTTTTGACGTGCGCCTTAACCACCCGATGCATGAGTGCCTCCGAATTGCCGTGTTCACGCAATTATGCGGGCGCACCACAACCTCACACAAGGCATAAACCGCAGTTTTCCAAAGCGCTGCCGATCCGGTACGGCGCCGCCTCAAACCGGATCCCGTTCCGGGTGTTGGAAACGTCGCGGGTCACGCGGTATGTCATTCCGGATTGTTTCACCGACAGTGCCCGCATGAACCGCTGATTAAGGTAAATCAGCACCACCATGACCGCCCTCCCCGCCTACGCCGGCCTTTTCCTGTCCGCCTTCCTCGCCGCGACCGTGCTGCCGATGCAGTCGGAGGCGGTGCTGGTCGGGATGGTGCTGACCGACTATCCGCCGGTGCTGCTGGTGGCGGTGGCGACCGTGGGGAACGTGCTGGGGTCGGTGGTCAACTGGGCGATCGGGCGGCAGGTCGAGCGGTTCCGGGGCAAGCGCTGGTTTCCGGCGAGCCCGGCGCAGGTCGAGCGGGCGACGGCGTGGTACCGGCGCTATGGCCGCTGGTCCCTGTTGCTGAGCTGGGTGCCGGTGATCGGCGACCCGCTGACCGTGGTGGCGGGGGCGCTGCGCGAGCCGCTGGTCAGTTTCGTCGCCATCGTCGCGGTGGCGAAGTGCGCGCGCTACGTCGTGCTGGCGGCGGCGCCGATGGCGTTCGGGTGAGGTGCCGCGCCGCTATTCGGGCAGCGCCGCGATCTTCATCATCGCCTCGAGCAGCGGGCTCATCTGCGCGTCGCGGCCGAAATTGGCGTGGAAGATCGCGCGCACCGTGCCGTCGCTGAACAGGTGGTAGATCGCGCCCTGGAGCTGGACCAGCAGGTCGGGCCGCGCCGGGGAGACGGCCACCGCGTAGGGCTCGATGGAGAAGAAGACGTTGGACGGGAGGGCCTTGCAGCCCGTCGTGCGCCGGGCCATGGCGGCAAGGATGTCCTTGTCGCCGACATAGTAGGCGATCTTGCCGCTGCACACTTGGCCCACGCCCTCATGGTGGCTGTCGACGCCGGACACCTCGATAGCGGCCTTGGATTCGGTGCCGAAGCGGTGTTGCAGGCGGCTCTTCAGTTCGTTCGCCGGGCCCTCCGCCGTGGTGCCGCGAAGATAGCGGATGTCGATGCGGCCGCTGCCCCGGGCGACGGCGACGTCCGGCCGGTAGAGGTAGGAGGTACCCGAGAGGAAGACGATCTGCGAGAAGCCATAACCGCCGTCGATGCGCGTCAGGTTGATGGTCGTCGGCTCGCACAGGATGTCGACCGTCCCGCCGCTCTCTCCCTTGCCGGCCGCGGCGTCCTCCCGGGTGCCGGCCAGGGACGCGAGGCGGGTCTTCGCGGTCACGGGGATGAAGTCGTAGCGCCGGCCGAGGCGCTTCAGGGCTTGGACGCAGAGGTCGACCATGTAGCCGCGCGGCTCGTTCGCGGCGAGCACCGCGGCGTCGCACGTCCCGCCGTTCGGCACGTCGACATAGGAGAAGGGCGGCGCGTCGCAGCGCACGCCCAGGCGCAGGCGGGCATCGGCATCCCGCCCCGCCGCCGGGGCGGGCACGACCGCCGCACAGACCGCGGCCAGTCCGGCGAGGAGCAGCGTCGCCGCAAAAGGCGCGCGGCGGCTGCCCGGCAGAGGCCGCGAGCCAGTGGCGGCGGTGGCGGTGGCGGTGGCGGCCACGGTCACAGCCCCGGTCACGGCGCCGGGCTCCCGCCGGGGCCGAGGGCCGGCGCGGCACCCCGCATCTCCAGCACGACGCCCTCGTTCACCACGGCGTAGAAGTAGATCTGCACCAGGCCGAACAGGAACCCGATCGTCATCGAGAAGTACCAGTTGAAGCTGAGCCAGAAGTCCGGTGCGCCGCTGGGCGCCGACAGGCAGGCGGCGGCGACCACCGCGAACACCAGCGCCTGGGATCCGCAGGAGACGAGCATGTCGACCGGTCCGATCGGCGTGCGGGTGGCGGCCCGCTGCTCGATCCACTCGACCCGGCGGCACTGCACGATCGCCAGCGCGGCGCCGAGCAGCGGCCAGCACAGGATCGGCGTCATGCCGTCCCAGGTCAGCAGCTCGTTGTAGGCGCCGCCCGGTTCGAACGAGCGCACGGTGCGCACGACGAAGGCGTGAATGAAGAAGAAGCAGCCCGAGGCCAGATAGGCGGCGACGCCCACCCGGAGGAACTGCCTGAACCGGATCTGCCGCGGATGAGGCGGATGCCACCGCCCCTTGGCCAGCCGCGCGCTGCGCACCAGCCAGCCGACCGCGGCGGCCGGCAGGTAGATGGACAGGGCGCCGCTCGCATAGATCAGCGCCGCCAGGAACTCCGGCCCGACCGTCGTCGACGGCACCGGCGCGATGAACCCCAGGGAGGCGGCCATATAGGTTACGACCAGCACGAACAGTACGATGATGGCGACCGAGGCGAGCGTGGCGTCGAGCGCCTGGCGGCCGCCGCTCGCGCGTACCTCGAGGATGCTGGTCGCCAGGGCCTTCGACTTCGCCTCGGCCGGCGGCGGCGCCGAGTGCACGGCGCAGAGTGCAAGATAGAGGCTGAGGATCTTGCCGGCATGCTCGGCGAGCGCCTGCAGCTCGCGCACGTCGTCGGCGTCAAGGGGATCCGCGGTGGCGGCCACGCGATGGCAGAGCAGGTAGAACGAGCGCGTGTCGTTGTCGACGTACCGCTTGTACGCCGCGAAGCGGCTGCGCGTCGCGAAGTCGGGGAAATGCTGCGAGGTGGGGCCGACGAAGAGCCAATGCCGCGCGAGCAGCGCCAGCCGGATCTTCTGGAAGAGGACCTCGACGCTCTCGGTCAGCTCGACATCGGCGGCCTGCAGCTTTGCGGCGACGCGGCGCGCAACCTCGCACTCGCGCCGCTCGCCCTCGCGCAGGTCCTGTTCGTCGATGTCGCCGCGCCGGAGCATGTCGGCGATCTGGATGATGTTGCGCGGAATGCCGACGAGTTGGTGCGCGATGCGGCGCAGGCTCTCGACGACGTCGCCCAGGACGGGGAGCGTCGGCCCCAGCCCGACGATCGCGAGCGCGAAGGCCAGCGGCCACTTCACGTCCTCGCCCGAGACGGGCGCGCCGCCGACGGCGTAGCCCGCCAGGTCGGCGCTGAACAGCGGCGCGTTGCCGACGACGGCCGCACAGAAGGACGCGGTGAAGTAGATCACCAGCAGGATCGAGACGAAGACGAGGTAGGAGCGCAGGAATTCCCCCGAGAGGGAGAAGTTGCGCATGCCGACCAACTCGTAGAGCGTCCTCTCGTCCTCGTCCTCGACCACGATGGGCCGGTTCAGCTGATTGAAGGCGAACCAGCAGATGACCATGACGCCGAGCGCCAGGTACACGAGGTAGTCGAGCCCGACGGGCGTCCCGAACAGGTGAATCGCGCCATTCTCGGCCATCCCGATGCTCCATGGTCCGGACGACGAGGCGTCGCGCCGGGAGCCGGCAGTATGGGAAAGGCGTGCGGCCTGCGGGCGCCGCTCCGGCAGGCGCCGCGGGCCGGCCGCCTACTCCGGCCGGCCTAGCAGCGCTGGCTACCCGAACAGGTGCTTTGTGCCACCGACGGGCCACCGGCAACGAGAACCGCCACGGGCGCGCCGAGAAGGCAAAGGAGAGCAAATACGTGGAAGAATCTCACCGTCGACATCGTCGACCTCCCTCTTCCAGAACATCTCCACGCGATCAGCCTAGCAGACTTGCCACTGTGGACAAACGGCATCTTTATGCGCGAGTACCTGACGGCTGTTTCGGCCGTCGCGATGATCATTTAGGCGGAGGGTCGCCGGCGCGGTATGACCTGCGTCACAGCGGACGCGGGCCTCAGCCGCCGCGGGCTTCGCGCCGGGCCTGGGCGGTGGCTTCCTTCAGGCTCGTGTAGCGCCAGGTACCGTAGTGGAAATGGTCGGCCGGCACCCGCGTGATTCCGAAGGCGTCCATCTCCGCCTGCTCGGCGGCGTCCGCCCGCTCCAGGGCACGCCGGTCGGTTGCGGTACGGCCGATGGGCGGCGGGGCGGGGGTCAGGGGCGCTTGTAGTAGTCCGCCGCCTTGTTCTCGAACGCCTCGGCCCGCGCCTTCGAGCGCGTCGACTGATCGGCGTAGAAGCTGTCCTGGGCCGCATCGACACGGGCCCGCTCGGCGTCCCGCCCCTGCACCGCGGCGCGCTCCGCGGCTTCGCGCGACTGCATGGCGGGGCGCCAGGGCGTGGGTGCGCGATCAGTGGGGTCGGCGGCCGTGATGGCGCCGGCCCGGGCACCCGATGGAGCACCCGATGGAGCGCCCGCCGGTGCGATCGGCGGCGCGTCGGCGGCGGCGACGCGGCCCGACAGGCCCGCCGCCGTTAAACCGGCCGACAAGAATCCGGCCGCCACCATCCCGGCGATGCCGAACAATGCCAGACGCCGCGTCCGCGTCGAAAGCTTCGCTGCCATACCGCTTCTCCCTGACGACGATCCCGCCCATGCGGGGGATCCCGGCGGCCGGACCAGAATAAACCCCTGTCCGCACCGCGCCCCAAGAACGATATGGCCCCGCCATCACGGTAAAACAGCGCGCATTCTCACGAACAGGCGCCACTTCATGTAATTATCGTGCCGCTCTTGTTTTCGGCCCCGCAAAAGAGAACCCTGGCAGGACCGGCAGAATATCTGTCCGACCGAGGGACTTTTTCATGGCATTCGCCGAAAATTCGCCGCCGCCGCGTCATCCGTGGCTGCTCAACTGGATCCGCCTGAACGGCAATGCGCTGAGTTGGATCCTGCTGCTGGTCGGGCTGCTCCTGGTGGGGAGCCTGGCGGGCTTCCGCTGAGGGCGGGCGGGCTTCCGCGGCGCGGGGAGCAGAGCCGGGCGCCGAAGGGTGGCGCATCGCCGCCGGCTTTCCCATGTCGGACTGCTGAATGCGCCGCAGGCGTCCCCGCGCCGGCGCGCGCGCCGACAGCCGCCAGACCGAACAGCCGAGGTAATGGACGCACTCACATCGCTGCGCGGGATCGCCGCCGTCCTGGTCGTCGTCTACCATTTCTCGGGCGGCTTCCTGCCCAACCTCGAGCTCGGCACCCATTCCGAGTTCGTGCCGAAGAGCTATCTCTGGGTCGACCTGTTCTTCGTCCTGAGCGGCTTCATCATCACGCACGCCTACGGCGACAGTTTCGCCGAGCGGGTGCGGTGGGAGACGGCGAGGCCATTCCTGTTCGCACGCATGGCGCGCATCTATCCGCTGCACCTGTTCGTGCTGGCCGCCTTCGCGCTGCTCGAACTGGCGAAGTGGGGGCTGGAGGCGTCGGGCGAGGCGGAATTCCGTGCGGAGCCCTTCGAGCACGCCAAGCATCCCGGCGCCATCGCGACCAACATGATGATGCTCCAGGCGGCGGGGGTGGAAGACGGCCTGACGTGGAATGGACCCGCCTGGTCGGTCGGCGCCGAATGGTTCGCCTATCTGCTGTTCCCGTTCTTCATCCTGCTGGTGTTCCGGATGGGCTGGATCGCACGCGTACTGCTGGTCGCCGCAGCCGGCGTCGGCCTCGCGCTGATCTCCGACTACGGCCGCAATCTGGACGTGACGTACGACTACGGCGTCCTGCGCTGCGCCTTCGAGTTCAGCCTGGGCGTGGTGCTGTACCTCGCCTACCGGTCGGTTCCCGGAACGGCGGCGCTCGGCCGAGACGCGGTCCTGGCGGCGGTCCTCGCGGCGATCCTGACGGTCATGCATCTGGGCTATCGCGACATCCTGCTGGTGCCGCTTTTCGGACTGCTGATCGTCGGCCTCGCCGCCGGCGGCGGCACGGTCGCGCGGATGCTGAGCGTTCGGCCGCTCGTCTGGCTCGGCGAGATATCCTACTCGGTCTATATGAGCCACATCTTCGTGCTCGAGCTGGTGGACACCGGCTGGGAGTTCTTCCTGGACGAGCGCTTCGCCAAGCGATGGAACGACGTCGAATCGCTCGGCGTGCTGCTGCTGCTGCTCGGCGTGGTGCTGCTGCTGTCGGCCGCGCTCTATCGCCGCGTCGAGCTGCCGGCGCGCGAGGCGCTGAAGCGCAGCCGCTTCGCGCGGCGCTATGTCCAGCCCTCGCCTCGAGCGCAGTAGGCCCGAGCAGTCCCCGGACGCGACAAGGGCGACGGAACCGCCGCTCCGTCGCCCTTCCGCGGATTCCCGTGGGAAGCCCCGCGCCTACTGGCGCATCATCGCGACGATCCGCTCGCGGAGCTGCGGGTCGGCCTGGGCGGCCCGAGAGATCTGGTTGAACTCCTCGACCGACATGCCCTGCTGCTTCACGGCGCCGACCATCTCCTCGGTCGCCTGCTGCTTCATGGTCTCGGCCTGCTCCGGCGCCGCCTCCGACACGCGCGGCTGCCACTTCTGGCGGATCGTCTGAACTTCGGTCGCCGCGGCGGCGAAGGTCTCCAGCTGTTGGTCGCTCACGTTCGTCATCGGAGCGGGCGCCGTCTGGGGGGCCGCCTGGGGCTGCGTCTGCGCCTGGGCCAGATCACGGGCGGCCGTCGGACCGGCGAGCGCCACCACCATCGCGGTGGCCATCAGCGGGGCCATCAGGGCGGTTTGAGCCGTTCGGTTCATGTCGTCCTCCTTTGTTCAGTACGATCCAGGCGACCTGGGGCCGCAATCCGGGACGCGCAACCCCTGGCCGCCGCCCCGTTCGAAGCCGGCAACCCCTCACCGAACGGAAAAACTGCGGCGCGACGGTGAACCGGATGGCGGCTCGGCGGTTGGTAGGGTCACGAAGCGACGCCGGGTGCCCGTCGGCGCTCGGGCCGGACGAAACGGGGCGCTCGCCCCGCCCCGGCCGTCGCGAACGCACCGACCCAGCACCGGGCCGGCCGCGCCTTTACCGGACGACAGGAGTTCACATGACCTACGGCAAGACGACTGCCCTCGCCGCCGTCCTCGCCGCCGCGCTGACGGCTCCGGCCATCGCCGCCGGCACCGCACAGCAGCAGGGGACGATGCAGCAGGGTACCGGCGCCGACCGCACGCAGACCATGGAACGCGGCGCGACGGGTACGGGCGCAGCCGGCACGGGCATGCAGACCGGAACCGGACAGGATACGAGCGGTGCCATGCAGACCGCTCCCGCCGGGGTGACGCGCGACTGGGAGAACAGCCGCGCCATCGACCAGGCGACGTTCCGCGCCGAGGACATCATCGGTCGCGACGTGGTCAACCTCGAGGGCGAGGATGTCGGCGAGGTGAACGACGTCGTCATCGCCAACGGCCGCGACGAGATGTTCCTCGTGGTCGGCGTCGGCGGCTTCCTCGGCATGGGCGAGAGGGACGTGGCTCTGCCGGTTTCCGACCTGCGCATGTCCTCGGACAATGTCCTGCTGATGTCCCAGAAGAGTGAGGACCAGCTGAAGGAGATGCCCGAGTTCAAGGAAAGCGACTATCGCAAGTTCGAGCGGTGATCTTCGGGCTCACCCCCTATGACCAACTCGGAGCCGCAAGGCGTGCGGCTTCTTTCTTTGTCCGGCTTGTTCAGGACGCGTCGAAGGCGGAATGGTAGCGCACTGTCCCGGCCGGCGGTGCCGCCGCAAAGGGCAGGCACAGGAAGTATTCGGGCGGCACGCCGTCCAGTCGCAGCGCGGGATCCGGCGCGAAGCCGAAGCGGCGATAATAGGCCGGATCGCCCAGCACCACGCAGCCGGCGGCGGCGCGTTCCCGGAGGCGGGAGAGGCCGTGGAGGATCAGCGCCCGGCCGATGCCCCGCCGCTGGCGGGTCGGATCCACCGAGACCGGTCCGAGCCCGTACCAGCCGCGGTCGGTACCGTCGATCGTGATCGGCGAGAACGCGACGTGGCCGACAACGCGTTCCTGCTCACGCGCGACGAGCGAGAGCGTCAGCGCGCCGGCCTCGCGCAAGGCATCGACGATAGCCGCCTCGGTGCCGCTGGCATGCGCGGCATCGGCGAACGCCGCGGTGGTGACGGCGCGGATCGCGTCGGCATCCTCCGGCCGCTCCGGGCCGATCGAGGTAACAGCGCTATTCGTCATGCTTCTCGGTCTTACCGAAATCCGTCAGTGCCCGCAGCGCCAGCCCGCGCGCCGACGGCGGCCGGCGGCGCGAGGGGAACGGGCGGATCAGCGTCATCGCCGCGACGGCGAGACGGGCGGTGAGCAATCCATTAAGGATGCCGATGCCGGCGCGGCGCGAGAGCTTGCTGGCGATGCCGGCGCCGAGTGCCGCACCGATCGTGTCGTCGCCGATGTCGAGGGCGCCGCTCGCCAGCACCGCGCCGAGGCTCATCCGCAGCAGGCGCAGGGTGGCGATCCAGCCGGGCCGGCCACCATAGAGCCGCGCCATGCGGCGCAGCAGGGCGGCGACGATGACCGTGCTGACCGCCATGTCCATGAAGGCGAAGGGGCTGACCGCGGTGATCGCGGCGGCGCGGCGCACGGCGGCGACGGCCAGCGCCTCCGCCCGGCGGTCCAGGGGTGCGATCACCTCGCGGTCGACCAGATGCAGCAGCGCGTCACCGTCGAGGCCGGCCTTACGCTCGTCGACGCGCGCCCAGGCCCATTCCAGGTCCGGCCGGCCGCGATAGAGACGGCGCAGGCGCGCCACGACCTTGGCCGCGGCCTGGGGGTCACTGCCGGTCTCCTCGGCGCGCGCGGCGGCGAGGCGCGCGGCGCGCAGATCGTCGAGGCTCTCCAGCGCCAGCCACTCGCGCACTGCCGCCAGCACGAATCCCAGCACCAGGGCGGCGATGCCGCCGACGATCAGCCAGGCCGGCCAGGCGCCATCGGCCAGCGCCGCCGTCACCAGCCCCTCCAGCGCCCAGGCGGTGGCGCCCGTGACCGCGAGGCCGAGCCCGGTGCCGATCAGCCAGCGCACCCAGGGACGTCGCTTGCGCAGTGCCGGATCGGGCACGCCGGTGACATCGGCCTCCTCGGCCGGGCGGGTCGCTTCGATCTCCAGCGTGTGCGCGGCGAGAGCGACGCCGGGCAGTTCAGGTTCTGCGTCGCGTTCCAGTTCGTCGAGCGGCCGGCTGCGCGGCGCGTCGCGGTCGTTCATGCCAGCCGGTCCCCGGCGCTTCGAAAGGTCCGCACCGGACGCCCGGGGCGGTCGTCGCGCTTATATGGGGGCCCGGCGCGGCGTGTCGCCCCTCGGCGCGCGGCCTCGGCCGGGCGCCACCGGAAACGGCTACCAGCGGCGTTCGTACTGCTTGCCGCACATCAGCATGTCGATCCTGGTGCCGTCCGCGGCGAGCGGCAGCCAGAGTGCCTCGTACGTCACCGGCACAGGTGAAGAGACTTTGCCGCCGACGGCGAGCGGCCGGCGTGTCTCCAGCACCCGCGCGCAGGCCTGCAGGAGGTCGTCCTTCGCCGGCTGGTATGGCCACTCGTCGAGGAACCGGCCGGTGTGGTCGTGCCGCACCTGGTCGACCAGGCGGGAGCCGTGCAGGCGCACGCGGAGGCGACCGCCGTCCGCCAGTTCGATCAGCAGTATGTGACCGAGCATGAACTTCAGCTCGATCGGGTCGAACATGCCGCGGCCGGGCAGCGCCCCGCCGGGACGCTTCTGCCGCCACAGGTCGAGCAGCCGGACGAGGTCCGGATGCTCCAGATGAATGGACTCGGTCACGATGGTCCCCTTTGTCAGGGGCGCATCCTGCGCCGCGGCGGCGGCTTCGGCGTTAAGACGCGGCTTAAGGCCACCGACACGGCGGGCGCCGGCGGCTTAGGCCCGCGCGGCGGCGGGCATGGACCACCGGATATGGGGCCGCGGGCATGGAGCCGCGTTAGGCCAGCCAGTCGCCGATCAGCATCTCCACCGCCCGGTCGAGCCGCAGGTGCGGCCACGGCCCGGCGGGATCGAGGCCCGGCGGCGGCAGGAAGCGGGCGATGCGGAAACTGTCCCGCGCCCCCCAGGGCCCCCGGTCGGCCGGTCCGCGGTCAGTGAGCCCGGGATCGAGACGGCCGGGAAAGTGCGCCACGTCGCGCAGAGCATCTTCGGTACGGCCTGCGACATAACGCCGGTCCTCGTCCTTCGACAGCACCTCGCGCGTCGCCCGCAGGGCGGCGAGGCTGATCACGTCGAGTTCGGCACCGCGATAGGCTGTGCGGCGGATGCTCTCGCCCAGGCTGCGGCGCAGCAGGTCCTCCATCGCCGGATGCTGGTCCGACGGCAGGTGGTCGGCCTTGCTGGCGGCGAACAGGACGCGGTCGATGCGCGGGCTGAGCCAGCGCGGCAGCCAGCCGGACCCGCCGATCGCCAGCGCCTTCAGCACGGCGTCGAGCGACTGCGACACCTCGGCGAGCGGACGCCCGCCGGCGCTCATGTGCGCGCCCAGGTCGACCAGCACGACCTGACGGTCGAGCCGGGCGAAATGGCGCTCGTGGAAGGCCTTCACGACATGGCTGCGATAGGCGCGGTAGCGCTCCTCCATCAGCGTGCGCAGGGAACTGCGTGCGGGACGCGCGCCGGGCGCCTCGGGGGGCAGCGGGCAGAAGGTCAGCAGCGGCGAGCCTTCCAGCTCGCCCGGCAGCAGGAAGCGGCCGGGACCGAGCAGCGTCGCCCTGCCCTCCGCCGCGCGGCGGGCACGCAGATACGCGGTGTAGCGGCCGGCGGCCTCCAGCGCCGCGGTCTCCGCGGCGGGATCGGGGGCGTCGGGGTCGAGCGTGTCGAGATGTTCCAGCCAGGGTGCGGCGAAGGCATCCGCCGCCGGCTGGCGCGCCAGGGCCAGCGCCCCGGCCGACCATTCGGCGAAGGAGCGGTCGAGCAGCGTCAGGTCGAGCAGCCACTCGCCCGGATAGTCGAACAGGTCGAGATGCAGCAGCCGGTCGCCGAAGGCCGAGACGAGCCCGGTCGGCCGGTAGCGGATCGAGACGCGCAGTTCGGCGATCGAGCGCGTGCTCTGCGGCCAGGCCGGCTTGCCGTCGCCGTTCGCGGCATGCCCGGTCAGCTGCGCGACGCAGGCCTCGTAAGGGAAGCGCGGCAGGTCCTGGGACGGTTGCGGCCGCAGCACCGCCACGTCGAGCCGCTCCTCGCCGACGACGGACAGGCGCGTCATGCGCGCCGGATGCAGCAGGCCGTGCACGAGGCTGGTGATGAAGACGGTCTTGCCAGCGTCGCTCAACCCGGTCACGCCGAGCCTCACCCGGCGCTCGGTCAAGCCGCGGCCGATGTCCAGTGCCTGGTCGAACAGGTTCATGCGCCGGCGTCAGCCTCTTCCCGCACGGCCACGCCGGCCGGGTCTTCGGATCGCAGTGTCGACCCGAAGAGATGGGGACGCTCGGCAGGAGTGCCTAGGCTATGCCTCGGCCGCCCCCTTCGACCCGGGCGGCTTGAGCACGTCGTAGTTTCGGTTCTTGTACCAGGTCATGTACTGGAGATAGGTCGTCGGCTCGAACCTCGGCGGGTGGTCGGCGTCGATGGTGGTGGGGACGGCGGTGATGGGCCAGTCGATGTTGCAGTCGAAGAAGAACGGGATCGCATAGCGCTCGCGGCCGGAGCGGTTGATGACGCGGTGGGGCGTGGCGAGGAGGCGGTCGTTCGACCAACGGCGCAGCATCTCGCCGCCGTTCACGATGAAGCTGCCCGGGATCGACGGCGCGTCGATCCAGTCGCCGCCGCGCGTGCGAATGGAGAGGCCAGGGATCTCGTTCTGAGCGAGCAGCGTCATGAAACTGCTGTCGACATGCGGGGCGATGCCGAACTCGCCCTCCTCGACCACGTCCTGACGCGGATAGTGGGTCATGCGCAGGTTGAACTGGGGATCGCGGAAGGGCTCGTCGAAGAAGTCGGGCGGCATGCCGAGCACCGTCGCGTAGAGCGGCAGCAGCGACGTCGCGAGCCGCTCCAGCGCGTCGCAATAGGCCACAACCGTGGCGCGGAAGTCCGGCATGTCGGTCGGATCGGGCCACTGGTTCGCCGGGCGGAAGGGCTTGCCCGCCAACACGTCGGGATGGTCGGGCGGCAGGTCACGCTTGATGAACAGCGCCTCGTTCAGGTTGCCCTTGGTGTTCCTGTTGATCTCCGAGGTGCGCAGCGTGTCGCCGCGCATCGGCAGGTAGCCCACCGCCTGCTCGTTGAACTTCATCCGCATCTTCGTATCGAGCGGCTGGGCATGGAAGGCGGCCGCCGCGGCGAAGGCGGCGTCGATCAGCGCTTGCGGCACGCCGTGGTTCACGACGAAATAGAAGCCGACGTCGGTGAGCGCGTGTCTCAACGCATCGGCGGTGCGTGCCAGCGCACCTGCCTCGCCCGCCAGGTAGGGACCGAGGTCGATGACGGGAATGGCGCTCGCCGGCGCCTCTGATGCGATGGAAGGGGCACTGGCTGTCATGGCATCCTCCTGTTCGCCGGAATCATGCACAGGTCGAGCCAGCCGCCCTCTCCTCCCCTCTCGAACGAACCTCAGTGATAGCCGGCGTGCGGGTCGACCTTGCCGCGGAACACCCAGTAGGCATAGGCGGTGTAGCCCAGCACGAAGGGCATCATGATCGCCACGCCGACCAGCATGAAGAGCTGCGTCTCGGGCGGCGACGCGGCGTCCCAGATCGTGATGTCGGGCGGCACGATGTTGGGGAACAGGCTGATCGCGAGACCCGCATAGCCGAGCAGGAACAGGAACAGGGTCAGCAGGAACGGCAGCCGCTCCCGGTCGGTGAGCAGCGCGCGCACCAGCCAGAGGGTGGCGAGCACGACCAGGATCGGCACCGGCGAGAGGTAGAGGATGTTCGGCCAGGAGAACCAGCGCCGGCCGATATCCGCATCGAGCAGCGGCACCCACAGGCTGACCGCCACCATGAAACCGAGCACGGCGATCAGCAGAGGCATCGACACCCTGTAGGCCCAGCGCTGCAGCGGCCCGTCGGTCTTCATGATGATCCAGGTCGAGCCGAGCAGGGCGTAGCCGGCCGTCACGCCGAAGCCGACCAGGATGCTGAACGGCGTCAGCCAGTCGAAGGGGCCGCCCGCATAGGAGCGGTCGACGACCTCGAACCCCTGGACGAAGGCACCCAGGACGACGCCCTGGGAGAAGGCGGCGACCAGAGAGCCGAGACAGAAGGCCCAGTTCCAGACGAACTTGCCGCGGATCGCCTTGAAACGGAATTCGAAGGCGACGCCGCGGAAGACCAGCGCCACCAGCATCACGATGATCGGCAGGTAGAGCGCCGGCAGCAGCGTGGCATAGGCCAGCGGATAGACCCCGAGGAGGCCGCCGCCACCGAGCACCAGCCACGTCTCGTTGCCATCCCAGACGGGCGCCACCGAGTTCATCATGATGTCGCGTTCGTCGTCGGTGGGCACCGTCTGAAACAGGATGCCGATGCCGAGGTCGAAACCGTCCATCAGCACGTACATGCAGACGGCGAAGGCGATCACCCCGGCCCAGATCAGCGGCAGGTCGAGTTCCATGACGTCCCCCCTTATTCGGCCGGCTCGATGCGTTCGGTCGGCTGCGACAGGGGCCGCATCGGCGTGCCCGGGATCGGCCGCGAATGGTCCTCCGGTGTCGGTGCCGCCGGACCGATCGAGATCATCCGCAGCATGTACCAGGTGCCGGCACCGAAGATCGCGAGGTAGGCCACGACGAACAGTGCCAGCGAGAAGCCGATGCTGGTGCCCGGCACCGGCGAGGACGCGTCGGCCGTGCGCATGAGCCCGTAGACGATGTAGGGCTGACGCCCGACCTCGGCGACGAACCAGCCCGCCAGGACGGCGACGAAGCCGGATGGCGTCATCAGCATCCAGAACGTCTTGAACCAGCGTGTTTCATAGAGGCGCTTGCGCCACAGGAGCCAGGCCCCGAAGAGCCCGGCGAAAGCCATCAGGAAACCGAGCGCCAGCATGACCCGGAAGGACCAGAAGACGATGGCGACGGGCGGGCGTTCCTCGACCGGCCAGTCCTTCAGTCCCTGCACCTCGCCCTGCAGCTCGTGGGTCAGGATCAAGCTGCTGGCGTAGGGGATCTTCAGGGCGAAGCGCGTCTCCTCCCGCGCCTCGTCCGGCCAGCCGAACAGAATGAACGGGATGCCGGGGCCGGTATCCCAATGGCCCTCCATCGCGGCGACCTTGCTCGGCTGATGCTCCAGCATTTTCAGGCCGGTCATGTCGCCGATCACGATCTGCAGCGGGGCGAAGATTGCGGCGAAGCCCACCGCCATGCCCAGCATGATCCGCGACTCGGCGATATGGCGACCGCGCAGCAGGTACCATGCCGCGACGCCGCCGATGACAAAGCAGGTCGTCAGGTAGGCGGCAGAGACCATGTGCGCGAGGCGGATCGGGAAGGACGGATTGAACACCACCGCCCACCAATCCAGGGCGTAGAAGATGCCGTCGCGCAGCTCATAGCCGGCCGGCGTCTGCATCCAGCTGTTCGCCGAGATGATCCAGAAGGTCGAAACCAGCGTGCCGACCGCGACCGCGCAGGTGGAAAAGAAATGCAGACCGCGGCTGACGCGGCCGGCGCCGAACAGCATGATCCCGAGGAATGTCGCCTCCAGGAAGAATGCCGTCAGCACTTCATAGCCGAGCAGCGGCCCGAGAACGTTGCCGGTGGCGTCGGAGAAGCGGCTCCAGTTCGTGCCGAACTGGTAGCTCATCACGATGCCCGACACGACGCCCATGCCGAACGACACGGCGAACAGCTTCACCCAGAAGCGGTAGAGCCGGATGTAGGTGTCGTTGCCGGTGCGCAGCCACTGCGCCTCCAGCACCGCGAGGAAACTCGCCAGCCCGATCGTGAAGGACGGGAAGAGGATGTGGAAGGAGATGGTGAAGGCGAACTGGATCCGCGCGAGGAGGAGAGGATCGAGCTCCATGGGCTGGCTCCGAACCGCGTGCAGCGTGACCGTGAGCTTAGACTACCAGGGGCCCCTGCCAACCCACCCCGCGCCCTTGCGACGAATGGGCACTGCCGGGCGGATCGCCCGCGCCGATCGAAGAAAAACGGGGCGACGCACGATTGTCTGGAATAGAACGCTGGGCGGTGCGTTCACAGAGCAAGATGCGCGTCGCGCGACACGCCGCCGGCAACGGCGGCGGAGGGCCTGCCGGCAACGGCCCCCAGCGGACGGCAGCCCGGCGCGGCGCGCATCCCTCCTCCAAGGCCGTACCTTCCGACGCCGGATCGAAATGCGAACCGCGCGTCGGACTTTTCTCGGCCGAATATTTCCATTATTGTGGAGATATGGAGAAGAAGACGGCCATAGCCGCGCTGGCGGCGCTCGCCCAGGAAACCAGGCTCGACATCTTCCGCCTGCTCGTCCAGGCGGGCGGCGGCGGGATGCCCGCCGGCCTGATCGCGGAGCGGCTCGCCCTGCCATCGGCCACGCTCTCCTTCCATCTGAACCAGTTGAAGCATGCCGGACTGGTGACGTTCCGACGCGAGGGACGGTCGCTGATCTATGTCGCGGAGTACGACGCGATGAACGGCCTGCTCGCCTTTCTCACGGAGAACTGCTGCCAGGGCGAACGCGCCCCGTGCGGCGGTCCCGGCCCTCTGAACGCATGAAGGAAACGACCGTGGCTGCAGACGCCGCCGATCGCATCACCCGCCTGTGCCCCCTGCCCGACCCCGACCGGCTGCCGGCCCTCGACCGCCGCCATGCGTCCGTGCCGGCCGGTGCGGGCCTCGGCCCCGACGCGCATCCGCCGCGGATCCTGCTGCTCTACGGGTCGCTGCGCGAGCGCTCCTATTCGCGCCTCGTCGTCGAGGAGGCGGCGCGGCTGGTGCGCTTCTTCGGCGGCGAGCCGCGCATCTTCGATCCGTCCGACCTGCCGCTGCCGGGACAGATACCTGGGGACGACCATCCGGCGGTGGCGGAACTGCGGGCGCTGTCGATCTGGTCGGAAGGGCAGATCTGGTGCAGCCCGGAACGGCATGGTCAGATCACCGGCGTGATGAAGACTCAGATCGACCATCTGCCCCTGAGCATCGGCGGGATCCGGCCCACGCAGGGCCGGACGCTGGCGGTCATGCAGGTCTCCGGCGGATCGCAGTCGTTCAATGCGGTGAACACCCTGCGCCTGCTCGGCCGCTGGATGCGGATGCTCACCATGCCGAACCAGTCGAGCGTGGCGAAGGCCTATGACGAGTTCGACGCGGACGGCCGCATGCGCCCCTCGGCCTATTACGAACGGATCGTCGACGTGGTCGAGGAACTGATGCGCTTCACACTTCTCACCCGCCCGCACGTCGCGACGCTGACCGACCGCTATTCCGAGCGCGTGGCGGCGGACCGGGCGCCGACGGGCCCGGATCTCTCGGCGATCGCGATCGCGCCGCAGCGCGCGACGGGACGCTAGGCGGATGCCGGACGCGCGAACGGGCGGAAAGACGAGCGGAAAGACGGGCGACCGGCGCCGCGCCGTCATCGTCACCGCGCTCGGCTGCGGGCAGATCATCGCCTGGGGCTCGACCTATTACCTCACGGCCGTCCTGGCCGGGCCGATCGTCGCGGATACCGGCTGGCCGGCGGGCTGGGTGGTCGGCGCCCTGTCGATCGGCCTGCTGATCTCCGGGCTCGTATCGCCACGCGTCGGCCACCTGATCGACCGCCACGGCGGCCGCCCGGTACTCTCCGGCAGCGCACTGCTCCTCGCCGGCGGCCTCCTGACGCTGGGGCTGGCGCCGTCGCTGCCGGTATTCGTCGTCGGCTGGATCGTCATCGGCGTCGGCATGGGGATGGGCCTGTACGACCCGGCCTTCTCGGCGCTCGGGCGCATCTACGGGACGGACGCGCGCGCCGCCATCACGATGGTGACGCTCTATGGCGGCTTCGCCAGCACCGTCTGCTGGCCGTTCAGCGCCTTCCTGGTCGAGACCGTGGGATGGCGCGGCACCTGCCTGACCTACGCCGCCATCGCGCTCGCCGTGCTGCTGCCGCTCTACTGGTTCGGCATGCCGCGCGAGGCGCGGCGCGTGGACGACGCGCCGAGCGCCGACGGCAGCGCGCCGGTGCGCGGACGGGTGCGACCGGACCAGCGGGTGGCCTTCGTGCTGCTGGCGGCCGGCTTCACCATCGCCGCGATGATCATGACCGTCCTCGCCGTGCACCTGCTGACCCTGCTGCAGGCCCAGGGCCTGACGCTGGCCGCGGCGGTGGCCCTCGGCACGCTGCTCGGGCCGGCGCAGGTCGGCGCCCGCATCCTGGAGGCCGCCTTCGGCCGCAACCGGCACCCGATCTGGAGCCTGCTGGTCTCGACGCTGCTGGTGCTGGTCGGCATCTTCATGCTGATCGGCGCGCCGGGCATCGCCGCGGCGGGCATCGTGCTGTACGGCGCCGGCAGCGGCATCCGCTCGATCGCACGCGGCACCGTCCCGCTCGCCCTCTTCGGCCGCGAGGGCTACGCGATCCTGATGGGCAAGCTCTCGCTGCCGACGCTGGTGGCGCAGGCGGCGTCGCCGATGGTCGGCGCGCTGCTGATCGAGGCGTTCGGATCGGGCGGGACGCTGCTTGCCCTCGCCGTGGCGGCCGCGTTCAACACGGTGCTCGTGCTGATGCTGTTCCCGATCGCCTTCCGGAGCGAAGCCGGCGCGCCGGCGCCGTAGGCCGCGGGGCACGGTCCGACCGATCCGCAGACGAGAGGCCGCCGCAGCGATCTGCCCGGCCCGCCGTTTTTGCGTCTTCCATTGATTCTATAATTCATGTATCGATGAATTATGGAACACGAAGGCTTCGCCGCGACCCTCTCCGCCCTCGGGCATCCGACCCGGCTGTCGGTCTTCCGCCTGCTGTCGCGCCGTGCCCCGGGCGGGGTGCCGGCGACCGAGATCGCCGAGGCCGTCGGGGTGGCACCCAACACGCTGTCGGTGCATGTCGACATCCTGACCAGAACCGGCCTGATCGAGCGCCAGCGTCAGGGCCGCTCGCTGCTGTACCGGCTGAACGTCGAGGGCGCGGGCGCGCTGATCGACTATCTCGCCGGCGACTGCTGCCAGGGCCGGCCCGACATCTGCGCGCCGCTCTACAACCGTGCCGCCAACCTGAACCTGCCGGGGAGTGCCCAAGCGATGGTACCGGACAGACCGCTCAACGTGCTCTTCATCTGCACCGGCAATTCCGCCCGCTCGATCTTCGCCGAGGCGATCCTGAACCGGATCGCCGGCGGCAAGTTCCGGGCGTTTTCGGCCGGAACGCACGCCTATTCGGAGCTCAATCCGCGTGCCGTGGAGCTGCTGCGGCGCAACGGCTACGACGTTTCGGGCCTGCGGTCGAAGCACGTCGCGGAGTTCCAGGCGCCCGGCGCGCCGGCGATGGACTTCGTGTTCACCGTCTGCGACCGGTCGGCCAACGAGGACTGCCCGCCCTGGCCGGGGCAGCCGATGACCGGCCACTGGGGCGTACCCGACCCGGTCAAGGTGGAGGGCACCGACGCCGAGAAGGCCCTGGCCTTCACCGAGGCCTTCCGGATGCTCTACCACCGCATTTCGGCCTTCGCCGCCCTGCCCTTCGACACGCTCGACCGCATGTCGCTGCAGAAGCAGATCGACCGCATCGCCCTGGACTCCGGCACGCCGGCCGCGGCCGCAGGCTGACCGCCGTAAACCGACAGGACTGTACATGGCAAGAATCGCGATCAACGGCCTGGGCCGCATGGGAAAGCTGCTCGTGCGCGCCCTGTTCGACGGCGGCCACGGCGGCGACGTCGTGCTGCTGAACGACGCTGCCGGCGATCCCGCGGTGCATGCGCACCTGCTGGAGTTCGACACCGTCCACGGGCGATGGGACCGACGGATCGGCCACGACGAAGAGGCAGTGACGATCGGCGACCGCCGGGTCCGCCTGACGACGCAGAAGCGCATCGAAGACCTGCCGCTCGCGGCGCTGGGCGTCGACCTGGTCGTCGACTGCACCGGCGTCTTCAAGACGCCGGCGAAGCTGCAGCCCTACTACGATGCGGGCGTGGCCAAGGTGGTCGTCTCGGCACCGGTCAAGGAGGCGCCGGCGCTGAACCTGGTCTACGGCGTCAACCACCACCTCTACGACCCGGCCGAACACCATCTGGTCACCGCGGCGAGCTGCACGACGAACTGCCTCGCACCCGTGGTGAAGGTGCTGCACGAGGCGATTGGCATCACCCATGGGTCGATCACGACGCTGCACAACGTCACGAACAGCCAGGTGATCGTCGACCGGCCGCACAAGGACCTGCGCCGTGCCCGCTCGGCGCTGAACGCGCTGATCCCGACGACGACCGGATCGGCGACGGCGATCACGCTGATCTATCCGGAACTGAAGGGACGGCTGAACGGCCATGCGGTGCGCGTGCCTCTGCTCAACGCCTCGCTGACCGACTGCGTCTTCGAGATGAAGCGGCCGACCTCGGTGGAAGAGGTCAACGGCCTGTTCGAGGCGGCCGCCGGCGGCCCGCTCGCCGGCATCCTGGGATACGAGACGCGGCCGCTGGTCTCCACCGACTATCGCGGCGACCCGCGCTCGGCGATCGTCGACGCCGCCAGCACGATGGTGGTGAACGGGACCCAGGTGAAGGTCTACGCCTGGTACGACAACGAGTGGGGCTATGCCTGCCGGCTGGGCGACGTGGCGATGCTTGTCGCAAAGGCCCTCGCGGCGAATGGAGTTCCGTCGAGGGGGATGGTGTCGTGACCGCGGCATCCGACCTCGCGCGGCGCAACGCGCTCGGCGCCTATGCCGCAGTCACGGCCGCCTACTGGGCCTTCATGCTCACCGACGGCGCGCTGCGCATGCTGGTGCTGCTGCACTTCCACACGCTGGGCTTCTCGCCCGTCCAGCTCGCCTATCTGTTCCTGCTCTACGAGTTCATGGGCATCGTGACCAACCTGTCGGCGGGCTGGATCGCCGCCCGGTTCGGCCTCACCTCGACGCTCTATGCCGGCCTGCTTCTGCAGATCGTGGCACTGGCCGCCCTCACGCAGCTCGATCCGGCCTGGACCATGGCCGTGTCCGTCGCCTTCGTCATGCTAGTCCAGGGGGCATCCGGCGTGGCGAAGGACCTCGCCAAGATGAGCGCCAAGAGTGCGGTGAAGGTGCTCGCCCCGGCCGAGGACCAGGGTGCGCTGTTCCGCTGGGTGGCGGCGCTGACCGGGTCCAAGAACGCAGTGAAGGGGCTCGGCTTCCTGCTCGGCGCGGCGCTGCTGGCGACGATCGGCTTCCAGGGTGCCATGGTCGGCATGGCCGCCGTACTGGCCGCCATCCTGGCCGCGGTCGTGCTGCTGATGCCGGCGGGCCTGCCGCGCGGCAAGAAGAAGGTGAAGTTCGCCGAGGTCTTCTCGAAGAACCGCAACGTCAACCGCCTCTCGGCCGCGCGCATGTTCCTGTTCGGCGCGCGCGACGTGTGGTTCGTCGTCGGCATTCCGATCTATTTCTACGGCGTCCTGTCCGACGGCACGCCCGAGGGCAACCGCGCCGCCTTCTTCCTGATCGGCAGCTTCATGGCGGTCTGGATCATCGGCTACGGCATCGTCCAGGCCTTCGCGCCGCGGCTGCTGCGGGCACGCGACAAGGGGCTGGCGCAGACGGTCGGCATGGCGCGCCTCTGGGTGGGCATCCTCACCCTCGTCCCGGCGGCGCTCGCCGCGGCCGCCTTCTTCGCGGGCGGTGCGGTCGAGACATGGCTGACGGCGCTGCTGGTGATCGGACTGCTGCTCTTCGGCGCGGTGTTCGCGCTCAACTCCGCGCTGCACTCATACCTGATCCTCGCTTTCAGCGAGGGCGACCGGGTGACGATGGACGTCGGATTCTACTACATGTCGAATGCGGCCGGCCGATTGCTCGGCACCCTCCTCTCGGGGCTGAGCTTCCAGGCGGGCGGCCTGCCGCTCTGCCTCGCGACGGCAGCGGCGATGGCGGCGGCGAGTTGGCTGTGCGCCGGGCGACTCGCCAAGCAGCGCGGCCTCTCGGCCGCCTGATGGCGTCGCGGCTGGCACGGAAGCTGCTTCGGGTGCGACCGCCAGGTCCGGACAGCGACCTGCGGTGACTGCATGGCCCCCCGCGGGGAGCGCATGAACACAGCCCTCCAGTCATGTTGCATCGCACAAATCACTGCTCCATATTGCTCCTGCGAGGCGAACGAAGACCTCGCCCAGGACGACAAGAAACGACGCGAGGGAACGCCAACACAAGGAGATTGTGATGCGTTCCGAAATCTACCCGACCCAAGGCCGCCCGGCCGCAACGGCCTTCGCACCCGCGAATAACCACAGCCCGCTCGACACCAGCGTGGTCCTGACCTCGGCCCGTGGCTGTATGTCGGACGAGGCCTATCACGGCGTCGTTCTGTCCGCCGCACTGCGGTCCGGCATGACCTACCTGCGCACCCATGCCCCCGCCCTCGCCCAGCGGCTGGTACAGCCGGCCGGCCGCCCCGGTGTCTATGGAGGCACGCGATGAGCCAGGAAAAGTTCGCGTATCGGCATATCTCCTCCATGGAGATGACGCACTACCTGAACGAGGCACGGCGTGAGCGGGCCGAAGTGATGGCGCAGCTGACCGCCCGGGCCGGGAGCTGGATCCGCGGCCTGTTCAGCGGCACGACGCGCGGCCAGTCCGCAGGCCGGAACGTCGACGTCGGTCGTATGGCGGCGCGCGGCCGCTGACATATGCATCGTTTCCGTAACGACCGCAGCCGCACGGGCCGATCCCGCCGGGATCGATTCCCCTGCATCGACCACGGCGGAGCCGCCGGCGCCGCGAACCGACCGCACTGACGGCCGGAGCGCCGACGGCTCCCCCACCACAGAAACTTCTAGGACGCGAAGCGCCCGCCGCCGCCCGCCATTGCGCTCGGCATGCCGCCGCCCGATCCTGCGACCCACCGGCAACGGCCGGTACACGGACGGGAGGAACGCGGCATGGCCCAGGACGCCGCCGTCGCAGCAGCGACGGCCGTACTCGACGCCTTCATGGATGCGCTCAATCGCGGCGACGAAGCCGGGGTCAACGAGGCCTTCAACTTCCCGCACGTCCGCATCGCCAGCGGCCGCGTCGCGATCTTCGAGAAGCGCGGCGACTACGGCCTGGACATCTTCCGGGCGCGCGCCGGCGACGGCTGGCACCATTCCGCCTGGGACGAGCGCAGCGTCATCCAGTCCGGCCCCGATAAGGTGCATTTCGCCGTCGTCTTCAGCCGCTACACGGCCGACGGCCGACGGCTCGGCAGCTTCCCTTCGGTTTGGATCGTGACCTGCGTCGACGGCCACTGGGGCGTCCAGGCCCGGTCGAGCTTCGCGCGGTAGCGAGGCAACCGGTCTCAACCGCCTGGTGTTGCCGCGGCATCAGGCAGCCGAAGCCTCGACGTCGGAACCGGCAGCGTACGGCCGCGGCGCTCGCCGCGCCAACCGATCTGGGGGCAGGGTCACGATGACGGACGTACCGTGGCCGATCCGGCTCCTCACCTCGATGGTTCCGCCATGCTGTTCGACGAGGCGCTTCGTCAGGGAGAGCCCGAGGCCGGTGCCCTCCTGTTGCACTCGCGCGAGCCGGCTGTCCGCCTGCCAGAACGGCTCGAAGAGATGCGCCTGGTCGGCCTCCGAGATTCCGACGCCCGTATCGTCAACCCGAATCTCGATCTCGCCCGCCGCAGTCACCGACGCACCGATCCGAACGGTGCCGTGGTCGGGCGTGAACTTGATCGCGTTGGTCGCCAGATTGAGCAGGACCTGGAGCGTGCGGCGGCGGTCGATGTACGCCGTGAGCGCCTCGTCGCCAAAGACGACGCGGAAGTCGATCCGTTTTGCGTCCGCGCGCGGCCGGAGCATCGTCTGACATTCCTCGATCAGTTGGTCGAGGAGAACCTCTTCGTCGGACAGGACCATCCGGTCGGCCTCGAGCGAGGAGAAGTCCAGTATGTCGTTGATGAGCTGCAGCAGGTGCTGCCCACTGTTCGCAATGTCGTCCACATATTCGCGATAGCTGTCGTGGCCGAGCGGGCCGAACATCTCGCTCCGCATGATGTCGGCGAAGCCGATCACCGCGTTCAGCGGCGTCCTCAACTCGTGGCTCATGACCGCCAGGAAGTCGCGTTTCGCGGCGTCGGCCGCCGTCGCCGTCGCGAGCGCCTGCTGCAACTGGCGTTCGCCCTCCTTTATCGGCGTTATATCGATCGATACGCCGTCCCAGACGGTACTGCCGTCGGGATGCCGCTCGGGGACGGCCTTTCCCTGCATCCAGATCGTACGGCCATCCCGCTCGACGCGATAAACGCATGACCAGGGCACCAGCTTCTCACGCGACTCCGCGATGGAAGCGCGCATGAGGGCCCTGTCCGCCGGATGGACATGACGAAGCCGCGCCATTGCGTCGGCATAGACCTCGTCCGCAGTGACGCCGTAGATGTCGAACACGCTTTCGCTGATGAAAGTGAAGCTCTGCGTGCCATCGGCGTCGATCTTCAACTGGAACACCACCCCCGGCACGTGCGCCGCGATCCGCCTCAGGACCTCGTTTCGCTCACGCGTGGCGCGCTCCCGAAGATATCTATCGGTGACGTCGCTGGTGGTCCCCCGGTAGCCCGCGAAGGCGCCGGTCGGGTCGCTCACCGGCTTGCCGCTGCCGCTCCAGTACAGTTCGCGGCCGTCCCTGAATCGCACCCGGTAGGTGAGGTCATGATATGGCTTCCGCGCCGCGACCTTCTCCTCGAGCAATTCCGTGCCGTCCACGACGAGTCCGATCCGATCGAGCTCCTGAGGCAGAAGACCGATCATCTCCGATTCGGGGATGCCGGTGATCTTCTCGAATCGCGGCGATACATAGGTGTAGCGGCCAGCGGCATCGCGCTCCCACAGCCAGCCGGTGCTGGTCTCCGCGATGTCGCGCAGCCTCTGCTCGCGTTCCATCACCCGCTTGGTCTCGGCCGCGGTGATCCTGTTCAGCGCGTGCAGAAAATCCATCCCGGTCGCGAGGCCGAGATAGGCACCGCGGCGCGTAACCACGAACGCTTCGGGCACCTGATCGCCGGTATTGGTGAAGCTCGCTTCGAGAACAAGAGGCAGCGGCAAGTCGGCATCGACCATGGGCGGTGCCGGATCCATGAGTCGGGTCACCGGCTTGCGATCGAACAATTCCTCCATGAACGGCTTGGCCATCCTCGTCAGAAACTGCGTGCGGTTGACGAGACCGACCGGCGTGCCTCCGTCGGTGACGGCCAATGCCGGCCATTCCGGACGTTCCTTCAGAAGTTCCCGCACCGCGGCGCAACTCTCGGCCGCCGGAACCGAGGGCACGCTTCGGATGATCGAAGTCGCCGTCGTGCCTGGTCCCACACTGGAGAGATCGCGGCCGGAGGGGGTCCCGCCGGCCGGAAGAGAAGGAACGATGGTCACGCTACCTCGCACACGATAGGAATTCTGCCGCCTCGCGCCGGTCGGAAGATGACCGAGGCTGCCCTAACGATTAGTCAACAATCGCAGGATGGGCGGCAGCGCCGGGACCCACCACTACAAATTCTCAGCGGGCCCCCGATGATCAATCGATCAACAGACAAAGTATTGCAGTTTGATTACGGAATGTCTTTTTCACGCTAACGCGCTCTTCAGAAAATACTGGCATAGCAGCGGCAAGTTCTCGTTGGTCCAGGTGTAACAATGTTGTCGCGCATTTTTCGTCGCCGGATCGAGGTCAAGCTCGGAGCCGCGCTGGCGCTCGCCCTGGGCCTCGGCCTGCTTGCGCTCGGCTCGACCGCGCTGGGCACGCTCGACCGGCTCGTTGCAGACTATCGGGTACGCGTGGGCATGTCCGACGCCTTGAACGAAGAGCTCCGCACCGCGATAACCGAGCTGCAGTCCCAGTATCTCGACATCCCCCGGATGCTCGACAGCGATGCGGTCTCCGCCGTGGCCGGTTGGGCGAGAGCCCGACCCGGAATGCAGGAGCGCCTGCACGAAGGGCGCGACGCCCTGGTCGCACGCTACCCCGGACGATCCCAGCGACGGGACGTGCAGAAGCAGGGACAAGTGCTGATCGAGGAACATCCGGACGGCGTGAGCGTCTCGTTCGGGGTCTTCACCAACGGCGCCTTCGCCGAAGCCGTGCGGGAACTGCGTATCACGACCAGCGACCCCGCCCCGATCGCCGCGGAGGCGCGAACCGTCATGGCCGAAGCAGGCGACGCCGGAGCGCTGGAACGACGTCGGCAGATGCTGTTCTCTCGTTTGGCCGACGCCGCATTGGAGGCGGAGGCGGCGCGAAATGCCCTTGTCGGCCGCGTCGACGAGATCAACCGCAAAGACGGCCAGATCATCGGCCACACCGAGGAAGCCCGGCGCCGCATGCTTCTGCTCTCGGTCGCCGTGCTCGCCGCAACGCTTCTGGCCCTGCTGCTCGTGGCCCGGTTCATCGTCATTCGGCCTTTGCGGAGCGCGACGGGCCTTTTGAGAGCGGTGATCGACGGTGCCGAAATCGAAGTGGGCCAGCCGTCGCGCCTCGACGAGATCGGCGACCTGGGCCGCGGCGTCGTCCGCCTGCAGCAGACGCTGGCCGACAACCGCCGGCTGACGCAGCAGCAGTCGGAGGAGCAGGCCGCGCGCGACGCCGAGCGCGCGGAACGTGAGCGCCGGGCACGGGCGTTCGAGGCGGCGACGCTGTCCTTCAGCGAGGTCCTGCGCGATCTGACGCACGGTCTCACCGCTTGTTCGCAGGACATGCAGCGGACGGCACGTGCCATGGCGCACACGGCCGTGGAGACGAAGACGCGGGCCGCGTCGGTACGTCGCGCCGCGGACGATGCGGCCGCCAGCAGCCAGGCGGTAGCGGCCGCCTCCGAGCAGCTGGCCGCCAGCACGCAGGAAATCGACCGGCAGCTGGTGCTGTCGGGGCGCGTCGCCGATGCCGCTGCAACCGATGCGGGGCGCACCAGCGACAGTTTCGGGACGCTCACGCGGGCGGCGGCACGGATCGATTCCATCCGCGGACGCATCGCCGGCGTCGCCTCGCAGACGACCCTGCTGGCATTGAACGCCTCTATCGAGTCCGCGCGCGCCGGAGAGGCCGGCCGCGGCTTCGCCGTCGTCGCGAGCGAAATCCGAACGCTGGCGCAGCAGACGGAGCGCGCGACGGGCGAGATCAGTGACGACGTGCAGTCGATGCAGGCGGCGATGACGGCCGCGCGGGCTGCCGTCGGCGCGATCGGCGGCACCGTCGACGAGATGCGCCAGATCGAGCGCACCATCGCGGCGGCCGTCGAAGGCCAGGGCGCCGCCGTCGCCGAGATCGCGCACAGCATACAGGCGGCGGCGGCCGGGACGAGCGCCGTATCGCTGCACATCGCCGGCGTGGAATCGGACGCGGAGACCACGGAACGCGCCGCGGAGCAGGCGGTGACCGCCGCCGAGGTGCTGGCACGCCGAATCGGGGAGCTTCAGGCCGCGGTGCGGTCCTATCTGGAAGCCGGCAGGGCGGAGTTCGCCGCCTGATCCGCGACGGTCTCGACGCCATGCGAGTCGATGGGGCTAAGTGCGTCGATCGGACGGTCGACGCGGCGGCTCCGTACGATGGGAACGCAAGCGTCGGCGCGGACGTCCTTCACGCATGACGACGTCACGGGAACCACCGCATGGACGAATTTCTCGCGCCGCTGCTGCACTGGATCATCCGTACCCTTGAATGGGGCGGGATCGCCGTCATCGTGATCGGCACCGCGAGCGCCAGCATCGCCTATCTCGGCCGCCAGATGCGTGGCGGAGACGGCGATGAGAACTACCGGACTTTCCGCACCGGCCTCAGCCGGGCAATCCTGCTCGGCCTCGAGTTCCTGGTGGCCGCGGACATCATCAACACCGTGGCCATCGAACCGACGCTCGACAGCGTCGCCGTCCTGGGCGGCATCGTTCTGATCCGTACCTTCCTCAGCATGTCGCTGGAGGTCGAGATCGACGGGCGCTGGCCGTGGCAGCGCTGGCGCGAGCCGCAGAGCGGCGCGGACAAACGGTAGCGCGACCACCGTCGCGACAAATCGCTGCCCACGCGGGGATCACAGGGGCGGCTGCCGGGAACATTCGGCCGTCTCGGCGGTTGTCCCGCCATGATGACCCATCGCGACTTCATCCCCGATACCACCGAGCGCGTGGTGGCGCGCACCGCCGGGCACGTGAACCGGCGCATCGCGCAGCAGATGGAGGCTTCGGTCGCGCGATGCGCGGACCGGCCGGATCGCATCGCGCGGCGGCTCGCCGAACTCGACCGTGAATGGGACGTGGAGCGCGCGCTGGAGGCGAACGCCGCCAGCCTCGCGCTCTGCGGCGTCCTGCTGGGCGTGACGGCCGACCGCCGTTTCCTCGCCCTTCCCGCCCTGGTGACGGCCTTCCTCCTGCAGCACGCGGTGCAGGGCTGGTGCCCGCCGCTGCCGGTGCTCCGGCGCCTTGGCATCCGGACGGCGACCGAGATCGCCCGCGAACGATACGCCCTGAAATATCTGCGGGGCGACTTCGGCGAGCCGCCCGCCGGCGGGACGGCGCCGGAGCGGGCGCGCCGGGCGCTCGCCGCCGCCCACTGAGGAGAAAGAGACCATGCCCAGGCGCCAGACGATTTCCGCCGCAGCCGTCGTCCTGATCGCAGCGGGCTGCACGGGGGCCGGCGAGAGCGGGCCGACGGCGCGGGCACCGGGGGCGCCGGAAAGCACCAAGACCAGCCTGCTCGAGGCGGGCGCCACAGCACTGCAGCGCGACGCGCCCACCGACGCACTCGACGTCTATCTGGTCGGCTTCCATCCCATGAAGGCGGAGCCTGCCCACCAGATGGAGGCGCACCATTTCTGCCGGCAGGTGAACGAAGACTTCATGCAGTGCGCGCTCTACGACGGCAACACCGCGGACGCGAACCTGACCGGCATCGAATACATTGTATCCGAGCGCCTGTTCGAGGAACTGCCGGCGGAAGAGAAGCCGTACTGGCACCCGCACAACGGCGAGATCCTGTCGGGGCAGCTGGTGGCGCCGGGCCTGCCCACCGCCGCCGAACACGAACTGATGCGCGGCAAGATCAACAGCTACGGCAAGACCTGGCACACCTGGGACACCGGCCGCAGCGCAGAAGCGGCATCGCTGCCGCTGGGCGAGCCGAAGCTCGCCTGGTCCTTCAGCCGCTTCGGCGAGGCACGCGAAGGTCTGGTGGAGGCACGCGACCGGCGCATGGGGATCGATACGGAGGAGCGGCGCGCCGCCCGCCAGGATCTCGTGCCCCTCGCCCGCCCGCAGTCGGGCGTGGACGCCCTGAAGGGCCGCTTCGGCGGCGACACCCGGCCGATACCGGGCGTGGTCGCGAAGGACGGTGGCTGATCCGACAGACCGACGCGCGCGCCTGCGGCGCCGAGGCGCCCGGGTGCGGTCGGCGTCAGGCGGCACGGACCTGCGACAGGAAGGTGTCGACCCCGGCCCGGAGTTCGCTCGCCGTCTTCGCGAGTTCCTGCGCGCTGGACAGGACCTGCGCCGAGGCCGAACCGCCCTCGGCCGCCGCCTGACTGACCTGGGCGATCGCACCGTTCACCTCCGCAGTGCCCTGCGCAGCCTGCTGGACGTTGCGGGCGATCTCCTGCGTGGCGGCGTTCTGCTCCTCGACGGCCGAGGCGATGCCTGCCGCCGTCTCGCGATTGTCGGCGACTAGGCGGGAGATTTCGACGATGGCCGTGGCGGTATCCGTGGTGCCGCGCTGGACCGACTGGATCTGCGACGAAATCTCCTCCGTCGCCTTCGCCGTCTGGGTGGCCAGCGCCTTCACCTCGGTCGCCACGACCGCGAAGCCCTTGCCCGCCTCGCCGGCGCGCGCCGCCTCGATCGTCGCATTGAGCGCGAGGAGATTCGTCTGGCTGGCGATCGAGTTGATCAGGCCGACGACCTCGCCGATACGCTCCACGGCGCCGCTGAGCTGCAGCACCGTATCGCTGGTCCGTCCGGCGCTGGCGACGGCAGCGTCCGCCGACTGAGCCGACTGGGCGACCTGCTGCCCGATCTCCTGGACCGATGTCGCCAGTTCTTCGCAGGCCGTCGCCACCGTCTCGACGTTGGTCGACGCCTGGGTCGACGCCGCCGACACGTTCGCCGCCTGCGCGTTCGTCTCCTCGAGAGACGCGGTCAGCGTCTGCGCCGCCGCCTCAAGTTCGGTCGCCGCCGAGGTGATGGTCTGCACGGCGACACCGACGCCCGCCTCAAGGGTGTCCGCCATGGCGTGCAGGGCGCGGCGCTGCTCGTCCCTGGCGCGCGCCTCCTGGGCGACGACCTGCGCCTCCATCTCCTTGGTCCGCAGCATGTTCTCCTTGAAAACCTTCATCGTCTCGGCGACGTCGCCGATCTCGTCGCGGCGGCCGACGCCGAAGATGTAGACCTTGAGGTCGCCCTCGGCGAGGCTGCGCAGGCAGGCGATGGCCCGGCGGATGGGCGCGACGACGCCGTAGCGAGAAATTGCGAAGCCCACTGCGATGCCGAGCACGAGGCCGATGCCCGAGACGACCATCAGAAGCAGGCTGACCTGCTCGTAGGTCGCCGTCGCCTCCGCAGAGATTTTCGCGCCCTTGTCACCGGTAAAATTCACGTATTCGTTGACGGCATTGCGCAGCCCGGTCGCCTTTGCCTTGCTGTCCTGCACCGATGTCAGGATCGCCTTCTGGCTCTCGCCGATCTCGACGCCACCTCCCACCCGCTTCGCGACGGCAAGTGTGTCGTCGAGTTCCGCGGCATACTCGCTCCAGCGTGCCTCGACATCGACGAGAAGTTCCAGCTGGCGTGGGCCGGCGCTGGCACGCACGGCTTCGAGCCGCTTGCTGAACGCTGCGCGTTCCGCTGCGACGGCCTTCTCGGCCTCCGCCACCACCTCGGGCGAGGGATTGGCGGCCAAGCTGAACTCCGCACGGTTCAAAGCCAGCGCGTTCACGATCAGGCCCATGCCCGATTTCATCTCGTCACCGGCCAGTTCGATCTCGTTCCCGGCGCTGTTCATCTGCCTCAGCGCATCCACGCCGACGCCGGCGACGCCCACGACGACGGCGCCGAGCAGGCCGACGATGGCGAACACCTTCGTGGAAATTCGATAGTCAGAAAGCTTCTTCACGACAGCCTCCTACGGCTCAACCTTGGATCTGCAGCGAGCACGTCTCGGCCGTGGTGCGTCGCTTTCCGGAGCAAGTCTTAGGCGGGCTTTCATAACGAGGTGTGAAAAAGAGCATGTCAGATAATCTATGATTGCGGACAATCTGTCCCTGAACCGGTCCAGATCATGAAATCCCGGCCCATGGATAGGCTGTGCGATTTAGTCGCGGGTTTGAGCCGCGTTGCGGAACCGTTCCGGCTTCGACATGGCAACAGGCGCGCGCTGTCCTAAGAGGTACCGAAGCCGCCCTCGGGAGCGGCGAGTGTCACGATCTGCCGCAGCCCACCTTCCGGCCGGTTCTCCAGAGCGATCTCGCCGCCGTGGGCGCGGACGATGGTCTGGGCGACGGTGAGGCCCAGGCCGGTGCCGCCGGTGGCGCGGCTCCGCGACGCTTCGAGGCGGTAGAAGGGTGCGAAGACCTTCTCGTGCTCGGCCTCCGGGATGCCGGGGCCGCGGTCGTCGATGACGACGACGAGCCGGCTTCCGCGGCGTTCTGCGCGCACGTCGGCGCTGACGCCATAGGTTACAGCGTTGCCGATCAGGTTGGCGAAGGCGCGGCGCAGTGCCACGGCGCGGCCCTCCATCGGCAGCGGGCCGGGCACGTCGAGCGTGACCGCATGGCCGCCGTCGCGCACGTTCTCGCAGACCTGGGCGAGCAGCACGGCGAGGTCCAGGCGAGTGCGCGGCTCGTCGCCGGCCTCCTCGCGGACGAAGGCGATGGTCGACGACAGGATCGCCTCCATCTCGTCCAGGTCGCGCAGCATCTTGGTGCGCTGTTCCTCGTCGTCGACGAACTCGGCGCGCAGCTTCAGGCGCGTGATCGGCGTGCGCAGGTCGTGCGAGGCGGCCGCCATGGCGTAGAGGCGTTCCTCGACGAAGCGGCGGATGCGCCGCTGCATGCGGTTGAAGGCCTGGGCGGCGCGGCGGATCTCCTCCGGCCCCTCCTCGGGCAGCGGCGGTGCCGCGGCGTCGCCGCCGAGCCGGTCGGCAGCCGCGGCGAAACGCGCCAGAGACGCGGTGACCCAGCGGGCGATCAGCAGCGCCAGCAGCCCCAGGCCCAGCGTCAGCGCCGCCAGGGTCAGGCCGAGGCTGACCAGCCCGTCGTTCGGCGACCGGTCGCCCTCCAGCACGGCGAACAGGTCGATATAGCCTTCGTCGAGTTCCACCCGGACCTGCAGCCCTTCCGTCTTCGGCGGCGGGCGGCTGCGGCGCCGGTCGAGGCCTCGCTCGGGCCGCCCGTCGCCCCAGGGATCGTCGAGGCCGAGATCGGGCGGTGACGCCGAGGGTTCCGGCGGACGGTAGTAGCCGCGCGAGACGCCGATCCGCTTCGGCACGATCGGCGCCATGACGGTGCGCAGCCGCTCCTCGATCCAGCCGTCGAGCCAGCCCGGTTCCAGGTCTGCCGGCGGCCGCCCCTCGACCCAGCGCACGTGCAGCCAGGGACGGTCGACGGCGCGGGCGCCGCTCGCCCGCAGCTCGGGCGGCAGGCCGGCGACCAGCAGGGCGGCGTTGGCGATGCGTTGCTGCGCCTGGTAGGGGCCACGCCGGGGCGGGTCGCCGAAGGCGCCGCCCAGCGAGAGGCCGGCCGTCACCGCCAGGATCAGCACGACGCCGGCGATCAGCGTCAGGCCAATGCGCCCGGCCAGCGTCCGCGGCAGCAGGCGCACCGATCAGCGCTCCACGGACGGTGTGAACATATAGCCGCCGCTGCGCACGGTCTTGATCAGTTCCGGGCGCGCCGGATCGGGCTCGATCTTACGGCGCAGGCGGCTGACCTGGACGTCGATGCTGCGGTCGAATGGCGAGGACTCGCGCCCGCGCGTCAGGTCGAGCAGCTGCTCGCGGCTGAGCACGCGCTGCGGCCGTTCGGCCAATGCCAGCAGCAGGTCGAATTCGCCGGAGGTCAGCTCCACCGGCTGGCCGTCCGGTCCCGTCAGGGTGCGGCCGCCAGTATCGAGGGACCAGCCGGCGAAGGACAGGACGGAGGCCGGCGCCTCGCCCTCCCCCGCCCGTGGCGCAGCACCCGCGCGGCGCATGACGGCGCGGATGCGCGCCAGCAGTTCGCGCGGGTTGAACGGCTTCGCCACATAATCGTCGGCGCCGACCTCCAGTCCAATGATGCGGTCGATGTCCTCGCCCATGGCGGTCAGCATGATCACCGGCATGTCGGACTTGCCACGCAGCTCGCGGCAAAGGGTCAGGCCGTCGTCGCCCGGCATCATCAGATCGAGCACAACCAGGTCGATGCGCCGGTCGCGCAGGACGGCCCACATCGCTTTCCCGTCGGCGGCGGTCTCCACGCGAAAGCCGTGGCGCACCAGGAAGCGCGCCAGCAGGTCGCGTATTTCGCGGTCGTCGTCGACGACGAGGATCTGCGGCTGGTTTTCCATGAGGGCGATCATACAGGTCCCGCACGGCGCCCGGGCGCCGCTGTGTAACGAAATGTTTCGGCGCCCTCGCCCGCAACGGCCCGTAACAAATATGGCCGTTGGCGCAATGAACCGGCACAGGCCGCACACGCCCCCGCAACGCGTGGCCCCTAATTTCTGCATCGTTGGCATCACGGGAAGGCAACCCGGCACGATGCCAGCCCAACACCGGCGCCAGACGCCGGGGATCACGAACGGAGGACTCCATGAAGCGCATTTATCAGGTCACTGCACTGGCCGGCACCATCCTGGCCGGCGCCGGCGGGCTCGCCTTCGCCGCGGCCGACCACGACGGCATGCGCGGCGAGCGGGGCCGTCCCGGCCACCACCACATGCACAAGGGCGGCCATGGCGGCGGCCATGGCTATCACAAGGTCGGCTACCACAAGGGTGGCTTCGGCCCCGGCTTCTCGATGCGGCACATCGACGGCTCGCTCGCCTTCCTGAAGGCCGAGTTGAAGATCACCGACGCCCAGGAGCCGCAGTGGCAGAAGGTCGACGCAGCGATCCGCTCGGCGGCCGACCGCATGCAGTCCCTGCGCCCCGACCGCGGCGAGCGCGGACCCAAGGCCGAGGGTGCCGAGCGCGGCCCGCGGGCCGAGCGGCAGGAACGTCCGCAGCTGAACCCGGTCGAGCGCCTGGAGCGCATGGAGAAGATGGCGAGTGCGGCCAGCGAGAGCGCCCGCGAAGTCCGCACCGCGCTCGCACCGCTCTACGACTCCATGTCCGAGGACCAGAAGGAGACCGCCGACAAGCTGCTCCGCCGGATGCCGTTCCGCCGCTAACGCGACGGTTCCGGCCGGGCTGCCCGCCCCGGCGCGTTGACTCCCCCGCAAGCTGCGCCGGGGCGGGACACCATCCTTCCATGCTACGCTCCCCGCTCCGGCACCACCGGGACGGGGAGCGACGCATGTTCGGCTTCGACACGCCGCGCGAGGACCACGAGACCATCCGGCGCTGGTTCGCCGACTGGGGTGCGTGCGTCGCGTCGAAAGATTTCGATGGCGCCCGCGCCTATTTCGACGAAGCGGCCCTGGGCTTCGGCACCTGGATGGATATGGTCGAAGGGCTGGACCGGCTCGAGGCCGAGCAGTGGCGCAGCATCTGGCCGAACATCGCCGACTTCCACCACGACACCGACACGCTGCGCAGTGCCGTCTCGCCGGACCGGCTGATGGCGACCGGCATGCTGATCTGGACGTCGACCGGCTTCGAGCAGAACGGCACCCCCTACGCGCGGCCCGGCCGGACGACGGCTGTCCTGGTGCGCGATGCGGTCGACGCACCCTGGCGCGCGATCCACACGCACGTGTCGCTGTTCCGCGGCGTGCCGCAGCGGTCGTACGGACCGCTGTGAGGGCCCGTCAGCCGAGGTAGCGCCGCTCCAGGTGGCGGCGGAACGAGGCCGGGTCGAGCGGCCGGCCGGTGGCGTGCTCGAGCAGGGCGTCGGCCGATCCGTCGAACGACGCGCGGGCATGGACGTGCTCGCGCAGCCAGCCGACCAGCGGGGCGAAGTCGCCGCGGCCGATCGCCTCGCGCAGGCCGGGATGCGCCGCCTGCGCCGCCTCGAACAGCTGCGCCGCTCCCATCGCGCCCAGCGTATAGCTGGGGAAATAGCCCCAGGCGCCGTCGGGCCAGTGGATGTCCTGGAGGCAGCCGCGACGGTCGTCGGGCGGGCGGATGCCGAGGAGCTTCTCCATGCCCTCGCCCCATGCCTCGGGCAGGTCGGCGAGGTCGAGGCTGCCGCCGATCAGCGCCTGCTCGAGCCGGTAGCGCAGGATGATGTGCGCCGGATAGGTCACCTCGTCGGCGTCGACGCGGATGAAGCCGGGCGCCACGCGGATGTTGGCGCGGTAGAGATTGTCGGGCGTCCAGGCCTCGCCGTCGACGCCGAAGGCCTCGCGCAGGAGCGGCGCCACGAAGCCGGCAAATTCCCGGCTGCGGCAGGCCTGCATCTCGATGATCAGCGACTGGCTCTCGTGCACCGCCATGCCGCCATCCTGGCCGACGGGCTGATAGCGCCATTCCTTGGGGAGGCCCTGTTCGTAGAGCGCGTGTCCGGTCTCGTGCAGCACCCCCATCAGCGCCGAGGCGTAGTCGTCCTCATCGTAGCGCGTGGTGATGCGCGAATCGTCGGGCACGCCGCCCGAGAAGGGGTGGAGGCTGACGTCCAGGCGACCACGGTCGAAGTCGAATCCCAGGGTGCGCATCATGCGCTCCCCCAGGGCGCGCTGCGCCGCAACGGGGAAACGCCCCTCGGTCGGCAGCGGCGGCGGCCCCTGGCGGTCGAGGATGCGCGACAGCAGGTCGGGCAGCCAACTCTCCAGGTCGGCGAAGACCGCATCGATCCGCGCCGCCGGGCGGCCGGGGTCGAACTCGTCGAGCAGCGCGTCGTAGGGCGCCAGGCCCAGCCGCTCGCCCTTGGCGACCGCCGCCTCGCGGGTCAGGTCGAGCACCTCGCGCAGATGCGGCAGCAGCGTCGGGAAGTCCGAGTCGGCACGCGCCGTGCGCCAGACCGTCTCGCAGCGCGTGACGGCCCGCGACAGCGCCTCGACGAGCCGGCCGGGAACGGCCGTCGCATGGTCGTAGCGGCGCCGCATCAGGCGCAGGTTCGCCGCCTGCCACGGATCCAGCCGGTCGGCGGCTTCCGCCGCGGCGAGCAGATCGCCGACGGCAGGGTCGGTCTGCATTTCGTGGGCAATCAGGCGCAGCGTGGCGAGCTGTTCGCCGCGGGCCTCCGCACCGCCGGCCGGCATGATCACCGACTGGTCCCAATGCAGCATCCCGAGCGCGCCGCCCACCTTCGACATGCGGGCGAAGCGGCGTTCCAGTTCGGCGTAGCTCTCGGCGCTCATGGCTGCTCCCGTTCGTCGTGCGGCACGGGGTCGGGGTCGCGCCGCAGACCATAGGCCAGATAGACCCCGAGCAGCGTCACGGCCAGTCCGAACCAAGTCATCGCATACTGGAAGTGGTTGCGCGGCAGGTCGAAGCGGTCGCCTGAGGCGATCGGCGAACCTGCCGGCGGCGGTGCCGCCCCGGCAATGGGCGCCGCCGCGACATAGACGTCGGCCACCCCCTGCCCCGGCGGCAGGCCGGCGGCGGCGGCCATCGCGGTCGGGTCGATTCGATACCAGGCGTTACCGGCGGGATCGTTGTCCGGCGTGAAGAAGTTGCCCTCGGGCGGCAGGCGGACGACGCCCTCGATCGCCCCTTCGGTCGGGCCCGCGACGGCCGGCGGCATGTTGCCTCTCCGGTCGCGCGCCGCCATGGGCACCCAGCCGCGGTCGACGATCACCCAACCGCCGTCGGACAGCAGGAACGGCGCCACCACGTGCCAGCCGGCGCGGCCGGCATCGGTACGGCCGCCGAGCCAGAGCAGGGTATCGGGCTGGAAGCGGCCTTCGAGGCGGACGCGGACGAACTCGTCGCGCGGCAGGGCGGCGGCGGATGCCACAGTGACCGGCGGCGCCGACAGCTGCGCCTCGATCCGTGCGATCAGGTCGTCCTTCCACTGGGTGCGCTGCAGCTGCCAGAAGCCGAGCGCCAGGAGGATCGGGACGGAGACCAGGACGAAGAGCGTGGGGAACAGCCCCGGGCGAAACCGCATGGTTCAGACCGAGTCGTCGGGGGCCGCCGTGGACCGGTGCCGGTACTGCATTGCCACGAAGAAGGCCTTGAGGGGCCGCAGCAATCCGACGATCGCGCCGATGATGATAGGCGGCCAGAGGACGAGGTGCAGCCAGTAGGGCGGCTCGAGCTTGGCCTCTGTGATCAGCGCGGCCGGTACGATCAGCGCCCCGATCACGAAGATCAGGATGACCGCCGGCCCGTCGCCGGAATCATGGTGCCTTAGGTCGAGGCCGCAGGATTCGCAGCGCTCGCGGACGGTCAGGAAGCCGTCATAGAGACGGCCCCGGCCGCATCGCGGACACCTGCAGCGCAATGCGGCCTGGAGACTGGACGGGGCGTTTTCGATGTGCCCCGCCCCGCTCACGCGCCGAAGTACCAGTAGACGAAGATGAAGAGGAACAGCCAGACCACGTCGACGAAGTGCCAGTACCAAGCGGCGGCCTCGAAGCCGAAATGCTGCTCGGGGGTGAAGTGGCCTTTCATCGCACGGAACAGACAGACCGCGAGGAAGATCGTGCCGACGATGACGTGGAAGCCGTGGAAGCCGGTGGCCATGTAGAAGGTCGACGAATAGATGCCGTCCTTGAAGCCGAAGGTCGCCTCGTAATACTCCAGCGCCTGAAGGCTGCTGAAGAACAGGCCGAGCGCCACGGTACAGGCCAGACCCTGGATCAGCCCCTTGCGGTTGCCCTCGAGCAGCGCGTGGTGGGCCCAGGTCACGGTGCAGCCCGACAGCAGCAGCACCAGCGTGTTCAGGAACGGCACCTCGAAGGCGTGGAAGACCTCGACGCCCTCGGGCGGCCAGACGCCGCCGGTCGCCTCGGTCGGATACAGCGCCGCGTGGAAGAAGGCCCAGAAGAAGGCGGCGAAGAACATCACCTCGGAGGCGATGAACAGCACCATGCCGTAGCGCAGGCCGATGGCGACGACGGGATTGTGGTAGCCGGCGAAGGATTCGCGCAGGACGCTGCGCCACCAGCCGAACATCGTCGTGACGATCATCAGCACGCCGAGCGCCGCCAGCAACCACGTGCCGCCATGCATGTAGATGACCATGCCGGTGGCGAAGACGCCGCCCGACAGGGCGCCCACGAACGGCCACGGGCTCGGGTCGACGAGGTGGTAGGGATGTTTGGGTTCGCTGTGCCCTGCGGCGTGGCTGTCTGCCATCTTCGGTCTGCTCCGGCTCACATGCTCGCTGATTGCTGGCCTCAGCCGCCGCCGTTCCCGGCCACGACACTGGCGGTCCGCGCTCCGGGCCGATCAGGCTTCGGCTGGCCGGCGTCCGGCGCGGGGTAGAAGGTATACGACAATGTTATGGTGCCGACATCATCCAGATTGCGGTCTTCGGCGATCGCCGGATCGACGAAGAAGGTGACGGGCATGTCGATGCTCTCGCCCGGCTCCAGGCGCTGCTCGGTGAAGCAGAAGCACTGGATCTTGCTGAAATAGAGCCCGGCCTTCTGCGGCGTGACGTTGTAGACGGCCGTGCCGACGATGGGCCGGCTGCTCCGGTTCTCCGCCCGGTAGAAGGCGAGCCCCTGCTCGCCGACCTTCACGCGCACCTCGTGCTGCTCGGGCCGGAAGGCCCAGGGCAGCGCCGGGTTCACGTCGGCGTTGAAGCGGATGACCATCTCGCGGTCGAGCACCCTGCCGTCGGTCGCTTCCGCCACCTGGGTGGTGCCGCCATAGCCCGTGACCTGGCAGAAGAGCTGGTACAGCGGCACCGAGGCGTAGGCCATCATGCCCATGCCGGCGACGATCGCGACCAGCGGCAGCGCCACGCGGGCGTTGCGGCTGTCGATCGGCCTACGGGACTCGGGCGCGCTCATGTCAGCTCCCCATCCTGGCGATCGTGATGAAGTAGAACAGGACGACCAGAGCCACCAGCACGGCCAGCAGCGCGAGATTGCGACCGCGCCGGGCCCGGTGCATCTCCGACCGCGCCGGCTTCTTGCGCTCGTCCGCCATGCCTCAGATCCCCCGGCCGACGGCGCCGTCGACGAGCAGCATCGCGAACAGCAGGAACAGATAGAGGATCGAGTAGCGGAACAGCTGCCGCGCCGCGCGCTCGCCCGTCTCGCGCCAGACGCGCCATGCGCAGAGCAGGAAGATCGCGCCGAGCAGGGCGGCGACGCCACCATAGAGCCAGCCGGCGAGGCCGACGAGGGCCGGGGCGACCCCGAGAGGCGCCAGGATCAGGCTGTAGATCAGGATCTGCCGCCGGGTCTCCCGGTCGCCTGCGACGACGGGCAGCATCGGTACGCCGGCCCGCGCATAGTCGCCGCTGCGGTACAGCGCCAGCGCCCAGAAGTGCGGCGGCGTCCACATGAAGATCAGGGCGAACAGCAGGATCGATTCCATGCTGATGCTGCCGGTGACGGCGGCCCAACCGACCATCGGCGGGAAGGCGCCGGCCGCGCCGCCGATCACGATGTTCTGCGGCGTGCGCCGCTTCAGCCACATCGTGTAGACGAAGACGTAGAAGGCGATGGTCAGGGCCAGCAGGGCGGCCGCGACGTGATTGACGGCGAGGCCCATCACCGTGACCGAGCCGACCGCCAGCACGATCCCGAAGCCAAGTGCCTCGTTCGGTGCGACGAGACCAGCCGGGATCGGCCGCGACTGGGTGCGGGTCATGACCGCGTCGATGTCGCGGTCGTACCACATGTTGATCGCACCGGACGCGCCGGCGCCGACCGCGACGCACAGGATAGCGGTGAGCGCCAGGACGGGATGCAGGTGCCCCGGCGCCAGCAGCATCCCGGTGAGCGCGGTGAAGACGACGAGCGACATCACCCGCGGCTTCAGCAGTGCCAGCATCGCCGAAACGGGCGGGCCGTCCGTGAGGACGACCCGCTGCTCCGTGACCATTCTCGTACCCGTGTCTGCCAAGATGCCCTCTCCAGCGCCCCTCAGTGCGCCGACCCGGCCTTGATCACCGGCAGTTCGTCGAACGTGTGGAACGGCGGCGGCGAAGCGACGGTCCATTCCAGCGTCGTAGCGCCGGCACCCCACGGATTCGGCTCAGCCTTACGGCCGAACTTGAACGTGTAGATCATGATGCCGACGAAGAGCAGGGCGCCCGCGAAGGAAATGTAGGAGCCGAGCGAAGAGACGAGGTTCCAGCCGGCGAACGCGTCGGGATAGTCGATGTAGCGGCGCGGCATGCCCGACAGGCCCAGGAAGTGCTGCGGGAAGAAGGTCAGGTTGACGCCGATGAACGTCACCCAGAAGTGCACCTTGCCCCAGAACTCCGGATACTGGTGGCCGCTCATCTTGCCGATCCAGTAGTAGATGCCGGCGAAGATGCCGAACACCGCGCCCAGCGACAGCACGTAGTGGAAGTGCGCGACCACGTAGTAGGTGTCGTGCAGCGCCAGGTCCATGCCCGCGTTGGAGAGGACGACGCCGGTGACGCCGCCGACGGTGAACAGGAAGATGAAGCCGATTGCCCAGAGCATCGGCGTGTCGAAGCGGATCGACCCGCCCCACATCGTCGCGATCCAGGAGAAGATCTTCACGCCGGTCGGCACCGCGATGACCATGGTGGCCGCCGTGAAATAGGCCCGCGTGTCGACGTCCAGGCCGACCGTGTACATGTGGTGCGCCCACACGACGAAGCCGACGAAGCCGATCGCGACCATGGCGTAGGCCATGCCGAGATAGCCGAACACCGGCTTGCGCGAGAAGGTCGAGACGATCTGGCTGATGATGCCGAAGGCCGGCAGGATCATGATGTAGACTTCGGGGTGGCCGAAGAACCAGAACAGGTGCTGGAACAGCAGCGGGTCGCCGCCGCCCTCGGGCGAGAAGAAGGCCGTGCCGAAGTTGCGGTCGGTCAGCAGCATCGTGATCGCGCCGCCGAGCACCGGCACCGCCAGCAGCAGCAGGAAGGCGGTGATCAGCATCGACCAGACGAACAGCGGCATCTTGTGCAGGGTCATGCCCGGCGCGCGCATGTTCATGATGGTCGTGATGAAGTTGATCGCACCCAGGATCGACGAGGCACCCGCCAGATGCAGCGCGAAGATGCCCATGTCGACCGCGGGTCCCGGATGGCCCAGCGCGGCGGACAGCGGCGGGTAGATCGTCCAGCCGGTGCCGGCGCCGCCGCCGACGAAGGGCGAGGCGAGCAGCAGCAGGAAGGCCGGGACGATAAGCCAGAAGCTGATGTTGTTCATGCGCGGGAACGCCATGTCCGGCGCGCCGATCATCAGCGGCACGAACCAGTTGCCGAAGCCGCCGATCAGCGCCGGCATCACCACGAAGAAGACCATGATGAGGCCGTGCGCGGTGATCAGCACGTTCCAGAACTGCCCGTCGGCGCCGCCGGCGGCGTCGGTCAGGAACTGGACGCCCGGCTCCTGCAGCTCCATGCGCATGATCACAGAGAACAGCCCGCCGATCAGGCCGGCGATCACCGAGAAGATGAGGTAGAGCGTGCCGATGTCCTTGTGGTTCGTCGAGAAGAACCAGCGGACGAAGAAGCCCGGCTTGTGGTCGTGGTCGTCGTGGGCGTCGTGCCCGTGCGCGGTGTATGCCATCTCTGCAGCCCCGTGTGCTTACCGTGCGCCCGGATCAACCGGGCGCGCCTGCTAGCGTGCGTCCATGCCTCCGGCCGACGCGACGCGCCGTTCCGGCATATCGGCCCTCGCGAACTTCTGCTGGGCGTCGGCCACCCATGCGGCGTAGGCCTCCTTCGATACGGCGTGCACCTCGATCGGCATGTAGGCGTGCCGCACGCCACAGAGTTCGGAGCACTGGCCGTAGTAGACGCCCTCGCGGTCGATCCGTACCCAGGTCTCGTTGAGACGGCCCGGCACGGCGTCGAGCTTCACGCCGAACGACGGCACCGTCCAGGAATGCAGGACGTCCGAGGCCGTGATCAGCAGGCGGATGTTCGTGTCCACCGGCAGCACGATCGGATTGTTCGTCGCGAGGAGGCGCGGCTGCTCCGGCTGGCGCTGATCGTCCTCCAGCATGAGGCTGTCGAACGTGAAGTTGCCGTTGTCCGGATATTCGTAGGACCAGTACCACTGCCGGCCGATCGCCTTCAGCGTCAGCTCCGCCTCGTCCGTACGGTCGAGATAGTAGAGCAGCTTGAAGGAGGGAACGGCGATCACGACCAGGATGATCACCGGAATGCCCGTCCAGAGGACCTCGATCAGCGTGTTGTGCGAGGTCTTGGTCGGTTCCGGGTTCCGCTTCTCGTTGAAGCGGACCATCACATAGATCAGGAGCCCCAACACGAAGAGGGTGATCAGCGTGATGATCACCAGCAGCAGGTTGTGGAAATCCGCGATTCGCTCCGCTTGCGGCGTCGCGGCCGGCTGCAGGCCGAGCTCCCATGGCCGCGGCTGCTGTGCCGATGCTGGACCGGCCAGGACGGCGAGAGCCGCCGTCATCAGGACCGTCCGCAACCGATCCGACTTCCGTAGGATCATCCCCTGCGTACCTCTCGATCGCTTATGGTCTCCAGGGCCGAGGGCGTCACAGCCGCGACCCGGAGTGTTCCAACATACGCCAGCAGACCGCCGTATCCGTGCGACCTGATGTCGCTCGATTGTCCGGTCTTGCCACGCCCCGCCCGCCGTCGCCGGGCCGTTCTCACGGTAGCCCAAACGCAGCGCGCACCTATATAACAGGCAGCCGTTGCGCGCCCAAGCCCGAACCAGACGCCCGTCCGCGGCCGGCTGCCGCGTCGGGGCGGCGACTTCGGCAACGGCGGTATCGTCGCCCGATCTGCACACGACCTGCTCGACCACCTGCACCGATACGGGGACCACATGACCTGGATCAATGCGACCGACGAAATCTTCTTCGGCAATACCGGGCTCGACCGCGACCGCGTGACGCGCATCGTCGCGGAGGCGCTCGACGGTGCCGACGACGGCGAGCTTTTCCTCGAGCACGCCGCGTCCGAGAGCCTCGTCTTCGACGACGGCCGGCTGCGCTCGGCCAGCTTCGACGTCAGCCGCGGCTTCGGTCTGCGTTCCGTCGCGGGCGAGGCCGCCGGCTACGCCCACGCCTCCGACCTCAGCGAGGAAGCGATCCGCCGCGCCGCGGAGACGGTGAAGGCGGTGCATGCCGGCCACGGCGGCACCCTGGCCGAGCCGCCGCAGGCGACGAATCGGGCGCTCTACACCGACGTGAACCCGCTTCAGCAGGTGCCCTTCGAGACGAAGGTCAAGCTGCTGGCGGAGATCGACGCCTATGCGCGCAGCCGCGACCCGCGCGTGCGCCAGGTGTCGGTCTCGCTCGGCGGCGAGTGGCAGGCGGTGCAGATCCTGCGTGCCGATGGTCACCGGGTGGGCGACATCCGTCCGCTGGTGCGCGTCAACGTCTCGGTGACCGTCGCCGACGGCGACAAGATGGAGAGCGGCTCGCACGGCGCCGGCGGCCGGCGCGGCTACGACATGTATATAGATCCCGCGCACTGGCACGCCGCGGTGGACGAGGCGCTGCGCCAAGCGGTGCTGAAGCTCGACGCCGTCGCGGCGCCCGCGGGCGAGATGCCGGTCGTGCTCGGGCCCGGCTGGCCCGGCGTGATGCTGCACGAGGCGGTCGGCCACGGTCTCGAGGGCGACTTCAACCGCAAGAAGACATCGGCCTTCGCAGGCCTGTTCGGCGAGCGGATTGCCGCACCGGGCGTGACCGTGGTGGACGACGGCACCCTGCCCGACCGGCGCGGCTCGATCAGCGTCGACGACGAGGGCACGCCGTCGAACCGGACCGTGCTGATCGAGGACGGGCGCCTCGTCGGCTTCATGCAGGACCGGATGAACGCGCGCCTGATGGGCATGCGGCCGACCGGCAACGGCCGGCGCCAGTCCTTCGCGCACATCCCCATGCCGCGCATGACCAACACCTACATGCTGGGCGGCGACCGCGACCCGGCGGAGATCATCGCCTCGGTGAAGCGCGGCCTCTACGCCGTCAATTTCGGCGGCGGCCAGGTCGACATCACCAGCGGCAAGTTCGTGTTCTCCGCCTCCGAGGCCTACCTGATCGAGGACGGCAAGGTGACCGCCCCGGTCAAGGGCGCCACCCTGATCGGCAACGGCGCAGACGCCCTCACCCGCATCGACATGATCGGCAACGACATGAAGATGGACGAGGGCATCGGCACCTGCGGCAAGGAGGGCCAGGGCGTGCCGGTCGGCGTCGGCCAGCCGACGCTGCGGATCGACAAGCTGACGGTGGGCGGCACGGCCGCATAGGCCGGGCGAGCACGCATGGGCAAGAAGAAGAAGATCGCCTCGCCCTGCATCGGGGTCTGCAAGATCGACCGCGCCAGCGGCTTCTGCGTCGGCTGCGCCCGCACGCCGGCGGAGATCCGCCGCTGGAAGCGCGGCGACGAGGATGAGAAGCGTCTGATTCTCGCCGCACTGGCCGGGCGCATGCCGGCCGCGACCCCGGGCAAGCTGCGCACGCATACCGGCGGCTGCCATTGCGGCAACATCGCCGTGGCCTTCGAGACGCGCCGCAAGCGCAAGGCCCTGCGGCCGCGCGCCTGCCAGTGCGGGTTCTGTCGTGCCCATGGCGCGCGCACCGTCGCCGATCCCGAGGGCGCGCTGCGCGTCGCGGTGGCGGACACGGCGCGGTGCAGCCTCTACCGCTTCGGGCTGCAGACCGCCGATTACCTGATCTGCCGCGACTGCGGGGTATACGTCGCCGCCGTCATGCGCGACGGCGACGCGGCGTGGGCGACGCTGAACATCAACGCCCTCGCGGACGCCGCGAAGTTTCCGAAGAAGACCTTGCCCGTCGACTACGACGCGGAGGACGTCGCCGGCCGGGTCGCACGGCGGCGCACGGCCTGGACGCCGGTCATCGACCTCAGCCTGGGCGGGCGGCGGGAGGCCGCCTGAAGCACGGTCGTGGCGTCGTCCCGGCGCCGTCCTCCCCTTGCCGCCGCGGCGGGGCGCGCTGCATAGTCCCGCCGCCGACCAAGGAGGGACGAACGGATGGCTGACAAGAAACCGGTTCTGGGCTTCATCGGTCTCGGCGTCATGGGCAAGCCCATGTGCCGCAACCTGGCTCTCAAGTCCGGAACGAAGGTGATCGCGGCCGACCTGCGGCCCGAGCCGCTCGCCGAACTGGCCGCGGACGGCGTCGAGGCGGCGCAGTCCATCCCCGACCTCGTCGGCAAGTGCGACATCATCTTCCTGTCGCTGCCCGGCGAGAAGGAGGTGCGGCAGATCTGCCTCGGTGCCGGCGGCCTGATCGAGCATGTCCGCGAGGGCCAGACGGTGGTCGACACGAGCACCGCGCCGGTGACCCTGTCGCAGGAACTCGGCAAGCGCTTCGCCGAGAAGGGCGTCGACTTCGCCGACGCGCCGGTGGCGCGCACGCGCCAGGCGGCGATCGACGGCACGCTGGCGATCACGGTGGGCGGCGACGCCGCCGTTCTGGAGCGCATCCGGCCCTACCTCGCCTGCATGGCGAACGAGATCACCCACTGCGGCGGCCACGGCGCCGGCGAGGCGGTGAAGCTGCTGAACAACATGCTGGTGACGATGACCACGGTGGCGCTCGCCGAGGCGGTCACGGTGGCGCGCGAATCGGGCGTCGTATCCGACAAGGTGCTGTTCGAGGCGATGAGCAAGGGTTCGGCCGACAGCTTCGTGCTGCGCAACCACGGCATGAAGTCGCTGCTGCCGGACGACCACCCGCTGCGCGCCTTCCCGGTCACCTACATGCTGAAGGACCTGAGCTACGCCCTCCAGCTCGCCGAGAATGCCGGCCTCAGCCTGCGCAGCGCCAACGTGGTGAAGGGGCTGCTGGAGCGGACGATCGAACTCGGCCACGGCGAGAAGTACCACACGGCCGTCGTGAAGGCGGTCGAAGAGAAGGCCTGAGGAGACCGGGCCGGGGGCGCCTTCCCGGCCCGCGAACCTCGCCCTTGTGCCCTGCCCTTGCGGCGACGATCATCTGCGCCGACTGCCGCGCGCGCCATGCGCGACCGAGGAGAAGCCGCCAATGGACAAGCCCGAACTGCTGGTGGTCGCCCGCCAGCCCGACTATCTGCTCGACGATCTCGCGAAGGATTTCGTCCTGCACCGCCTCGACGTGGCGGCGGATCCCGACAGGCTGGTCGAGGAGGTCGGCCCACGCATCCGCGGCGCGCTCGCCGGCGGCATGAAGGGTCCGGACGCGGCGCTGATCGCTCGCCTGCCGAAGCTGGAGATCATCTCGTCGAACAGCGTCGGCTACGACGCGACGGACGTGCCGGCGGCGCATGCGCGCAACGTCATCGTGACCCATACGCCGGACGTCCTGACCGACGATGTCGCCGATCTCGCCATGACGCTGATGCTGATGATCGGCCGGCGCATCGGCGAGGCCGAACGCTTCATCCGCGAGGGCCGCTGGCCGCAGGGCCCGATGCCGCTCGCCGTGAAGGTCAGCGGCAAGCGCCTGGGCATCGTCGGCATGGGCCGCATCGGCACCGCCGTGGCGCGCCGCGCCACCGGCTTCGGCATGGATATCGCCTATACCGACATCGTGGTAAAGGGCAACGCGCCCTACGCCTTTGTGCCCAGCCTGCACGACCTCGCCCGGCAGAGCGATTTCCTTCTCGTCTCCTGCGTCGGCGGGCCGACGACGCGCGGACTGATCGATGCCGCCGTGCTCGACGCGCTCGGGCCGAAGAGCTTCCTCGTCAACATCGCCCGCGGCACCATCGTGAACGAGCCGGACCTGGTGAAGGCGCTGAAGGAGAAGCGGATCGCCGGCGCCGGCCTCGACGTCTTCTTCGACGAGCCGCACGCCCCGCCGGAGCTGTTCGAGATGGACAACGTCGTCATCACGCCGCACGTCGCCAGCGCCACCAACGAGACGCGCCGCGCCATGGCCGATCTCGTCGCCGCCAACCTGCGCGCGCACTTCTCCGGCCGCCCGGTACTGACCCCAGTGCCGAAGGGGTGATCCGCAGGATGACGAGGGACAACCTGTCGTGAATTCCACGCCCCCGGTGCCGACAGGACGTCCGCAAGACGATCCGCGGGTGATGGTCCATCTCGCGATGGTCATGCTCGCCAAGGACAAGCCCGACGAGGCTCGCCGGCTGGCCGGAAGGGCGCTCGCCCTCGAGCCGCATTGCGGCGAGATCGTCGCGCGGGCGACCGAGGTCCTCAATCGGGCGGTACCCGACTGGCACTTCTCGATCGTCCGCGACCAGGGCCGGAACGACGCCTATGAGACGGCGCTCGTCCGCATGGTGAAGCCGGACGACCTGGTGCTGGAGATCGGGGCGGGGTCCGGCCTGCTGTCGATGATGGCGGCGCGCGCGGGAGCACGGCGCGTCGTCGCCTGCGAGATGATGCCGGCCGTCGCCGAGGCGGCCGAGATCGTCGTCCGGCACAACGGCCTCTCCGACCGCGTGCGGATCGTCGCGAAGCACTCCAAGGACCTGGCCGTCGGGCCGGACTTGCCCGAGCCGGCGGATCTGCTGGTCCAGGAGATCATCTCGAACGACGTTCTCGGGCAGAGCGTGTCACAGGCGATCGAGGACGCGTCGCGCCGGTTGCTGAAGCCGGGTGCGCGCATGATCCCGGCGGCGGCGACCGTCAGGGTGGCCCTGGCGCAGGATGCGCGGGCCGATCGGCGCAGGACAGGACCGGTGTCCGGCTTCGACCTGTCGCCCTTCAACCGGGTGGCGCCGCCAAGATACAGGCTCTCCGCAGACGACGACCGGCTGACGATGCGTAGCGCGCCGGCCGATCTGGCGACTTACGATTTCCAGGGCGGCGGCCCCTTCCCACGCACCTCGCATCGCGCCGAACTGACCGCCGACGGCGGGCCGGTGACCGGAGTCGTGCAGTGGATGCGGCTGCAGATGGACGACGCCGGGGAGGTCTTCTACGAGAACAGGCCCGGCCCCGGCAGCACCTCCGCCTGGGCGGTGCTGCACCACTGCCTGCCGGAACCCATCGAGAGCCACCCCGGCCAGCGCTTCGCCGTGGTCGGCAGCGACGACCGCAAGCGGCTGCTGATCTGGGCCGATCCGATCGACTGAGGCGGCGTCAGACCATCGGCACGTGCCCCGGCTGCGCCGCCACCCGGTCCAGCCAGGCGCGGACGGCAGGATAGGCGGAAAGGTCGAAGCCGCCCTCGTGCGCGACATGGGTGTAAGCGTAGAGGGCGATGTCGGCGATCGTGTAGCGCCCGCCGGCGAACCAGTCGCGCTTCGAAAGCTCGCCTTCCATGACGCCGAGCGCCGCATAGCCGCCCGGCCGCTTCTCGTCGAGCCTGGCGCGATATTCCTCCGGCTGCTTCAGATAGTGCAGCCAGTAGCGCGAGGTCGCGATGTAGGGCTCGTGGCTGTATTGCTCGAAGAACAGCCACTGCATGACGAAGGCGCGCTGCAGCCGGTCCTCCGGCATCCACGGCGTCCCTTCGGCCAGCCAGCAGAGCATGGCGTTCGACTCGGCCAGATGGACGCCGGGCTCGACCTCGAGCAACGGCACCCGGCCGTTGGGGTTCTTCGCCAGGAAGGCGGGCGTGCGCGTCTCGCCGCCCGGAACGTTCATCTCGACCCACCGGTACGGGATGCCGCGCAGCTCCATCAGCAGCCGCGGCTTATAGCAGTTGCCCGACTGGCGGTCGCCGTAGAGCGTCAGCATCGCACCCCTCCCCTGCGTGATGGAGCGATGCTAGCCGCCGCGGGCCGGGCCGCAAACGAGCGTTGCTAATGCCCCGGATCAAAGCCGCTCATGCGACCGCCGCCTGCCGCTTCAGCCACGCCGCATAGGCGGCGAAGCCCTCGGCCAGGCCGATGCGCGCCGCGAATCCGAGGTCGGCCGCCGCGGCCTCGCAGGCGATCGGGCCCTTGGCGTCCTCGCCCGGGAACGGCCCGGAACCGATCTCGATATCGGCGGCGGGCAGCACCTGCCGGACGATGTCGGCGATCTCCCGCAGGGTGCGATGGCCGCCGGGCCCGATATTGTAGGCGTGGCGCGGCAGCGTCTCGGCGAACAGCGCCCGGACGACGCCTTCGACGATGTCGTCGACATGGATGTACTCGCGCATCGCGTCGCCGCCGTGCGGCAGCCGCGTCGGCACGCCCTTCAATGCATCGGTGAGCATGTCCCGCACCAGGCAGTCGGTCGTGCGCCGCGGGCCATAGACGGTACCGAGGCGCAGCGAGGTGCCCTCGAAGCGCCCGCCCGCCACGTAGCCCCGCATGATCGCCTCGCCCGCCACCTTGCTGGCGCCGTACGGATCGTAGGCGTTGAGCGGTGCGGCCTCGGTCACCGGCCGGTCGACCGGCTGCGGTCCGTAGGCGGCGCGCGACGAGGCGAAGACCACGCGCCGCACGCCGAACCCGGCGGCGGCCGCGCACAGGGTCATCGTGCCCTGGACGTTGACGGTGAAGACGTGGTGCGGCCGGTCGTTCGCCACCATGGGGCCGGAAATGCCGCCGAAATGCGCGATGGTCTCGACGCCGTGAGCCTTCAGCACGCGATAGAACGCATGCACGTCGTTGATGTCTGCCGCGGTCGCCGGAAACGGGGCGTCCTTCGCCGCCACCAGGTCCATGCCGACAACCGCGTGACCTTCCGCCGCCAGCCGGCGGGCCAGAGCGAACCCGACCAGGCCGTTGGCGCCGGTGACGAGGATGCTGCCGCTCATGCCGCCACCTCCCGCTCGGGGTCGACGGCGCAGGGTGCGGCATGCGGCTGGCGGGGATCGTTCGGCACGGGCGTCTCCGGGCTGGTTCTTCGCTCTCCTGGACACAAGATCCATGCCATGCTCGGACGGTCCAAAGCCATGGAGAAGTCGTGACCCAGGGACGCATCCGCCCTTCCGTACCGGACGGAGGGTCGAACGGTGGATTGAACGGCGGCTCCGGCGGCGGCCGCGACAGCCGCGTCGTGATGGCGCACGTCATCTATGCGCTCTACGCCCTCGGCCTGTTCACGGTGCTCGGCACCGCCGTCGTCGGCGTGGTTCTGGCCTATTTCAATCGCGACGCGGGATACGGCACCTGGCTGGCCGGCCATGCGCGCTGGCAGATCCGGACCTTCTGGTTCGGACTGCTGTTTTATACGATCGGTGCGATCACGACGTGGATCCTGATCGGCTGGCCGATCCTTCTGTTCACCACCGTCTGGTTCGTCTGGCGGATAGCCAAAGGGTGGCTGCGCCTGGCGCACGGCGAGCCGATCGGAGGTGCCGTCGAAGTGAGCTGACGCGGGCAGGACCGCGCAAGGAAGCGGCAGGCGCGATATTTGCGCCACTGTGCGCCGGGTCACACCGCGCGAGGGGCTTACCACTTGATAAAGCGTGAGTTTCCGCTCATCTTCGGGATACTTGACTAATGTCGAGTAAATTTTCGGTATCTCCGGGCGCAGGGAGCGAGCGGACGATACCGGGGGGAGTTGGGAAATGATCGTGGAGTGGCTGGAGATCCTGGCCGGCGTGGTCGGCGCCATCGGCGTCATCGCGGCCTTCGTCCTGGGCTATCGCGCGCCACGCGCAACCGAGCCGCAGTTCACGCTTCGCATTCAGCCGCGACCCGTCGCGGACAACACCTACCCGGCCTCGCTGATCGCCAGCAATCCCGGCGACCAGCCGATCATCCTGCGCGCGCTGGTCGTGCAGAACCCGGACCGCGGCCTGTTCTTCGTCACCGACCCGTCGCGCCGCAACGGCCCGGACGGCGGCGAGGTCTCGGACGTGCTGGCGATCGACCTGGAGGTTCTGCCGGAGCGTGCCGCGGAGATCGACTTCTATGTCGGCCGCAGCCCGAAGGGTTCGCGCGAGCTGGCGGTCGACGTGGAGTTCTCCAACATCCGCACGCCCTCCGTCGTCCGCTCCGAACTCCTGCGCGCGGCCTTCCCGCGCGGCAGCCGGGAAGCGTCACACGGGTTCAAAGCCCATCCCGGCACCGCGTGATGCGGGTCCTGCAGATGCGTGCCGTGCCGTTCGTCGTCTACGTCGTCGGCGTATTGCTGGCGCTGGGCGGGGGTCCGTCGACCTGAGCCACCCGTCTGGCGGGAAGAGACGGGTCAGCAACGAAAGAGGGCGGCGCCGCCATGCGGTCGCCGCCCTTCGACCGTCCCGGCCCGAAGCCGGTCAGACGACCGGAGACCGCCCGCCATCGACGTTGATCGCGGTGCCGGTGATGTAGGAGCCCGCGTCGGAAGCCAGGAAGGCCGCCATGTTGGCGAATTCCTCGGACGTGCCGAGCCGGCCCATCGGCACCGCCATCTTCTTCGCGAAGTTCGCGATGAACTCCGGATAGGGCATGTCGGGCGCCTCCTTGGCGTGCCGGCGCGCCCACTGGTCGCTGTCGATGTAGCCGGTGCAGAGCGCGTTCACGAGGACGTTGTGGGGCGCCCCTTCGAACGACAGCGCCTTCGTCATCGCCATGCCCGCCGCCCGGGTGACCGAGGTCGGCGCGGAACCGCCGCCGGGCGCCTTCGCACCGACGTTCAGCACGTTGATGATCCGGCCCCACTGCCGCTCGCGCATGCCCGGCAGCGCCAGCCTGATCAGACGGATCGCCGCGAACAGCTTCAGGTCGAAATCGGCCTGCCACACATCGTCGGTGATGTCGTCGAACTTGCCGGTCTGCGACGTGCCGGCATTGTTCACCAGGATGTCGATCTTGCCGAGCGCCGCCGCCGCGGCGTCGAACGTCGCCTTGACCTGGGCCGCGTCGCGCACGTCGCAGGCGAGCCCCACGACCTTGCGGCCCGGGGCATAGGCCTCGATCTCGGACTTGGCCGCGTCCAGCCGTTCCTGCCGCCGCGCCACGATTGCGATGTCCGCTCCGCATTCGGCGAAACGCTTCGCCATCGCCTTGCCCAGGCCCATGCTGCCGCCGGTGATCAGCGCCGCGCGGCCGTCCATCCTGAGTTCCATGTTCCGCCCCTTCTCCTGATTGTGCCGATCCGCCCTTCAGAGCGGTTGCCAGCGGCCGTCCACCAGGGCATCGACCGCGGGGAAGCGCCGCTTGTAGTCCATGGTCGCACTACCGTCGACCCAGTAGCCCAGATAGACGTAGGGCAGCCCGATCATGCGCGCGTGGCCGACCAGCCAGAGGATGGCCTGGGTGCCGAGGCTGCGCCGCGGCTGGGCCGGGTCGAAGAAGCTGTAGGCTGCCGACAGGGCGTCCGCGGTCCGGTCAACGAGCAGGCCGCCGACCAGCGTCCCCTCGACGTCGCGCGTCTCGACCAGCCATGTCTGGACCGGCGAATCCTCGACCATGTCGCGATAGTCGGCGAAGCTCATCTCGGCCATGTCGCTGCTGCCATGACGCTGCCGCTGATAGGCCAGGAACAGCCGGTACTGCTCGCGCGTCGCGCGTGCCGGCAGGACGGCGTAGTGGAGATCCTCGTTGCCCCGCGCCACGCGCCGCAGGGAGCGCGTCGGCTGAAATGCTTCGACGTGGATCCGCACCGGCACGCATTTGCGGCAGCCGCGGCAGGCGGGTCGATAGGCGAAGCCGTGGCTGCGCCGGAAACCGGCACGCGACAGATCGGCGAACAACGCCTCGCCGTCCGGGCCGCCCAGTTCGACGACCAGCTTCCGCTCCGCACCGCCCGAGAGATAGGGACACGAGACCGGGGCCGTCGCGAAGAACTGGTGTATCGGTCTTATGGGGTGGAATTTCATCGCGTCCGCTGTGGCGTCGCCATCAGTGGAACTATAGGGCAGCCCCACGCCCTAGGGAACCGCAGGCTCCCGGCGAACCTCAACCCGCACCACCGCCTGGCGGGCTTCGGCCTGCGGCGCGGGGCCGCGGGCGTCGTTCGTCGGCACCGCCTGCGCGCGCTGCGCCGGCGCCACCGGCACCGCCGCCTGCCGGGACTGGATCTGGCGCAGCAGGGTGATGCTGATCCGGCGGTTGCGCGCGGCGGCGGGATCGGCGGGTACGAGGGGATCGGTATCGGCGAGGCCGGCCACACGCGCGATCCGCGCCCCCGGCAGGCCGAGTTCCACGAGCGCCCGCCGGCTGGCGTTGGCCCGGTCCGCCGACAGCTCCCAGTTGCCGTAGGTCCGGCCGCTGGCGAAAGGCGCCGAGTCCGTATGGCCGACCACGGAAATCTTGTGCGGCAGCTTGCTGACCGCGAGGACGATCTTGCCGAGCAGTTCGCGCGCCTGCGGGTACATCTGGCTGCCGCCGAGGGGGAACATCGCGACCTTATCCTGATCGGCGATCTGGATGCGCAGGCCCTCGGCCGTCTGGTCGATGATCAGGCTCTGCTTGAAGTCCTTGAGTTCGGGCGTCGTCTCGATGGCCTGGCGCAGTTCCTCGACCGCCTTCTCGAACTGCTGCTTCTCGGCGAGCGCCGCCGCACGGGCCGCCGCCTTCGGGTCCATCTCGTCGACCTTCATGTCCCGGGCGCGGCTGCGCGTGTCCTGCGAGTCGCTGCCGTCGTCGAAACGGCGCTGCCGGCGATCGTCGCGATCCGACTCGCTGTCCTGGGAGCCGGCGTCCCGATCCTCGGAATTGTAGCTGCCGTCCCTGTCCGACTCGCCGTCGAACTCGCCGGCCATCTCGCGGTCGCCGCTCTCCTCGCCCTCGCGCTCGGCGACCATCGGGTCCGGCGGGATATCGGAGAAGACGACGGGCGGGCCACCGACCGACGCCATGGCGCCCTCGCTCATGGTCTTGCCGCCCATGACACCGCCGGCACCGCTGCGGCTGTCCGAGACATTGGTCGGCGCGAAATAGTTCGAGATGCCCTGGCGCTGCTGCTCGGTCGTCGCATTCAGCAGCCAAAGCAGCAGGAAGAAGGCCATCATCGCCGTCACGAAGTCGGCGTAGGCCACCTTCCACGCGCCGCCATGGTGGCCGCCGGCCACCTTCTTGACGCGCTTGATGACGATGGTCGCGCCGCCGTTGTCCTTAGCCATCGCGGCCGTCGCTGTATTCGGACTTCGACAAGTGCGGCGATCCCGGGCGCTGCTGTGAACACTGCGCGGCCGGGCGGCCGGCGCGAGCGGATACTGGCGCAAACGGGGTTAAGGGGACCTTTCCGCGTTGCACCAGACCCGGCGCAGGCATAAGGTCCGCGCGTTTCTGAGCAGTCGACTCGAGAGAAAAGCCATGTCGATCGTCGCCAAGCGTCTGTCGCTGATCAAGCCGTCACCGACGGTGGCACTGAACACCAAAGCGATGGAGCTCGCCGCGGCCGGGGAGGACGTCATCGGCCTCGCCGCCGGCGAACCGGACTTCGCCACGCCCGAGAACATCGCGAATGCTGGCATCCGCGCGATTCAGACCGGCGACACCAAATACACCGCGCCCGACGGCCGCCGCGAGCTGAAGGAGGCCGTCTGCCGCAAGTTCAAGCGCGAGAACGGCCTGGACTACAAGCCCGAGCAGATCACCATCGGCAACGGCGGCAAGCACGTCCTCTACAACACCTTCGTCGCCAGCCTCGACCCCGACGACGAGGTGATCATCCCCGCGCCCTACTGGACCTCCTATCCGGACATGGTGCTGATGGCCGGCGGCAAGCCCGTCGTCGTCGCGTGCGGCGAGGAGAACGGCTTCCGCCTGACGGCCGCCCAGCTCGAAGCGGCGATCACGCCGAAGACCAAGTGGCTGATCCTGAACTCGCCGTCGAACCCGACCGGCGCCGGCTACCACTGGTCGGACATGAAGGCGCTGACCGACGTGCTGCTGAAGCATCCGCATGTCTGGGTACTGACCGACGACATGTACGAGCACATCGTCTATGACGGGTTCGAGTTCTGCACGCCCGCCCAGGTCGAGCCGAAGCTGTACGACCGGACGCTGACCTGCAACGGCGTGTCGAAGTCCTATTCGATGACCGGCTGGCGCATCGGCTATGCCGGCGGCCCGGTCGAACTGATCAAGGCGATCGGCAAGGTCCAGTCTCAGTCGACGACCAACCCCTCCTCGATCAGCCAGACCGCGGCGGTCGAGGCACTCGACGGGCCGCAGGACTTCATCAAGGAGCGGGCGGAGCGTTTCCGCCAGCGCCGCGACCTCGTCGTCTCGATGCTGAACCAGGCCTCCGGCCTGACCTGCCGCCGGCCGGAGGGCGCCTTCTACGTCTATCCGAGCTGTGCGGGCACGATCGGCAAGACCACGCCGTCCGGCAAGAAGATCGAGAGCGACGACGATTTTGCCGCCTACCTGCTGGAGGCGGAGAAGGTCGTGGTCGTTCCCGGCAGCGCCTTCGGCCTGTCGCCCTACTTCCGCATCTCCTACGCCACCAAGGACGAGACGTTGGAAGAGGCCGGCCGCCGCATCCAGCGCGCCTGCGCCGCCCTGCGGTAGTTCGCGCCATTTCCCGTGTCATGCCCGGGCTCGACCCGGGCATCCAGGGCCGCAGGCTTGCGCCGGCGGCCCTGGGTTGCTGGGTCAAGCCCGGCAACGACACGTGATAGGCTGAAGCAGGTCGAGGAGCATTTAGCCGATGTCAGCCCGCCAGCTCCGCCTCGGCGCGTTCCTGCGCCCCGCCAGCATCCATACCGGGGCGTGGCGCTATCCCGGCGCCTTCCCGGACGCGAACTTCAACTTTGCGCACTACAAGCGCTTCGCCCGCAAGCTCGAAGAGGGCAAGTTCGACGCGCTGTTCATGGCGGACCACCTGGCGCTGCTGAACATGCCGGTCGACGCGCTGAAGCGCAGCGCCACCTCGACCTCGTTCGAGCCCTTCACCCTGCTGCCCGCTCTCGCTGCGGTGACCGAGCATCTCGGCCTGATCGCGACGGCGTCCACCACCTATGAGGAACCCTTCCACGTCGCCCGGCGCTTTGCATCGCTCGACCATATCAGCGGCGGGCGGGCCGGCTGGAACCTCGTCACCACGTCCAATCCCGACGCGGCGCTGAACTTCGGCCTCGACGCCGACGTCGAGCACGGCGAGCGCTACAAGCGCGGCCGCGAATTCTACGACGTCGTCACCGGCCTGTGGGACAGCTGGGCCGACGACGCCTTCGTGCGCGACGTGGAGAGCGGCACCTATTTCGATCCCGAAAAGATGCACGTCCTGAACCACAAGGGCGAGCATTTCTCGGTGCGCGGGCCGCTGCACATCGCCCGGCCGGTCCAGGGCTGGCCGGTGATCGTCCAGGCGGGCGCCTCGGACGTGGGACGGCAGACGGCGGCCGAGATCGCCGAGGTCGTCTTCACCAGCCAGCGCACCCTGGCCGACGGCCAGCGCTTCCTGGCGGACGTGAAGGGCCGCGCCGCAGCGGCCGGTCGCGATCCCGAGCACATCAAGATCCTGCCCGGCGCCTTTGTCGTGCTCGGCGAGACCGTGGCGGAGGCGCGGGCCAAGCGCGCCCACCTGGACAGCCTCGTCCACTACGACAGCGGCATCGCCTCGCTCTCCGTGGCGCTGGGCACCGATGCATCGAAATTCGATCCCGACGCGCCGCTGCCGGACGACATCCCGGAGACCAACACCTCCAAGAGCGGCCGCGAGCGCGCCATCGCGCTGGCCCGCGCCGAAAGCCTGACCGTGCGCCGGCTGGCGGAACGGATCGGCGGCTATTCCGGCCTGGAGATGACGGGCACGCCGGAGACCGTGGCCGACATGATGGAGGAGTGGCTGGTCGAGCGCGGCAGCGACGGCTTCAACGTCATGTTCCCCTACCTGCCCGGCGGCCTCGACGACTTCGTCGACAAGGTGGTGCCGGAACTCCAGCGCCGCGGCATCTTCCGCCGCGAATACGAGGGGACGACGCTGCGCGAGAATCTCGGCCTGCCGCGCCCGCCGAACCGCTTCTTTCCATAGGCACGGAACGGCCCGCCTCACCGGTCGTTCAAGCATATCGAGTGTCATGGGAGTTGAGATGGGGGAGCGCCGGTCTCCGCCGACGAGTGTGCAGAGCCGCCCGGTCCCGCGCGGGGAAATGGGACGGCGGGTCCGGGAACACGACTGGGACTCGACCACTCTCGGCCCCGCCGACACATGGCCGACCGCCCTGCGCCTCTTGGTCGACCTGGTGCTGGATTCCCGCCAGCCGCGCTTCGTCGCGTGGGGCCCGGAACTCGTATCGATCTACAACGACGGCTACATCCCGATCCTCGGTGACAAGCATCCGGCGGCGCTGGCGCGGCCGTTCCGTGAGATCTGGGGCGAGATCTGGGACGAGTACGGTCCACTCGTCGAGGCGACGCTGCGCGGCGACGCGCAGTATTTCATCGACCAGCCGGTGGCGCTGACCGGTCGGGCGGGCCGGCCAATCAGTTGGTTCACCTTTTCCTGGACGCCGGTGCGCGACTCGGACGGGACCGTGGCCGGCCTGCTCTCGGTGGCGACCGAAACCACGGAGAAGGTGCTGGCGCAGCAGGCGCTGAAGGCCGCACAGGACGAACTTCTGCACCGCAACGAGCAGCGGTACCGTCAGCTCTTCGATTCGATCGACCAGGGCTTCTGCATCATCGAGATGATCTTCGACGCCGCCGGACAGGCGGTCGACTACCGCTTCGTGGAGGTCAACAACGCCTTCGAACGCCAGACGGGGCTCACCGGCGTCGTCGGACGGACGATGCGCAGGCTGACGCCGGGTCACGAACAGCACTGGTTCGACACCTACGGGCGCGTGGCGCGGACCGGGGAGGCGGAGCGGTTCGAACTGCCGGCGGCACAGCTCGGCCGCTATTTCGAGGTCTACGCCTTCCGCATCGGGCCCGCCGAAGACCGGCAGGTCGCCGTCCTGTTCAACGACATCGCCGAGCGCAAGCGGGCGGAGACGCACCAGAACCTGCTCCTCGCGGAACTCGATCACCGGGTGAAGAACGTCCTGGCGGTCGTGCAGTCCATCGTCCGCCAGAGCCTCCGCGGCGGGGACGTGGTCGACAGGGAGCGCCTGGGCGGGCGGCTCTCGGCACTGGCACGGTCGCACCGGCTGCTCGCCGACAGCCGCTGGGAAGGAGCCGTCCTGCGCCACCTGATCGCCGACACGGTGGCAGCCTACCGCGGTGGCGAACCCGACCGTGTGACGCTGACCGGACCAGGCTTAAAGGTCGTCCCCAAGGCGGCGCAGAGCCTCACGCTCGCGTTCCATGAGCTGACGACAAACGCCGCCAAGTACGGCGCCCTCTCCCGCTCCAGCGGAAGGGTCTCGATCGACTGGGAGATGGAGGGCACGGGACGGAGCCGGCAGCTCGTGCTGGCCTGGCGCGAAACAGGCGGGCCGCACATCGCATCGCCCCCCGACCGCCACGGCTTCGGCTCCCGGCTGATCGCGCAAACCGTCAGCTACGAACTGGGCGGGACGGTCGACCTCGACTTCCGGCCGTCCGGCCTGGTCGCGACCATGCGCCTGCCGGTCGACGCGCTGGTCGACAGCCAGCCGGCGCCTCCGGAAGCCCGCACCACCGCACTCACGCCCGCCTCGGGAACTCATGACCCGCTTCCGCTTGCCGGCAAACGCATCCTGGTAGCGGAGGACCAGTATTTGGTCGCCGCGGAGATCGGTGCGGCGATCGAGGACGCCGGCGGTATCGTCCTCGGGCCGATGCCGACGCTCCGCCTCGCACTGCAGGCGGCGGAGACGGAAGCGATCGACGCGGCATCGCTGGACATCAACCTCAACGGGGAGATGATCTGGCCCGCCGCGGCTGCCCTGCGGCGGCGCGGCGTTCCGCTGGTCCTGGTGACGGGCTACGCGTCGAGCCTCGAGATGCCCGCCGATCTGGCGGGCGCGGCGCGCCTCGAGAAGCCCGTGCACGCGCGGCAGATCCTGCACTGCCTGCGCGGGCTTCTGAGCGACGGTTAGCCGCCCGCCTTTTCGCAGATGTCCTTCAGCGCCCGCCACTCCGCATCGGTCAGGATGGGCGGCCCGGCGACCGCGCCTGCCGCCCCCTTCATCCGGTCGAGCCTTTCCGCGCTCATCGGGTGGCTGTCGAGAATGGTTCCCCGGCGCCCGTCGCCGGTGACGCGCACCAAGAGTTCGCCCATCCCCACCGGTGAGCGGCCGAGGGCGGTCATGGCGGCGACGGCGTAGTCGTCGGCCCGCCTCTCGGTATCCCGCGAGTAGGACGCGTCGAGTAGCGAGCGCGCCGCGACGATCACGGCACCGCCGCCGGTCACGTCGCCCAGGAGCAGGCCGAGGACGAAGGTCGTGCCGCCCGTCTGGATCAGACGGCGCATCGCGTCGCGGTGCTGCGCGTGGCCGATCTCGTGCGCGACGACACCGGCGATCTCGTCCGGCGCCTCGGCCTTGTCCAGCAATCCCGCGAACAGGTAGATCCGGCCGCCGGGCAGCGCGATCGCATTGGGCATGTCGGAGGCGAGCACGGCCCCCCGCAACGCCTCGCGCATCGCGTCCGTCGCCCCGCCGGCCACCGCCAGCGTACCGATGAGCTTGTCGAGCGCCGCGCGCCCCGCCGGGGTCTCGCAGGTCTCGCCGCCCAGAATGGCGCGGATCTGGCCGTCCACCGCCTCGCCCAGCCGCGCCTCGACCGCGTAGGGCACCAGGGGCGCCAGCCGGTCGGCAGCATAGGGAATGCCGTAGATCGCCATCACGAGGATCGAGCAGACCGCCGCCAGCGACCAGCCGACGATGCGCCCGGTCTGGCGCCGCTCACCGGCATCGAGGGCGCGGCAGCGCGCCAGAACGGCCCGTACCGCCGCCGGATCCTCGACCTCCAGCCGCGCCAGCATCGGCGCGGTCTCGTTGCGCAGCCGCAGGCGGCCGTGCCCGTCGGCACGCCGCATGCCGTCATAGGGCCAGGATGCGAGCACGGCGCCGTCCTCGACGATCTCCAGCCGGTCCGCGACGCGGAGTTGCACCTGCCGCCTGCGGTTCGACGTGCCGTCGTAGAACACGCCGGCCGGCGCCGTCTGTGCCGTCGCCCCCGTACCGTCCATGTCCATCGGACCCATCTCAGAGACCACCGATGTCGAGCCCGTCGGTGAGCCCCTCGCCCAGCGCATCGACCTGGTCGCCCTGGCCGACGATATCGTCGGCAACCCACAGGTTGTGCACCGTCGTCGTGCCGGCGACCTTCGCCCAGACGTCCCGGTTGAGATAGAGCCGGACGACGATCCCCATGGCGACCGCCATCAGCAGGTAGCCGACAACCGTGCCCAGCAGGAGGAAGGGATGCTGCGCCACGGCGGCGAACCGTTCATCCCCCGCCGGCAGGTCGACCAGGGACAGTGCGGCGAAGAGGACCGCGCCGCCCCAGGCGCCAAGCGCGACGCCCAGGAGGACGTACCACCCGACGACCTTCCAGAAGATACCGACCAGTGCGCCCTTAGCGAGCGACGACTCGAACCGCACGGCGCCGAAGCGGATGCCGCCCACCCACCAGCGCCACTCTATCGCCTTGTAGGCCGCGACGAGGAACGGCAGCGGCACGAGCAGCACACCCGTCGGCAGCAGCAGCCACAGCCACCAGCCCCGCTTGAAGAGGCTGCCGCCGGTGCCGTCGAAGCGCCCTTCCAGCGACCCGTAGGCGGTGTGGCGCAGTTTGTAGCGCTCCAGCGCCGCCTGCCGCCACGGCAGCGCCAACCCCAGCGTCAGGATCGTCGCCAGGCTCCACAGGCCGGCGCGCCAGGCATAGCTCCAGCCCGAGCCGCCCATCGAGAAGCGCAGGCCGCGCCAGACCGTCCGCGTCAGCCGGTAGCGCCGCGCCCGGTACATGGCGAACTGCGAGAAGAGGTAGAAGAACAGGAAGAGCGGGATGCTGGCGAAGCTCTGCAGCCGCTCGGCCTCGATGCCCAGGAGGAAATAGGCGAGGTAAACCGGCAGCAGGATCGCCAGCGCCACCAGAAAGCCAATCAGCAACTCCTTGGCGCGGCCGATATACTCCGCGGCGTCGCCGTCGACCGCCGTGTGCGACCAGAGGTGCCGGCGGATGTCGGTCGCCAGCCAGAAGCGGTAGAAGCCGAGCGTGAGCAGTTCCAGGAGCGCGCCTCGGGTCACCAACCGCCGGAAGACGGGCCGCTGCCCGGTGAAGGCGACGGGATGGGCCGGCGGAGCGGCCGCCGGCATGGGAATCGGTTCGTGCATCGCGGCCTCGCGGGCTGAACGACAGGAGCCGGCACGGCCGCCTCGCGGAAAGGTCTAACCCTTACGATCGATCATCAATCGCACGAAATCATTAACATGGAACCGCACCCGGCGAGGTGTCCGCGTCGCCGTGGCGCAACCGATCCGCGCGATGTGTGACGGAAACACGCCGGGCGGCAGATCGCGCCGGCGCGGCGCGGTCCGAAGGGGTCTTGCGCCCGCGCCGCCGCCCGGGCTTGATTGGGCGCAACAAACGGGATGGAGCGCATCGAGGCATGAAGATTGCGGTCATTGGCGCCGGCGGCGTCGGCGCCCCCTTCGGGATGGCGATGGCACTGGGCGGGCATGAGGTCACCTTCGTCGCGCGCGGCGCCCACCTGAAGGCGATGCGTGAGGAGGGCCTGCGCGTGGAAGGGCCGCTGGGCGACTTCCACCTGCCCGAGACGCGCGCCACCGACGACCCGGCCAGCGTCGGCCCGGTCGACGCCGTGCTCTTCTGCGTGAAGCTGTGGGACGTCGAGAGCGCCGGCGAGGCGATCAAGCCGCTCATCGGCCCCGACACCTTCGTCATTCCCATCCAGAACGGCATCGACGCGCCGGACCGGCTGATGCCGATCCTCGGCAAGGATCATGTCATGGGCGGCGTGGCGCTGATCGGCGGGCTGATCGAGCGGCCGGGCGTCGTGCGCCAGACCGGCAAGATGCGCAAAGTCATCTACGGCGAGCTCGACGGCAGCCGCAGCGACCGGGCCGAAGCGTTCCTGGCGGCATGCCAGGGTGCGGGCATGGACGCGGAACTGTCGGCCGACATCCGCCGCTCGCTCTGGGAGAAGATGGTCTTCCTCGTCTCCCTCTCCAGCGTCACGGCGATCACCCGCCTGCCGCTCGGCATCGCGCGCGAGGACGCGGACCTGCGCGCGCTGCTGCTCGACGTGGCACGGGAGACCGCCGCAGTCGGCGCCGCGGTCGGGGTGAAGCTGGCGGACGACTTCCCGGAGAACCGCCTCGCCTACATGGATACGCAGCCGGCGACGACGATGGCCTCGATGGCCAACGACCTGGTGCGCGGCAATCGGCTGGAACTGCCGTGGCTGGCCGGCAAGGTGGTGGAACTCGGCCGCACCTACGGCGTCGATACACCCGTCACCCGCACGATCTATGCGGCCCTGAAGCCCTATGTGAACGGCAAACCCTGATGTCCCCGAAGAAGAACCCGCTGAAGCTGAACAGCCTACAGCTGAAGACCCTCACCCTGCTGCAGGAGGTGGCGCGCCAGCCCGACCTCACCAGCACGGACGAGGCGACCGGCGAGACCGTGATCCGCTCGCTCCCGCATGCCCACGGCAACCACTTCCACATCGGCCGCGCCGTGGTGATGACCGCCGACGCGACCGGCCTCGGCAATCCCGCCGTCTGGGCGGCGCTGGGCCGCAAGGGCCTGATCCGCCAGGTCGAGAACGGCTATGCGATCACCGCCGCCGGTGCCGAATACGACACCGGCATGCGCGACCAGATCTTCCACGGAAGCGACCATTGAAGCAGACGGCACCGGAGGAGTCGGCACCCGAGGCCTCGGGCGGCGCCGCGACGCACCGCATCGGGCGCCTGCCGCGCAAGCCCGGCACGACCGGCATCAGGCCACGCGACGCCGCGGCCCTGATCCTGGTCAAGCGCGACGGACCGGAGCCGGCCGTGCTGATGGGCCACCGGCACCACAAGCACGTGTTCATGCCGAACACCTTCGTGTTCCCGGGCGGCCGGGTCGACATGGAGGATGCGCAGGTCCCCGTCGCCGCACCGCTGCGCCCGCCGGTCGCCGAGCGGCTGGAACGGCATGCGACGCGGCGGCGCGCCCGCGCGCTCGCCCTGGCGGCGATCCGCGAGGCGTTCGAGGAGACGGGCCTGACCATCGGCCGGCCCCCCGCCGCACCCGTCGACCAGGCGGCACTGGCCGACACGTGGCGGCCGTTCTTCGAGACCGGCCTCGCCCCGGCGCTCGACCTGCTCGACTACGTCTTCCGGGCCATCACGCCGCCCGGCGACGTGCGCCGTTTCAATGCACGGTTCTTCATCTGCGACGCTGCCCATGCGGCAGGCACCCTGGGCGGCAGCGGCGAACTGGTCGACCTGACCTGGCTGCCGATCGGCGAGGCGCTGACCACGCCCAACACGCCGGGGATCACGAAGCGCGTTCTCACCGAAGTGCAGCGCCTGCTTGCCGAATCCGACCCGTGGAACCTGCCGTCGGGCCATGCCGTGCCGCGCTATCACGCGGTCCACGGCCGCGAGCGGATCAGCTACGACTGACGCTGCAAATTTTATCGGCGCCGGTGCCGGGCCGCGGAACCGCGCCCGCCACCAAATGTTAATACGGGTACAAGACCGGCTCGAAAAGTCGCTGGGACCTTCGGCCAAAGGAACCCGGCGAGGCCGCACAGAATTCCGGGCGGGGGAATGGTGTCCCGCTCATCCGCGCCCACGGTCGGGGGCGGAGGCCGGACCGGTCTTTCTACACTTTCTACCTTCCGCCCCGGTACCGCCCGCACCTCTTTCGGCGGGTAGGCCGGGGCGGAAGCGCATTCCGGCCCTGCCCCATCCGTCTAGTCTTCCTGGGGTGCCAGTCCGAGCAGCCTGCGCCGCAGGCGCAACGCATACCAGGCATAGCCAAGCGTCTCCCGGCCGAGATAGTTCAGCCAGAGCCGGTAGCCGACCTCGTCGCGGCCACCTCCCGCACTCTCCCCCTGCCCCTGAATCCCATAGGCCCGGAACGCCAGCAGCGAACGCGGCAGATGCCAGCCATCGGTGACGATCAGCGCCCGCCGCCAGCCGCGCCGGCGCATCAGCGCCGCACAATAGCGGGCACTCTCATGCGTGTTTCGGGCGCAGCGTTCGGCGACGATGGCCGGTTCAGGCACCCCCATCTCGCGTGCGAGGGCGGCCATCGCCTCCGCCTCGGTCGGCGGGTGGCGGCCGAAGCCGCCCGTCACGATCATCGACTGGGCGAGGCCGGCGTGGAAGGCGGCGACGCCCCGCACGACCCGGCGGCGCAGCGCCGGACTCGGCGAACCGTCCCGCCGGACGGCTGCGCCGAGGACGATGATCGTGTCGAAACGGGGCGGTATGGCCGTGCCCTGCGCCGCGTGGACGCGAAGCCGGTCAGGACGCCAGCGTCACCACTCGCTCATAGGCCGGCAAGGTCAGGAACTCGCCGAATTCGTCGGCGGTGACCATGTCGTAGAAGAGTTCCGCCGCCTCGTCGTGCTTGCCGGTCGTCCAGGCGTCCTCGCCGACCTGGGCGCGCATCTTCGCGACCTCCTCGTCGAGCAGCCGGCGCACGAGGGCCGCGTCGATCACCGTGCCGGTCCCCGTGAACGTCGCCTTGTGGCGGATCCACTGCCAGACCTGGGCGCGGCTGATCTCGGCCGTGGCCGCATCCTCCATCAGGTTGTTGATCGGCACGCAGCCGATGCCGCGCAGCCACGGCTCGATGTAGAGCACGCCGACCGCGAGGTTGGTCCGCAGACCCGCCTCGGTGATCTGGCCCTCGGGGATCTTCAGCAGGTCGTCGGCCGTCACGTGGACGTCCTGGCGCTGGCGCGCGACCTGGTTCGGGTTCGGCATCTTGTCGTCGAACGCCGCCTTGGCGATCGGCACGAGCCCCGGATGCGCGACCCAGGTGCCGTCATGGCCGTCGCCGGCCTCGCGCTCCTTGTCGGCCTTCACCTTGGCGAGCGCCTCCTCGTTGGCCTTCTCGTCGCCGCGGATCGGAATCTGCGCGGCCATGCCGCCCATCGCGTGCGCACCGCGGCGGTGGCAGGTCTTGATCAGCAGCTGGCTGTAGGAGCGCATGAAGTGCGTGGTCATCGTGATCTGCGCGCGGTCGGGCAGCACGAAGTCCGGACGGTCGCGGAAACGCTTGATGAAGCTGAAGATATAGTCCCAGCGGCCGGCGTTCAGGCCGGCGATGTGGTCCTTCAGCTCATAGAGGATCTCGTCCATCTCGAACGAGGCGGTGATCGTTTCGATCAGGACCGTCGCCTTGATGGTACCGCGCGGCACGCCGAGCTTCTCCTGGGCGTGGACGAACACGTCGTTCCACAGGCGCGCCTCGACGTGGTTCTCCAGCTTCGGCAGGTAGAAATAGGTGCCGACGCCCTTCTGCTGCCGCGTCTTGACGTTGTGGAAGAAGTAGAGGCCGAAGTCGAACAGGCTGCCCGACATGCGCTTGCCGTCGACGGTCATGTGCGCCTCGGTCAGGTGCCAGCCGCGCGGCCGCACGATCAGGACCGCCGGCTTGTCCGACAGGGCGTAGTCCTTGCCGTTCGAGGGGTCGTGGAACGTGATCGACCCCTTGTTGGCGTCCGCCAGGTTGATCTGGCCGCTGATCAGGTTCGACCAGGTCGGCGTCGTCGCGTCCTCGAAGTCCGCCATGAAGACCTTCGCGCCGGAGTTCAGCGCGTTGATGACCATCTTGCGGTCTACCGGGCCGGTGATCTCGACGCGGCGGTCCTGCAGGTCGGCCGGCACGCCGGCGATCTTCCAGTCGCCGTCGCGGACCGCCTGGGTCTCCTTCAGGAAGTCGGGCAGCGCGCCGCCGCGGATCTTCGCGTCAGCCTCGACGCGGGCCGCGAGCAGTTCCTCGCGGCGATGGTTGAACGTCCGCTGCAGATCGGCGACGAAAGCGAGGGCCTCCGGCGTCAGGATCTCGTCGAAGCGGGGCTCCATCGCCCCCAGGATGGCGACGCCCGACGGCGTCTCGACGGTACTGCCGGCCATATCTCGTCTCCTTGCTCGCGCGTCTTTTCGTTCGGCGGGGCGCAGAAACTATCCGACGGGCCGACATCAAGTCCACTGCGCAAGTCCATCGCGCCCATCGGCCGGGGAACGGCGCGGGAATAAACCGTTGCAGGCGGCGTTAACGGCCCAAGATGATTCCGGGATCACCAATCACACGGCCGGCATGACCGACGGGCAGTTGCGCCAGACGCTCCATCTTCACGTCGTGCGCCTCAGGCGCTACGCGCATGCCCTGGTGCGCGACGCGGACCAGGCCGAAGACCTCGTCCAGGAGTGCCTGGCGACCGCCCTGGCCCAGGCGCATCGCTGGACGCCGGGGACCGACCTGCGGGCGTGGCTGTTCACCATCCTGCACAACCTGCATATCGGCGGGGTCCGCAAGCGTCTGCGCCAGGCGGAGCATGTCGATCTCGAATCGGTGGCGCACCTGCTGCCGCAGGCGCCGGCACAGACGCAGCGGCTGGAGTGGCTGGAAGCGCTCTGGGCGTTCGAGCAGTTGGAGCCGGATCAGCGCGAGGTCCTGCTGCTGACCGCGGTCGAGGGGTTCCGCTATCGGGAAACGGCCGACATCCTCGGCGTCGCCACGGGCACCGTGATGTCGCGCCTGTCGCGCGCGCGGCAGCGGATGCGCGACCTGCTGGCCCAGCGCGGCAAGCCGAACCTGCGTCTGGTGAAGTCATGACCGTCCACGACCGACCGACGGAAGAGGAGATCCACCGCTACGTCGACGGCGTCGCGGACGAGCGCACGGCGGCGCTGGTCGAGCGCTGGCTGGAGGACGAGCCGGCCGACCTGCGGCGCGTCGACGACTATCTCCGGCTCAACGAGGCATTGCACGTCGCCTTCGCCCGAACGCCCGACGGTCCGGCACGGCCGGGCCTCGACAAGGTCGAGCAGCAACTCGCCCGCAAGCTGGCGATCCGCCGCCTGAGCTGGAAGCTGCGCTTCGGCCGGCCGGGACTCGCCATGCTCGGCGGCGCGGCCGTGATCGCGGGGATGGCCTGGTTCGGCTCGACGCTCGTGTGGCACATGCCGCCCGGCTATGCCCACGAGGCCGTCGAAGCGCACCTGCTGTTCGTCTCGGACGACGAGCATCCCGTGGAGATACCGGCGGAGCGGCGGGCGGAACTGACTCGCTGGCTGTCCAAGCGCGTTGGCGTGCCGGTCCCGCTCCCGGACCTGACGGAAGCCGGCTACTACCTGCTCGGCGGCCGCCTCGTCACCAACCATCTGAAGCCGGCGGCACAGCTCATGTATGCGCGCGGCGACGGCCACCGCATCACGCTGTTCATCACGCGGGCGGACGGCGCGCAGGAGACGCTGGCGGAACTGTTCGAGGAGCAGCAGGTGCGCTTCGTCTGCTGGCAGCACGGCAGGGCGAGCTTCGCGCTGGTCGGCTCCGAGGATCCCAATCTCCTTCGGGCCCTCTCGGACCGGATCATGGCGAGCGCGCGCGACACGGAGCAGGCCAGGTCCTGATCGCGCCCCCGTCGGGGATCGGGACCGCCCGCGATCGTCGGCCCCGCCCCTAAAGAGCCCAAACGAAAAGGCCGTCCCTGGGGGACGGCCCTTCCTCGGATCCGATGGCCCCGGACACGGTGCCCGGGGTGCGGTTTCAGCTCTTGAGGGCAGCCGGCTCGACCGGACGCGGCGCCGACGGCGCGGCATCCGCAGACGAGGAGGAAGACGGCGTGGCCGGCTTCTTCGCCGCTTCCTTGCCGAGCACCTCGGTCTCGCCGGCGATTTCGCCGCCGGCCTCGATCGCCACCTGACCGTAGCGGATGTGGCCGGAGACCTTGCCGGTCGCATGGATGGTCAGGCGCTCGCGCGCCGTCAGGTCGCCCTCGAAAGTGCCGCGGACGTGGGCGCTGTCGATCTCGACCTTGCCGACGAACACGCCACCCTCGGCGATCTCGATGATGCGGCTGCGCATCGAGGCCTCGACATGCCCCTCGACGACGAGGGTGTCGCAATCCGCGATCTCGCCCTTAAGCCTTATATTCTTACCGACGATCAGCTTCGCACCCTCCTCCTCGGTGACACCGGGGGTGGGCGCACCCGGCGGGAATCCGGGGCGCGCGGCGCCTTCTCCGGGACCGATGCCACGATATGGGAAATTCGGAGTAGGGGTCTTCGCGTCCGCCATGGGTGCTCCTTGCTGCGTTCCGCGCGGTCCGGCCGCCGGTCCGCCGGTTGGTTCAGCGTCCTGCGACGGCCTGGGAGCCGCACCGACGCCGCCTGCCTGCTGAGACGGCGGCGTCCATTTCGCGCCTTCGTCACCCTCCGACTTACCGCCGAGAGGCTTGCCGAAGAGAGTGGGCTTCTTCATCCGTCAAACTCACTATTTTCGGCCGTCCCGTCGGGTGGACGCGCCCTCCACAGGAACCTCCGTCCGGGGAAAGGCTCCCCTCCGACATGGTCGATTCGATTCTTTGCAGGCCGGCCGGCCCTGGCCCCCGCCACCGACAACCGCAGGCGAATCAAAACAGAAAAATACCGCAGGTGCAATCGAGCCCGGCCAGCACTCGTTAACTTTCTGGGGATCAGTATGGGCGAGCGGGAACTGTCCCGCCCGCTGCCGGTTGGACCGGAGAGGGAGGTTTCGATGCAAGTGTCGTCGCTCCGGGCCACGTCAGCCGTCCGTATGCCCACCCCAGCCGCAACGGCCCGGGCCAGCCGGCCGCCCCGCTCCGGCATGCGCTTCACGCGCGGCCTGCTGATCGGGTCCGCCGCGAGCGGCACCATGTGGGTGCTCATCGGCTATGCGGTGTTCGCCGCACTCTGAGGGTCGTGGCGCAGGCCACGAAAGAACACGTCGATCATCGCCACGATATCCGTCTCGAGGTCATAGGCCTCCGGGTCGCGCAGCGAATCCATGCAGAACCCGTACATGGACGCGTGCAGCGCCTTCGCCGCGATCACGGGCGACACTTCCGGCGCGAGATGGCCGAGCGCGGCAGCGCGCTCCATGATCTCCAGGCTCTTCGCCATGAAGCCGCGGCGCTGCTCGCGCTGACGCTCGGCCGCGCTGCGCAGCTCTTCGACATATTCCGACTTCTGCGAGATGATGACGAAGACGCGCCGGCGGCGTTCGTCGTCCCGGACCGAGCGCATCGCCGAGATGCAGAGGTCGCGTAACGCGTCGAGCGGGCGATCCTCGGTTCCGGCCTGCGCCATCATCTCTTCGAGCGGCAGATCGGCACGCTGATGCATCGCCTGGAAGAGGTCGGACTTGTTCCGGAAATGCCAGTAGATCGCGCCCCGCGTCATGCCCGCGGCGCGCGCGATCTCCTCCAGCGACGTGCGCGACACCCCCTTCTCCAGGAACAGGCTCTCGGCCGCGTCGAGCAGCTGCTCGCGCGTGCGGGCCGCATCTTCCTTCGTTCGTCTCATCGCCGCCTCTCCCTGGTCCTGGTCACCGTTCTATCGCGCTCCCTCGCCATCCCGCCGCCGTAACATCCCGCAACAATGCCTCATATCTGCCGCCTTGAAATATACATGCAGGCATGTATGTTCAACGCCGATGGCTACCGCAGGTGCGAAGGCCACGCCACTTTGTTCGGATTATTTCCATGTCTCCGACGCCGATTTGCCGCGGGCCGCGCGCCCTGACGGCGGCGCTTCTCATCGGGCTTCTCGTCTCCGGCTGCGAGGAGAAGCAGGCGGCCCAGGCACCCGCAGCGCCGCCGCCGCCGCAGGTGGGCGTCTTGAAGGTGCAGCCGCAGAACGTGCCGCTCCAGTTCGAGTATGCGGGACGCACCGCCGGCTCACGCGAAATTGAGGTGCGCGCACGCGTCGGCGGGATCCTGCAGGAGCGAACCTATGTCGAGGGCCAGCGGGTCGAGGCGGGGAAGGTGCTGTTCCGCATCGACCCGGAGCCGTTCAAGGTGGCCCTGCAGCAGGCGGAAGCGCGCCTGAAGACCGAGCAGGCGGTGCTGCGCCAGGCTGATCGAACCTGGGCGCGCGTCTCCACGCTGTACAAGGACCGGGCGGTCAGCGGCCGCGAGCGGGACGAGGCGCAGTCGAGCCTGGAGACGAGCCGCGCCGGCGTCGCCCTCGCCGAGGCCGAAGTGCGCGCCGCGCGCATCAACCTCGACTACACCACCGTCACCGCGCCGATCGACGGCGTCACCAGCCGAGAGGCCTTGTCGGAAGGCAGCCTGGTCGGCACCACCGCCGACAACAGCCTGCTGACCCGGATCACGCAGCTCGATCCGATCTACGTCAACTTCGCCTATCCGGACGCCGAGGCGGCGGCGACGCGCCGCATGATCGACGAGGGTACCTACCGGACGCCGGAGGACCGGCGACTGACGGTCAGGGTCCGTCTCGGTGACGGCTCGCTGCACCCGCATGCCGGCTTCGTCGACTTCACCGACAGCGTGGTCGATCCGCAGACGGGCACGATCCGCGTACGGGCGACCGTGCCCAATCCCGACGAGACCCTGCTCCCCGGCCAGTTCGTGCGGGTGATCGTGGAGGGCATCAGCCGGCCCGACTCGATCGCCGTGCCGGAGCGCGCGGTCATGCAGGGGCCGCAGGGGGCCTTCCTCTATGCCGTCGGCGCCGACGGCAAGGCTCAGGTCAAGCCGGTGAAGCTCGGCCTGTCGACGCCCGCGGGCCGCATCATCGACTCGGGTATCGCCGGTGGCGAGCGGGTGGTGGTGGAGGGCGTGATCAAGGTCAGGCCCGGTCAGCCGGTGAAGGCGGTCGATCCCGGCCAGCTCGCCGCCGCGGAGCCTAAGGCTCCATCGGCGAAGACCACTGAAACCAAGGACGCCCGATGATCTCGCGCTTCTTCATCGATCGGCCGGTCTTCGCCTCGGTCCTCTCCATCGTGGTGGTGATCGCCGGCATCGTCGCAATGCGGGCCCTGCCGATCGCCCAGTATCCGGATATCGTGCCGCCCGAGGTCGTCGTCTCGGCCACGTATCCCGGCGCCAGCGCCGAAGTGCTGGCGACGACCGTCGCGGCACCGATGGAGCAGGAGATCAACGGCGTCGAGAACATGCTCTACATGCGCTCGTCGGCGTCGAGCAGCGGCCAGTTGAGCCTGACGGTCACCTTCGAGATCGGCACCGATCCCGACCAGGCGACCATCGACGTGAACAACCGGGTGCAGGCCGCCGAGGCGCGCCTGCCCGAGGAAGTGCGGCGCCAGGGCGTGACCGTGAAGAAGCGGTCCAGCTCGATCCTGCAGGTCGTCACGCTCTACTCGCCCGACGGGCGCTACGACCCGATCTATGTCAGCAACTACGCGCTGGTGAACGTCCTCGACGAACTGAAGCGCGTGCCGGGCGTCGGCGACGCGTCGCTGTTCGGGGCCAAGGACTATTCGATGCGCATCTGGCTGCGCCCGGACAAGCTGGCGCAGCTCGGCCTGACGCCCAGCGACGTGGCGGACGCCATTCGCGAGCAGAATTCGCAATTCGCCGCGGGTGCCTTCGGCCAGGAGCCGACGGCGGATGCACCGGACTTCACCTACACGGTCACGACGCGCGGCCGACTCGTCGAGGCGTCGGAGTTCGAGAACATCATCGTCCGGTCGGACGAGAACGGGGCTACCCTCCGGGTCCGCGACGTGGCCAGGGTCGAACTCGGCGCCCGCGATTACGGCTTCGCCGCCTCCTACAACGGCAAGCCGAGCATCGCGATCGGCATCTATCTGCAGCCCGGGGCCAACGCGCTCTCCACGACCCAGGGCGTCGCCGACAAGCTGGAAGAGATGTCGGCGCGCTTCCCCGAGGGCATCGCCTACGCCCTGCCCTTCGATACAACCAAGTTCGTCGAGGTCTCGATCGAGGAGGTCATCATGACCTTCGCCGAGGCCATCATCCTCGTCATCCTGGTCGTCTATCTGTTCCTGCAGAACGCGCGGGCGACGGTCATCCCGCTGGTCGCGGTGCCGGTATCGCTGATCGGCACCTTCGCCGGCATGTACCTGCTTGGCTTCTCGATCAACCTGCTGACCCTGTTCGGCATGGTGCTGGCCATCGGCATCGTCGTCGACGACGCCATCGTCGTGCTCGAGAACGTCGAGCGCATCATGCGCACGGAGAAGCTTCGACCGCGGGAAGCGGCGATCAAGGCGATGGAGGAGGTGACCGGTCCCGTCATCGCCATCGTGCTGGTGCTCTGCGCCGTGTTCGTGCCGATCGGCTTCATGGGCGGGCTGACCGGCGAGATGTACAAGCAGTTCGCCATCACCATCGCCGTCTCGGTCGCCATCTCCGGCTTCGTCGCCCTGACGCTCAGCCCGGCGCTCTGCGCCATCATGCTGAAGCAGTCGCACAGCGAGCCCGCCGCGCCGTTCCGCGTCTTCAACCGCTGGTTCGACCGGGTCACGGCCGGCTATACCGCGGGCGTCAGGTTCCTGATCCGCCGGACGTTCCTCGGCGTCCTGCTGTTCGCCGCGCTGATCGGCGTCACGGTGATGCTCTTCAACCGGATCCCCTCGGCGCTCGTGCCGGAGGAGGACCAGGGCTACATGTTCGCCATCGCCATCCTGCCACCCGGTGCGTCGCTGGACCGTACGCAGCAGGCGACGGACGAGATGACGCGTCGCCTGATGGCCCAGCCGCAGGTCGGCCACGTGGTGACCTTCGCCGGCTTCGACCTGCTGTCGCAGTCGCAGAAGACCAGCACGGGCATCTCCTTCATCAACCTGAAGGACTGGAGCGAGCGGCCGGAGCCGTCCGACAGTTCCAGCGCGCTCGCCGGCAAGTTCATGGGGATCAACGCGACGATCCCCGAGGCCATGGTCATCGCCATCAACCCGCCGCCGATCACCGGCATGAGCATCACCGGCGGCTTCGAAGGCTATCTCCAGAGCCGTGGCGGGGCGTCGCCCAAGGAGGTCGCCGACGTCACGGCCCGCCTGGTCGCCGCCGCCGCGCAGCGGCCGGAACTGACCGGTGTGCGGACCACCTTCACGACCAACGTGCCGCAGTACCATGTGGAACTCGACCGAGAGAAGGCGAAGGCGCTGAACGTGCCGATCGACGCCGTCTTCACGACCATGCAGAGCACGTTCGGCAGTCTGTACGTCAACGACTTCACGCTGTTCGGCCGCGTCTTCCGCGTCACCCTGCAGTCGGAAGCCGCGTTCCGCGAGAAGCCCGAAGACCTGCGCAACGTCTTCGTCCGCTCCTCCACCGGCGAGATGATCCCCCTCGACTCGCTGGTGACGGTCGAGCGTGTCATCGGTCCCGATCTGATCGAACGGTTCAACGCATTCACGGCGGCGAAGATCATGGGCGAGCCGGCGGCCGGCTACAGCTCAGGACAGGCCCTCACGGCGATCGAGGAGGTCGCGGCAGAGACGCTGCCCGCCGACTACACGCTCGGCTGGATCGGCTCGGCCTACCAGGAGAAGGCCGCCAGCGGCAGCGCCGCCCAAGCCTTCATCTTCGGCATCGTCATGGTCTTCCTGATCCTGGCGGCGCAGTACGAGAAATGGTCGCTGCCGCTGGCCGTGATCACCGCCGTCCCCTTCGCCGTCTTCGGGGCGCTGCTGGCCGTCTGGCTGCGCGGCCTGTCGAACGACGTCTACCTCCAGGTCGGCCTCGTCACGCTGGTCGGATTGTCGGCCAAGAACGCGATCCTGATCGTCGAATTCGCCGTCCTGTCGCACCAGCGCGGCATGAGCATCGTCGACGCCGCGAACGAGGCGGCGAAGCTGCGCTTCCGGCCGATCGTCATGACCTCCCTCGCCTTCATCCTGGGCTGCGTGCCGCTGGCGATCAGCACGGGCGCCGGCGCGGCCAGCCGCCACTCCATCGGGACGGGCGTCATCGGCGGCATGCTCGCCGCCACCTTCCTCGCGACCTTCATGGTGCCGATGTTCTTCAAGCTGATCGCCGGTGTCGGCGCCAAGCGGGAGGCGCGCCGCGCCCTCCGCCAGGAGCAGGCGCATGCCTGAGCCACGCCCGGTGCGCCTGCGCCGCTCCCCCCTCCTCGGCGGCGTCGCCCTCCTCGTCCTGCTGGCCGGCTGCACCGTCGGCCCCGACTATGAGCGGCCGCAGACCGAGCTGCCCGCCCGCTGGTCCGCCGCACCGTCGGCGAAGGTGGCGGACAGGGCGGCCGGCGCCCCAGCCGTCACCACGACCAGCGTGCAGCCGGACTGGTGGCGGCGTTTCGACGATCCGGTGCTGACCGTGTTGGTCGAGCGGGCACTGGCTGCCAACGAGGACATCCAGCTCGCCGCGGCGCGCGTCGCGGAGGCGCGGGCCAACCTCAGCTTCACACGCGCCGACCGGCTGCCCAGCCTCGGCGCCGAGGCGTCGGCCTCGCGGGTGCGCAGCAGCGGCGACCTGACGTCGCCGACCGTCGACCGCACGGTCAACGACTTCCGCCTCGCCAGCGTGCTGAGCTACGAGGTCGACCTATGGGGCCGCCTCGCCCGCTCCAACGAGGCGGCGCGCGCCGCGCTGCTCTCCACCCGGGCCGCGCGCGACGCCGTTCGCCTCGCCGTCGCCTCCGACACCGCGCTCGCCTATTTCAATCTGCGCTCGCTGGACGAGCAGCTGGCCATCGCCGAGCGGACCGTCACGTCGCGCTCCGAGTCGCTCGACCTCCAGCAGTCGCAGTTCGACGCGGGTGCCGTGACCGAACTCGAACTGCGCCAGGCCCAGGCGGAACTCGCGGCGGCCCAGGCGCAGGTGCCGCAGCTGCGCCGCGCCCGCGACGAGCAGGTGAACGCGCTCGCCGCGCTGCTCGGCAGTTCGCCGCGCGCGATCATCGAGGACGCCATGCCGCGCGGTTTGGAGATCGACCAGCTGCCGGTGCCGCCGCTGCGCCCGGAGCTGCAGCCGGCCGCGCTGCTGGAGCGGCGTCCCGACATCCGCGACGCCGAGCAGCAGCTGCGCGCGGCCAACGCGGAGATCGGCGTGGCGCGCGCGGCCTACTTCCCGACGCTCTCGCTCAGCGCACTGCTCGGTCTGGAGAGCCTGGAACTGGATCGTCTGTTCAGCGGCGGCGCGGGGACATGGCAGCTGCTCGGCAACTCGTCCGCGCCGCTCTTCGACTTCGGCCGGACGGAAGCCAACGTGCGGGCCGCCGAGGCGCGCCGCGAGCAGGCACAGTCGACCTATCGCGGCACCGTCCGCACCGCCTTCCGCGAGGTCGCGGACGCGGTCGGCGCGCAGCAGACCACGACGGAGCGCCTGGAGGCGGAGACCCGGCAGGTCCAGACGCGGCGCGACACGCTCGGCCTCGCGCGCCGCCGCTACGAGGCGGGCTATTCCAGCTATCTCGAGGTCCTGGACGCCCAGCGGACCCTTTTCCAGTCCGAACTCGACAGGGTCGACGCCCAGCGCGAACGCCTCGCCGCCACGGTCGACGTCTACAAGGCGCTCGGCGGCGGCTGGACTGCCGACGCACCGTAAGGGCACCCTCACCGGCCGCGTCAGGGTGTGATAGAGGCGATCACGGCACCGGCCCCGCCGGTGCTATGATCGTTCCCGCGTGGCCGGCGGGCGGAGCGACATCGGGCGTTCGATGACGCCGCCTCTCCGGCCGGGCGGGAGGGGCGCATGACGGGGTCGGTGCTGCTCGACATCGGGATCGGCCTGATGTTCGTCTATCTGTCGCTCAGCCTAATCGTCACGGCGGCGGCGGAACTCCTCAACAGTGTGGTCAACATCCGCGCGCAGCATCTCCGCAGGGGGATCGAACTTCTGCTGGACGACAGGCGGCTCGCGAAGGCCTTCTACGCGCATCCGCTGATCTCCGGCCTCACCACCCGACGACGCTGGCTGCGCTACGGCGGACGCGAGGGCGGCCCCTCCTACATCCCGCGCGAGATCTTCGTCGCCGTCCTGCAGGACGTGCTCGCCGAGAAATATCCCAACGTCGCCCACGCCGATCTCGCGGCGCTGATCGCGGCACTGCCCCCGAACAATTCGATGGAGCGCTCCATCAGCGCGCTGATGGCCTCGGCGCAGACCGCCGTCGCCGATGCGCAGGCGGCGACGGCCAAGTGGTTCGACGACGCGATGGAACGCGTCTCCGGCAACACCAAGCGCTTCTCGCAGATGGCGACCCTGGGGATCGGCCTGATCCTGGCGGTCGGGCTCGACGTCAGCACGATCGAACTGTTCCGTACGCTCGCGCGCGACGAGGTGCAGCGCACCGCATACCGCGAAGCGGCCATGGCCGCCGTCGCGCGCGGCACGCCCGCCACCGATGCCTGCCAAGCCGAACGCAAGGCCCAGGAACCCTACACCTCCGCGCCCGCCGCGGACCGGCCGGTGCTCGATGCGAAGATCGCCGCCGAATGCGTCGTCGAGGTCACGCGGACGGCGCTGAGCGACCTGCCCGGCGTGACCCTCGGCTGGCAGCGGGATCCCTTCGCCGACGTGCTGACCGGCGTGCGCGCCGTGCTCGGCTGGATCCTGACGGCCCTCGCCCTCTCCCTGGGCGCGCCCTTCTGGTTCGACCTGCTCTCGAAGGTGGTGCGGATCCGCGGCGCGGGCGTCAAGCCGGACGCGAAGTGACGACGCCCCGCCGGCGGTTCGCCGAATTCTTCGCCGCCCGCTGGCGCGGTGCGGTGCCGCTGCGGCGCGTCTTCTGGTGGGACATGCTGGTCGTCGGGTCGGCGATCAACGTCGCCGCGGCCATGGCGGCACTCCTGGCCCTGTCGCTCGGTGTTCCCGGCGCGGCGGCCGTGGCGCTCTTCCTCGCACCGCTGCCCTACAACCTGTTCCTGACCGCAGCGGTCTGGCGGACCGCCCCGCAAGACTCTTCAGGGATGGCGGCCAGGGCGGTCGCGACGGTCTGGTGCGTCGTCGTCACCTTGGTCTGACACGCGCGGCCGCGCGGCGGCGGCGCATTCCGAAAAGAAAATCGACCCGGCCGGGATTAACCGGCCCGATGGCGCCGTATACCGGACATGAGCCCGCCCGCCTCCCGCTTCGACGTCATCGGTCAGCTGGTGCCCCTGCGCCGCTATGCCCGGTCGCTGGCGCGCGACGAGAGCGATGCGGAAGACCTGGTGCACGACGCCCTCGTCCGGGCGTACGAGAAACGCGGTCAGTTCCGTCCGGGAAACAGCCTGCGCGGCTGGCTCCTGTCGATCGTCCACAACACCTTCGTCGACAGCGTGCGCGCCCGGCGCTCGGCGGTCGTGCGGCTGGAGCGGGCGGCGGAAACCGTGCCGGACCTGGGCCAGCCGACACAGGAGCATGCGGTCCGCCTCGCCGAGGTGCGGCGGACCTTCATGCAGCTGCCCGACGAACAGCGCGCCGCCCTTCACCTCGTGTCGATCGAGGGCCTGTCGTACCAGGAGGCGGCCGCCACCCTTGGGATACCCGTGGGCACGCTGATGTCGCGGCTCGGCCGCGGGCGCGCCGCGCTGCGCGCGATCGAGGAGGGCGACCGGCCCGGCGCCGCGCGGCTCAGGATCGTGGGAGGAACCGATGACCCCACCGACTGATCCGATCACCGATGCCGACCTGCAGGCCTATGTCGACGAGCAACTCGACGTGCCGCGGCGGATCGAGGTCGAGGCACATCTGTCGCATCATCCGACCGTGGCCGCCCGCATCATGTCGGACCTGCGCACGCGCGACGAACTGCGCCTTGCGCTGGCCGACAGGCCGACCTTCGCCCGCATCGCCACGGGAGAGGCGGCGCGCCGGCTCGAGCGGGGCCTGAGCCGCAGCCGTCTGCTCGACCGCTTCCGCCGGATCGCGGCGCTGCTCGTGGTGGGCGCGATCGGCTGGACGGCCCACGCCCAATTCGGCGCCACCCCGATCGGCGACGTGATCGCGTCGACCCCGCCGCCGCCCTTCGTCGAGGAGGCGGTCATGGCGCATCGCACGACGCTGGTGCGGGCGGGCATGCCGTCGCAGCCGGAGATCGCCGCATTCGATCGCGACGAGATACGCGCCGCCACGGGTATCGTCCTGCCGGTTCTGCCGGAACGATGGCGGATCGCCGACGTCCAAATCTTTCCGTCGAAGTTCGGCCCCAGCGTCGAGATGTCGATCAGGACCGAGGCCGCGATCCCGCTCTCGCTCTTCGCGGTGCGGCCCGGCGCCTTCGACGTACGCGACCCCGCCTCCGCCCCCTACGGCGACATGATGGCGGCCTACTGGCAGATCGGCGACGTCGCCTACGCGCTCGTCGCAGAGACCGGCGCGCCGGACCTGGACCGGGCGGCCGAGGGTCTCGCGAGGACCCTCTACTGACCCTTCTTCAACAACCCACTATCGACGGGAAACAGCGATGAACATGCCCAACTACGGCTGGCAGGCCGCCCCCACCCAGGCCGACTACGCCGCGTTCGACGAAGGCCTGCGCCGGCATATGCTTCGCGTCTACAACTATATCGGGCTGGGGCTCGTCCTGACCGGCATCGTCTCCTTCGTCGTCGGCACCACCCCCGCACTCTACGTGCCGATCTTCTCGACCCCGCTGAAGTGGGTGGCGATCTTCGCGCCCCTCGCCTTCGTGATGATCTTCTCCTTCCGCATCCAGTCGATGACGGCGGCCGGCGCGCAGGCCATGTACTGGGCGTTCTGCGCCGTCATGGGCGTCTCGCTCGCCTCGATCTTCCTGGTCTTCACCGGGACCAGCATCGCCCGGACCTTCTTCATCGCGGCGTCGATGTTCGGCGCGATGAGCCTCTACGGCTACACGACCAAGCGCGACCTCTCGAAGTTCGGCTCGTTCCTGATCATGGGACTGATCGGCGTGGTCATCGCCAGCGTGGTCAACATCTTCCTCGGCTCGAGCGCGCTCCAGTTCGCCGTGTCGGTCATCGGCATCCTGGTGTTCATCGGCCTGACCGCGTGGGACACCCAGCGTATCAAGACGGAATATGCCGAGCACGCCGGTGCCGAGGCGAACCAGAAGCTGGCCGTGATGGGCGCTTTCTCGCTCTATCTCAATTTCGTCAACATCTTCCAGCTTCTGCTGCACTTCACCGGCGAGCGCGAATAGGTCGCTCGGTCCGCAAGGGAGACGATCGAGATGGATAGCCAGGATCGCCGCGCCATCGAGGAGCTGTTCGGCCGGCTGGGCGAGGTCGAGCGGCAGGCCGGTCCGCGGGACGCCGAGTCGGAGACGTTCATCCGGCATCGCATCGCCGAGCAGCCCGGTGCGCCCTACTTCATGGCGCAGACGATCGTGATGCAGACCGCCGCCCTCGAAGCCGCGCAGCGGCGGATCGAGGAGTTGGAACGGCAGGCGCCATCCCGCTCCGCCGAAAGCACGGCGGGTTCGGGCGCAGGTCCGTGGGCGGGCTTCCTCGGCGCCCGCCAGGGAGCCGCCGCGACGCGCGGCGGCTCGCTCCCGGCCGCCGGTGGGGGGCGCGGCTCCATGCTGCCCGCCTCGCCGCCGGCTCAGCCGGCGGCAGCGGCGGCACCGACCGCCCGGGGCGGCGGCTTCCTCGCCGGGGCAGCACAGACGGCGATGGGCGTGGCGGGCGGCGTGCTGCTCGGCAACGCCCTCGCCGGCATGTTCGGCGGCAATCCAGCTGCGGCAGCGGCACCGGCCCCTGCCGAAGACGCGCCGGCCGACGAAACCGGGCACACCGACGAGCCTGGAGGCGAAGAGGGTGGCGGCTTTTTCGACTCGCTGTTCGGCGGCGGCGACGACGAACAGTTCTGATCTGGGCCGCGACGGTCCGCCGTTCCCGGGTCAGTCGAGGGCGCGTGCCCACGCCCGCAGGTCGTCGACAAACAGGCCCGGTTCTTCCATCGCCGCGAAATGGCCGCCGCGCGGCTGGTCCGTCCAGCGGGTCAGCGCGTAGCCGCGCTCGACCCAGCTGCGCGGCGGCGTCGGCGAGCGCGGGTCGCTGAACGCGGCGAAGGCCGTGGGCACGGTGACCCGCGTCCCCGCCGGCATCCGGCGCACCCCCTCCGCGGTGGCGCCGTTGTAGTACCAGGCCGCCGTGGTGAAGGCGTCGTTCATGACGTAGATCATCACGCAGGTCAGTAGCTGGTCCATGCTGAAGACCTCGTCGAACCGGCGCGTCCGCAGGTCGGCCCAGTCGTGGAAGCGCTCGACGATCCAGGCCGCCTGGGCCACCGGGTTGCCCGTCATCGCATAGGCCAGCGACTGCGGCTTGGTCATCTGCAGGTGCGAGTAGCCGCCGAGCCGCTGCTGCGTGTCGTCGAAGGCGGCCTTCCAGGCCAGCTCCTCGGCCCCCGCCGGCTCCGCATCCGGCTGGACCAGCAGGTAGTTCAGGTGGATACCGCGCACCGCCTCGGCATGCTCCAGCGCCAGCCAGGCACTGACGGCCGAACCCCAGTCGCCGCCCTGCGCCAGATAGCGCGGATAGCCGAAGCCCTCGCGCATCAGCCGGTCGAACAGGCGGGCCGTCGTGCGTGCGCCGATCGGGTAGGCCGGCTTGCCGGAGAAACCGAAGCCGGGCAGCGACGGCACGACCAGGTCGAACGCGTCCTCCGCCCGGCCGCCATGGCGCGACGGGAAGGCCAGCGGCTCGATCGCCTGCCAGAATTCGTGCACAGACCCTGGCCAGCCGTGCGTCAGGATCAGCGGCCGGCGTCCCTCCGCCTCGCCGACCACGTGCACGGCATGGACGTCGATGTCCTCGACGCGGACCTTGAACTGCGGAAAGCGGTTCAGGTCGGCCGCCGCGGCCTGGGCGTCGAAGCCGTCGACCCAGTAGGCGCACAGCGCCGCCAGGAAATCCGGATCGCAGCCATACCGCCAGCCGGCGTCGCGCGGCGACGGCGGCGCCTCGTAGCGCCGCACCGCCGCGCGCAGCGCGGCCAGCCGCGCCTCGTCCCAGACGACCTCAAACCGTTCCATGCGGCACCTCCGCGATCGGCGTGACCTGACCGATGATGCCGCGTTGCGTACCCGAGAGACAGGCTGCGCTTACGCCGCGGCCGAGAGAGCGGGATCGGCTGCCGGCAGGACGACCTCCACCGTGGTGCCCTCGCCCGGCCTGCTGCGGATCTCGAGGCGGCCGCCGTGCAGTTCGACCAGGGCCTTGGTCAGCGGCAGGCCCAGGCCGGTGCCCTCGTATTTCCGCGCCAGCCGGCTGTCGACCTGACTGAAGGCCTCCAGCGCCAGCGGAATCTCCTCCGGCGCCATGCCGATCCCGGTGTCGGAGACGGCGATGCGGACGAAGCCGGGCTCGTCCTGCGCTGCGCCGACGGCGATGCGCCCGCTCGCGGGCGTGAACTTGACGGCATTCGCGATCAGGTTCAGCAGGATCTGCCGCGCCCGGACCGGATCGGCCATCACCCGCAGCGGCGGCTCGGGCGCGACGACCTCGAAGTGCAGCGACGCACGCGTGCACTGGTCGTAGACCATCTTCCGGCAGGCGGCGAACAGGCTTGCGACGTCCAGGGGCACCGGCTCGACCTGCAGCTTGCCGGACTCGCTGCGCGCCACGTCCAGCACGTCGTTGATGACGCTCAGCAGGTGCCGGCCGCTTCCGAGGATGTCGTCCGCATACTCCTTGTACTTCGGCGCGAGCGGCCCGAACGCCTCCATCGACATCATCTCGGAGAAGCCGATCACGGCGTTCAGCGGCGTCCGCAGTTCGTGGCTCATGTTGGTGAGGAACTGCGTCTTGCTCCGGCTGCCCGCCTCGGCGCGCTCCTTGGCCGCCCGCAGCTCGCTCTCGCGCTCCTTGAGCGAGCTGATGTCGCCGATCATCGCGATCATGCCACCTTCGGCGGTCCGGCTGCGGCTGATGCGCAGCCAGCGGCCGCCGGCGATCTCCAGTTCGCAGACGGAAGGCAGCGGGTCGACGAGCAGCCGCTGCGTCACCGCCGCCGCGGTGCCGGCGGCGAACACGCCCTGCTCGATCGCGGTCGCGACGAGCGCCTCGAAGGATGCCCCCTCGGCGACGCGACCTTCGATCATGGGCGCGAACTTGGTCACCTGGCTGTTGGCGACCACCACCGCCCCCGACGCGTCCACGAGGACGACGCCGTCGCGAGAGTTCTCAATCGCGTCGACCAAGCGGCCTTGGGCATGGCGGCGCCGCGCCACCTCATCGGCCATCATCGACCGGATGCTGTCGCGCATCACCTCCATCGAGGCGAGCAGCGCCCCCAACTCGTCGCGGCTCGCGGTCGGGATCGGCGTGTCGAGTTCGCCGCGAGCGATCCGCGCCGCCACGTCGGAGGCCGCCCGTACCGGCCGCAGGATCATGCGGACGAGGAGGAAGGCGATCGCCGCGGCGACGATCAGGGCGACCACCGTGGCGGCCATATAGAACCGGCGGTTCTGCTCGATCACCCTCAGGGCGCGCTGCCGCCCGATGAACCCGTCGCCCGCGGCCAGGTTGACGAGGATGTCCAGCTGTTCGCGCGCGGCGTCCGCCGCCTGGTCGAGCAGCGGCCAGGCGTCCAGCCCCGCGCCGGCATCTCGCCGTACCGCGTCCCATCGGGCCACCGCCCTGCGGACCTCGGCCGCGGCTCCCTCGGCGCGCGCCGTCGCCGATCGGCCGGCGACGATGTCGAGGTCGTCGTACAGGTCGAGCAGGATCTCCTCGGAACGCTGCGACAGCCTCTCCCGGGCGACGGGATCGGCCTCCAGCGCCGAGCGGGCGGCGACCGCCTCCAGGGCGTTGAAGTTGGCGAGCGCCGCGCGGGCATAGTTGATCGCCATCAGGGGCTCGTCATAGGTGCGCGCGACCAGGCGGCCCGATTCGCCGATCCAGCGCACGCCCTGATAACCCAGCAGGCCGGTGATCGCGGCCATGGCGAGGAAGGCAAGGAAAATCTTCCGACGAAGGGTCGACGATAGCCCGCCAGCGCCGCGTCGCGCGGCCTTCGCCGGCGATCCGGAGGCGCTTTGCCGCTCGTCGATCAGCTGTTCAGACATGGTCGCCCGGGTCGCCCGTTGCCTACCTGACGTCGACGATCAGCCGCATCTTCGGATGGATGCCGCACAGCACATCGAAACGCCCCCGCTTGGGAAAGGACACGGCGACGATCTCGCCGGACTTCTGCTCGCCGGAATCGAACGTGAACCCGTCCGCCTCGATGTAGACGTGATGGAGCAGCCCGGCATCGTCGTTCTGGACGGCGACCGTGTCGCCGCGGGCGATCGTCAGGTGCGGCGGATCGAATGCGCGCCCCTTCTGCGACACGCGGTAGGTGGCACCGGCCAGCGCCACGCTGCCGCCGACTGCTAAGCCCCCGGCGAGCAGGACGGCGAGCACCCAGGCGCGGCTGCTTCGGCGCATCGTCACTGGGCGGCCTGCTCTTCGGGGGCGCGTATCGAAAAGGACTTGGCGTAGGCCCGCGACCGGGCCGTCAGCATCGGGTCCCCGGACGTGTCGATCCCGTCGACGAGGTTCAGGGGCGTGAAGAGCAGCCGCCGCTCCGTCGCGGGGTTGTCGGCGGCGATCCGGCGGATCGTCAGCGCGCCGAGATCGATCTGGCGACGGTCTTCCGGCCAGAGGATGGTTCCGTCGGTGATCGGATCGCCCGGATCGGCGATCTGGAGTATCAGCCGGAACTGGGCCGCTCCTCGTGCCAGCCGGTCCACCAACTCCGCCGCCAGGAAGTCCGCGGGGCGCGCGGCGGCCACGGCCGGATCGAGATGGTCGGTGCCGCCGACGGGCACGATCCGGTAGCGGCCATGGACCGATCGCCCCTCGGCATTCTCGAACCGGAACGCGTTCACGCCGAAGAAGGCCTCCGCCGCATAGCTCGACGGGATCGGCTTCGGATGATCGAGAAAGCGCCGGGCCGCCGGGTGCGCCGCCGCGAAGCGATCGAGCGGGGTCGGCGCGGCGACGTCCGGCCCGCTGGCAGCGGCCGCCTGCAGGAAACCGAGGAACGCCTCGGGCGTCGCGGCGGGGAAGCCGTCGTAGGAGTGGGCGACGATGTCGGTCGACCCCTCCGGCAGCAGGAACTTGAGGGATAGCCCGCGCGGGCTCGCATGCGGGGTGCCCGAGGCGACGGCGGGCGTCCCGGCGAAATCGGAGAAGCGGAAGACGACCGCGACCTCAACGCCCTGCATGTGCGGCGCCCGCGTGACCGCGCGCGCTTCGGGCGAGGCGATGAAGCTCCCTTCGCATACGAGGCCCTTGGCATGCACGGCACGATAGCCTTCGTGGACGCCGAACAGATCGTTGAACGCGTGGACGAGTCGCACCGGCGTCGAGGCCGGCGCCGCCTGGGCCGCCACCGGTACGGCCGCAAGGGCCGCGACCAGTGTCGCCAGGATCGCGGCACGCCGCACGATCACGGCGGCGGCACCGCATGCCGCGGGTACGGCGAGCTTGGACGGCAGGCTCATGAAAGCGACCCGAAGGATGACGGAGACCGGCTCGGCGGCGATCTGGCGCCACTACGGCGCGATCGCCATAGCCTGCGCGAACACGATTAATGCGGCGTAAAGCGCGCGCGCCGGGTCAGTGTTCGGCGTGGACCCCGTCCCAGTTCATCGCCGAGATCACGTGCGGCCAGATCCTGTCCCAGAATGCCGCCGACCGCGCGTCCGCGGCGTCGCAGCCGCAACGCTCGCAAAATCGCTCGAAGTCGAGGCCGCGCAGGGTCGCCTTCAGCCCGGCACTGGGCCCGCTCGGCCAGCAGGCCGCGAAGACGCCCTCCGAGCCGATTGACATGAAGGTTCCGGTGTCCTCATCGATGACCACGTTCGCCCAGTTCTGCGCATCGCGGATGAGGTACATCTCCGCATCGGCGAATGTTACCGAAGGCCTGTCTGGCATAGTGTCCTTCTGATCCCCGTTCTAGGTCCCGGCCTCGCGCGACATCTTTTGTTGTGGCATCCGGCTACACCGCCACTATCCCCGAAAATCGGTAGCGAACAAGTTTACAGTCGCAAAAGCTGTAGGCGGCCTCGTGGACAATATGTCCGGCGAAAATGTCCGGCTCCGTCCAGGCGCTGGCGGGGCGTGTCCTTGCAGAAACCCGGAAGCGACGCACGAGGCGGCATTGAAGTGCCGCCGTCCGCCACTGGAGGCCGGCCGTTCTTCGTGCAACTATCCCTGCCCTTTTCTGCGGAGCAGGCGATGAAGCTGGTCATTCCGAAGGAGCGCGACCTGCTGGAGCGGCGCATGGCCGGCAGTCCGGATGCCGTGAAGCGTCTGCGCGACCTGGGCTTCGAGGTGATCGTCGAGGCCGGTGCCGGCGCCGGTGCCGGCTTCCCGGACGCGGCGCTGCAGGAGGCGGGGGCGACGCTGACCGGCGACATCGCCGAGGCGCTGGGCGCGGCCGACGTGGTGCTGCGCGTGCGCGGGCCCGCGATGGAGGACGACGGCTGGGAGTTCCGGCGCATGCGACCCGGTGCCGTGCTGATCGGATTCCTGGCGCCGTGGCAGGCGCACGAGCGGATCGCCGCCTATGCCGAGCACGGCCTCGCCGCCTTCACGATGGAGTTCATGCCGCGCATTACCCGCGCCCAAGGCATGGACGCGCTGTCGTCCCAGGCGAACCTCGGCGGCTATGCGGCGGTGATCGAGGGTGCGCGCCTCTTCGGCCGCGCCTTCCCGATGATGGTGACGGCGGCGGGCACGATCGCTCCGGCGCGCGTGCTGATCCTGGGCGCCGGCGTCGCCGGGCTGCAGGCGATCGCCACGGCGCGTCGCCTCGGCGCCATCGTCTCGGCGATGGACGTGCGGCCGGCGGCGCGCGAACAGGTCGAGAGCCTGGGCGCCACCTTCGTCGAGGTCGACTCCGACGAGAAGCACCAGGCCGAGACCACCGCCGGCTACGCCCGCGAGATGAGCGCCAACTACCGCCAGCGCCAGGCCGGCAAGCTGCACGAGCACCTGAAGCGCATCGACGTGGTGGTGACCACCGCGCTGATCCCCGGCCGGCCGGCGCCGGTGCTGGTGACGGCCGAGATGGTCGCCGACATGAAGCCCGGCTCCGTCATCATCGACATGGCGGCCGAACAGGGCGGCAACTGCGAACTGTCCGAGAACGGCAGGACCGTGGTGAAACACGGCGTCACCATCGTCGGCGATGCCAACTTGGCCGGCCATGTCGCCGCCGACGCCAGCGCGCTCTACGCCCGCAACCTCGTGAACTTCCTCACCCTGATGGTCGACACCGAGCACAGGCTGCTCGAGCCGGACCGCGACGACGAGATCCTGAAGGCGACGCTCGTCTGCCGCGACGGACGCATCGTCAATCCCGTGCTGGCGCAGAAGGAGGCGTCCTGATGGCTACCGACACAATCGCCCAGGATGCGGCGACCTTCGCCCGCAAGATGGGGCGGCTCGCCGTGGAGGCGGAGCAGTTGGCCGGGCAGGCCTTCGACATCGCCAACCGGACCAGCCAGACCGCCGTCCACAGCACGGGCGCCGACCCGCTGCTGTTCGGCCTGACGGTCTTCGCGCTGGCCGCCTTCGTCGGCTACTACGTCGTCCTGAAGGTGACGCCGGCGCTGCATGCGCCGCTGATGTCGGTCACGAACGCGATCTCCGGCATCGTCATCGTCGGCGCCATGGTCGCGGCCGCACCGGCACTGTTCGGCGCCTCGAAGATCATGGGCTTCATCGCCGTGGTCCTGGCGTCGATCAACATCTTCGGCGGCTACATCATCACGCAGCGGATGCTGCAGAAGTTCCGCAAGCGGTGAGGCAGACATGAGCGGCGATATCGCGTCCTACGCCTACCTGCTGGCGGCGATCTGCTTCATCTTCTCGATCCGCGGCCTGTCGTCGCCGGAGACGGCGCGGATGGGCAACCTGATCGGCGTCGCCGGCATGACCATCGCCGTGGTCGCCACGCTGGCCACGCCCGAGGTGCCGACCTACGGCCTCGTCTTCGCCGGCATCATCGTCGGCGGCGTGATCGGCGCCTTCATCTCACTGCGCGCCAAATTCACGCAGCTGCCGCAGCTGGTCGCCCTGTTCAACAGCTTCGTCGGGCTGGCGGCGGTGTTCATCGCCGGCGGCGCAATGCACGCGCCGTCGCTCTACGGCATCGAGGTCGTCGGCGGCACCATGGGGATGGTCGACCTGATCGAGATCATGCTGTCGACCGTCATCGGCGCGATCACCTTCACCGGGTCCGTCCTCGCCTGGGCGAAGCTGGAGGGCAAGGTGCCCGGTACACCGATCACCTTTCCGGCGCAGAGTGCGGTCAACGGCTTCATCGCGCTGTTCCTGGTCATGGCTGGCTTCCTGTTCCTCGGGTTCGGCGGCGAGTCGCTGTTCTGGGCGGTGACCATCGTGGCACTGGTCTGGGGCGTCATGGTCGTGCTGCCGATCGGCGGCGCCGACATGCCGGTCGTCATCGCCGTGCTGAACTCGCTGTCGGGCTGGGCCTCGGTCGGTATCGGCTTCGCGTTGAACAACCCGCTGATGATCGTCACCGGCGCCCTGGTCGGCGCGTCCGGCATCATCCTGTCCTACATCATGTGCGCCGCGATGAACCGTTCGCTGCTCAGCGTCATGCTGGGCGGCTTCGGCGGCGAGCAGGCCGCCGCGGGCGCGGGCGCGGGCGCCGCGCACGGGCTGGTGAAGTCCGGCAATGCCGATGACGCCGCCTTCCTGCTGAAGAACGCCGGCTCCGTCGTCATCGTCCCGGGCTACGGCATGGCGGTCGCCCAGGCGCAGCACGCGCTGCGCGAGATGGTCGATCTGCTGGAGGCGCAGGGGGTGAAGGTGCGCTACGCCATCCACCCGGTCGCCGGCCGCATGCCGGGCCACATGAACGTGCTGCTGGCCGAGGCGAACGTCTCCTACGACAAGGTCTTCGAGATGGAGGCGATCAACCGCGACCTGCCGAACACCGACGTCGCCTTCGTCATCGGCGCCAACGACATCACCAACCCGGCCGCGCGCACCGACCCGTCCAGCCCGATCTTCGGCATGCCGGTGATCGACGTCGACAAGGCGCGCATGTGCATGTTCGTGAAGCGCTCGATGGCGTCGGGCTATGCGGGTGTGGAGAACCCGCTCTTCTACAACGACAACACGATGATGATCTTCGGCGATGCCAAGGCCGTATGCGAGAATGTCATCCGGGCGATGGGATGATCCCGCCCCGCGTCCGGCCGAACAGTCGTTCCGGCAGCGACCGGACGAAGGACGAGAAGGTGACGGCGACGCGCGGGGCCGGCCCGCGCAACGGCCGCACACGCCAGCGAAGGAGGCTGTCATGACCAAGGGTCTTCGCCTGTCACGCCGCACCGCCCTCGTCGCCACGGTCGGCGGCGCGATCGCGGCGCCGTTCATCCTGCGGGGCGGCCTCGCGCACGCCGCGGCACCGATGCTGGGCGCTGCCCGCCCCGACCACTATCGCTTCAAGCTGGGCGCGTTCGAGGTCACCACCCTGCTCGACGGCTATGTGCAGCTCGACGGCCCGCACCCGATCTTCGGCATGGACCAGAGCGCCGAGACGGTGCAGGCCTATGCGGCAGAACACCGCCTGCCGCCAACCAAGATGGAGATCAGCTTCACGCAGGTCCTGGTGAACACGGGCAAGGAGCTGGTGCTCTTCGACACAGGCAACCCGGATTCGCGCCGCCCGACCGCCGCCAATCTCGTCGCCGCCATGGCCTCCGCCGGCTACAAGCCGGAGCAGGTGGACGTCGTGGTGATCACCCACATGCACGGCGACCACATCGGCGGGCTGATGCGCGAGGGCAAGCCGGTCTTCCCGAACGCACGGATCGTCACCGGCGAGACCGAATACGACTTCTGGTCGAAGCCGGACCGCCTCAGTGGCGCCACGGAGGGGACGGCGAAGCTGGTCCAGGCGAACGTCGTGCCGCTCGCCGAGAAGACGACCTTCCTGAAGGACGGCGGCGAGGTCGTGCCCGGCATCCGTGCGGTCGCCGCCTTCGGCCATACGCCGGGCATGATGGGCTATCACGTCGAGAGCGACGGCAAGCGCTTCATGATCTTCGCCGACGTCACCAATCATTACGTGGTGTCGCTGCAGAAGCCGGAGTGGCACGTCCGCTTCGACATGGACAAGGACGCCGCGGTCGCGACGCGCAAGCGCGTGCTCGACATGTTGGCCGCCGACCGCATCCCGGCGAGTGGCTACCACATGCCCTTCCCGGCCGTCGGCTTCGTCGAGAAGGCGGGCGACGGCTATCGCTGGCTGCCGGCGAGCTACCAGCTGCGGGTGTGACGTCGCCGGGCGGGCACGCTAGGTGAAGGTCGGCGGTTGACGCCGCCGGCCGGCGCCCCACTTCCCGCTGCGACGTTTCCGCAGTCCGGCCCGGATCCTCATGCTCCTTCTCGAACTCGTCGGCGGCTTCGTGCTCCTGCTGGCCGGCGGCGAGGCCCTCGTCCGCGGCTCCGTCTCGGTAGCGCGCCGGCTCGGTGTCGCGCCGCTGGTCATCGGCCTCACCCTCGTCGGCTTCGGCACGTCGACGCCCGAACTGGTCACCAGCATCGAGGCGGCGCTGAAGGGTTCACCCGGCATCGCCGTCGGCAACATCGTCGGCAGCAACATCGCCAACGTCCTGCTGATCCTCGGTGCGGCGGCGCTCATCCGGCCGATCGCCTGCGACCCGCGCGCCTTCTACCGCGACGGTACCGTCCTGGCGGCGGCGACGCTGGTCTGCGTCCCCATCGCCCTGCTCGGCGGCCTCGGCCGCTTCGGCGGGCTGGTCCTCGTCGGCCTGCTCATCGCCTACATCGCCGGCACCTATTTCGCCGAGCGGACGGGCGGGAGCGCCTCCGCCGACCTGCACACCCGCGAAGCCGATCCGGCCGAGCCGGCCCACTTCTCCCTGCCGGTCGGCCTCGTCGTCGCACTCGGCGGCCTCGGGCTGATCGTCTTCGGCGCACAGCTGCTGGTCGGGGGTGCCGTCACCGTGGCGCGCGACTTTGGCGTGTCGGAGACGATCGTCGGCCTCACCCTGGTCGCCGTCGGCACCTCGCTCCCGGAACTGATGACCTCGGTCGTCGCCTCGCTGCGCGGCCAGTCCGACGTGGCCCTCGGCAACGTCATCGGCAGCAACATCTACAACATCCTGGGCATCCTCGGCGGCACCGCCGTCGTCACCCCCCTCACCTTCCCGCCCGAGATCGCCGCCCTCGACCTCTGGGTGATGGTCGCCGCCACCGCCCTGGTCATCGCCTTCGCCATCACCGGCTGGCGCGTCGGCCGCCGCGAGGGCGCCGTGCTGCTGCTGGCGTATGGCGGCTATGTGGCGTGGCTGGCAACCGGCGCCTGACGCAATCCTCGCCCAGGACTGCGGCAGACGGCACCGTCGCGCGGCCGTCATCTTACTTTCACGCAACCGTCGTGAAGCTGATACCGTCGCACTGGTAGGCAGCCGCATCTGCACAGGATGCGAGGCGCCTATGACGACGGCCCACAGCACGGCCGCCCGGATCGCCGCGGGCCCCCTCTCGAACGACGGTGCTCCCACCGCCATCGAGGTCCGCGGCCTGACCAAGAGTTTCACGCCGGCACGCCGCGCGCTCGACGGCGTCAGCCTGCGGATCGCGCCAGGCGAGATGGTGGCCCTGATCGGCCCCTCCGGCTCCGGCAAGTCCACGCTTCTCCGCCATTTCTCCGGCCTCACCGGTGCCGACGCCGGCACGGAGGGCGGTTCGGTGCACGTGCTCGGCACGCCCATGCAGCAGGACGGCCGGATGGCGCGCGACGCGCGCCGCATGCGCGGCCGCATCGGCTTCATCTTCCAGCAGTTCAACCTGGTTGGGCGGCTGTCGGTTCTGACCAATGTGCTGACTGGCACACTGGGCCGCATGCCGTTGTGGCGCAGCCTGCCGCGCCGCTTCCCGGTCGAGGATCAGCGGCAGGCGCTGGCGGCGCTCGCCCGGGTCGGCATTCCCGAATGCGCATTCCAGCGCGCCTCCACCCTGTCCGGCGGCCAGCAGCAGCGTGCCGCGATCGCCCGCGCCCTGGTGCAGCGCGCCGAGATCATCCTGGCCGACGAGCCGATCGCCTCGCTCGATCCGGCATCGGCGCGTCGGGTCATGGACACGCTGGCCGACATCAACCGCGCCGACGGCATCACGGTGGTCGTGTCGCTGCACCAGGTGTCCTACGCCCGCCGCTACTGCCCGCGCACGATCGCGCTGAAGGCCGGCCGCATCGTCTTCGACGGCCCGTCCGACGCGCTGAGCCAGGAGATGCTGGCCGACATCTACGGCGCCGAACTGGCCGACATCACCGACGACGAGGTGCAGGAGGGCCAGCGGCGCCCGCCGCCGCCGCGCGGCCGCCGTCCGACCGGCGCCTTCGCCGGCGCGGCCGTCTGAACCACCCGATCACGACTTCGATCCAACGCCCGCCTACCTACGAGGGGATATCCGCATGATCCGCAAGCTGACCCTGGCCGCCGTCCTGGCCGGCACCACCGCACTGGCCGCACTGACGCCGGCGAACGCCGAGATGACCGTCAAGGAACTGAACTTCGGCATCATCTCGACCGAATCCAGCCAGAACCTGAAGTCGGTCTGGGACCCGTTCCTGAAGGACATGGAGAAGCAGATCGGCGTGCCGGTTAAGGCGTTCTTCGCGCCCGACTATGCCGGCATCATCCAGGCGATGCGCTTCGGCAAGGTCGACATCGCGTGGTACGGCAACAAGTCCGCGATGGAAGCCGTCGACCGCGCCAACGGCGAGATCTTCGTCCAGACCGTCGCCGCCGACGGCTCGCCCGGCTACTGGTCGCTGCTGATCACGCACAAGGACCACAAGGAGCTCAACTCGGTCCAGGACGTGCTGAAGAACGCCAAGGACCTGACCTTCGGCAACGGCGATCCGAACTCGACCTCGGGCTTCCTGGTGCCGTCCTACTACGTCTTCGCCGTGAACAATGTCGATGCGAAGCAGGCGTTCAAGCGCATGGTCACGGCCAACCACGAGACCAACGCGATGGCCGTCGCCAACAAGCAGGTCGACGTCGCGACCAACAACACCGAGAGCATGGACCGGCTGAAGATCAACCAGCCCGACAAGTTCGAGCAGATCAAGGTGGTCTGGAAGTCGCCGCTGATCCCGTCCGACCCGATCGTCTGGCGCAAGGACCTGCCCGACGCCGACAAGCAGGAGCTGAAGAGCTTCTTCCTCGACTACGGCACGAAGAGCGCCGAGGAGAAGAAGGTCCTGGCGGGCCTCGCCTGGGCGCCGTTCAAGGAGTCGAGCAACAACCAGCTCCTGCCGATCCGCCAGCTCGAGCTGTTCCGCACCAAGACCAAGCTGCAGGCCGACGAGTCGATGGCCGCTGACGAGAAGAAGGCGAAGATGGCGGAGATCGACGCCCAGCTCGCCGCGCTCGAAAAGCAGATGGCGACCAACTGATCGCCTGACCGCGCGCTCCGAGGTGGCCGCTCCGCGGCCGCCTCGGTACGCGGGCCCAGCGTACGGCGCAGTCGGAAAGCCTCGCCCTGAGGAAGGCCGAGGGCCTGTCTCAAAGGGCGAGGCTTTCCGCACGGCCGGCAGCCAGCGCGCCCCTCTCAGCACGGATACCCCCATGGCCCACGCCCAGATCGCAACCGCGCCCCACCTGCCCGGCGCCATTCCGGCCCCGCCGCCGCGCGACGCGAAGCGCTCCGCGCTGACCCTGCTGGGGTGGGCCGCCTTCGCCGCCTTCCTCGCCTGGTCGTGGCAGGGCGCCGAGATGCGGCCGCTCGACCTCATCCGCGACTCCGGCAACATGGTCACGCTGGCCGGCGACTTCTTCCCGCCGAACTTCTCGCAGTGGCGCTTCTACGTGTCCGAGATGGTGACGACCATCCACCTCGCGGTGTGGGGCACCATCCTGGCGGTGATCGCGGCGATCCCGTTCGGCCTGATGTCGGCGGAGAACGTGGCGCCGGTCTGGCTGCGCCAGCCGGTACGGCGCCTGATGGACGCGCTACGCGCCATCAACGAGATCGTCTTCGCCATGCTGTTCGTCGTCGCGGTCGGCCTGGGCCCGTTCGCCGGCGTGCTGGCGCTCTTCGTCCACACCACCGGCGTGCTGGCCAAGCTCTTCTCCGAGGCCGTCGAGGCGATCGATCCGCGGCCGGTGGAGGGCATCCGCGCGACCGGCGCCCATCCGCTGGAGGAGATCGCCTTCGGCATCATCCCGCAGGTCATGCCGCTCTGGATCTCCTACGCGCTCTACCGCTTCGAGTCGAACGTGCGCTCCGCGACGGTGGTCGGCATGGTCGGCGCCGGCGGCATCGGCGTCGTGCTGTGGGAACAGATCCGCGGCTTCTACTTCGCCGAGACCTGCGCCGTGATCATCATCATCGTCGCCTCGGTGACGATCCTCGACGTGATCTCCAGCCGCCTGCGCAAGCTGTTCATCTGACCGGCGTCAGAGCAGCAGCTTCTCCGGCGTGATCGGCAGGTCGCGGATGCGGCGCCCGGTGGCGTGGAAGACGGCATTGGCGATGGCCGGGGCGACGCCGCAGATGGCGATCTCGGCCAGTCCCTTGGCGCCCAGCGGGTTGAAGTTGGTGTCCGAGCCCGGCACGAACGTCACGTCCAGCTCGCGCACGTCGGCGCAGACCGGCACCAGATACTCCGCCAGGTTCGCGTTCATCACCTTGCCGAAGCGCGGGTCCCACTCGCCCTGCTCCAGCAGCGCCATGCCGAGCCCCTGCACCATACCGCCGAGACACTGGCTGCGCGCCACCTTCGGATTGACGACGCGTCCCACGTCGTAGGCGCCGACCATGCGGGGCACGCGCACCGTGCCCAGGTCCGGGTCGACCTGCACCTCGACGAAGACGGCACCGAAGGCGGAGCTGGAGTAGTCATCGGTCTCCGAGCCCGGCGCGGAGGTCGCGGTCGCCTCCAAGTGCGTCAGGTTGTGCTGCTTCAGCAGGGCCTCGTAGGCGACGACGCGATAGGGCGGCTCGCGGCGCCCGATGCCGCCGTCATGCGCGACGACGTCGGCGATCGGCGCCCCGGCGAACGGCCCCTGCCGCGCGCAGGTCGCCAGCTCGCCGAGCTTGGCCTGCAACGCCCGGCAGGCCGCCGCCACCGCATTGCCGACGCTGGCCATGGTGATCGACCCGCCGTGCACCGGTGCCGACGGCATCGCCGTATCGCCCAGTTCGAAGCGGATCCGCTCCGGCGGCAGGCCCAGCGTATCGGCGGCGACCTGGGTCATCGAGGTATAGGTGCCCGGCCCCATGTCGGACGCGGCGGACCGCACGACGACGCTGCCGTCGGGATGAAGCGTCGCCGATGCCGAGGCGGCCGAACGGTTGGCGTGATAGACGGCGGTCGCCATGCCCCAGCCGATCAGCAGGTCGCCGTCGCGCATCGAGCGCGGCGCCGGGCTGCGGCGGTGCCAGCCGAACCGCTCGGCCGCGGTGGCGTAGCAGGCCTTCAGCTCCTTGCTCGACCAGGGCAGCCCCTTCGCCTGGTCGCGGTCGGCGTGGTTGCGCAGCCGGAGTTCGACCGGGTCCATCGCCAGCGCCACGGCCAACTCGTCCATCGCGCATTCCAGGCCGAACACGCCGGTCACGGTGCCCGGCCCGCGCATTGGGCACGGCGTGTTGGTGTTCAGCCGCCGCAGCCGGTAGCTGGTCCGCACGTCGTCGCAGGCATAGGTGCTGAGCGACGGCTTCACCGTCGTCTCGGCATATTCCTCGTAGACCGAGGTCTCGCCGCAGGCTTCATGCACCAGGGCGCGCAGGCGGCCGTCCGGGTCGGCACCCAGCATCAGGTGCTGGTCGGTGCGCGGCCGGAAGCCAACCGACTGGAACAGTTCGCGGCGGGTCAGTTCCAGCCGCACCGGCCGGTTCGCCGCACGCGCCGCGACCGCGGCGATGGTGACGTGCGGCCAGGTGCGCAGTCCGGATCCGAAGGCGCCGCCGACGAAGGGCGAGATGACCCGCACCGCGTCCTTCCCCATGCCGAAGACGTGCGCGATCTCGTTCGCCGCGTTGTTCACCCACTGAGTCTTGTCGTGCAGGGTCAGGCGGTCGCCGTCCCACTCCGCGATGGTGACGTGCGGCTCGATGGCGGCATGGAACTCGCGCGGCTGGCTGTAGCGCACGTCGACCGACACCGGCGCCTTGGCGAGCGCACCATCGGCGTCCCCCCGCCCGGCCTCCGCCGGCCGGCCGCCCTCCTCCGTCGCCTTGGCGGGTCGCTCGGGCTCCGCAGCATCGAAATCGGTCGCCTGCCCGTTCGCGGCATAGGTCACCGCGACCAGGCTGGCCGCATGCTCCGCCTGCTCCAGCGTCCGCGCGACGACCACCGCCACGGGCTGGCCGTTGAACAGGATATCGGGCCCCTGGAAGACGTGCAGCTGCTCGCCCGACTGCGGGTCCACCGGGGGCCGCGTCTTCATCTCCTTGTAGGGCAGGCGCGGCGCGTTCTCGTGCGTGACGACGCACAGCACGCCCGGCGCGGCCACGGCACGCGCCGTGTCGATCGCCTCGATCCGGCCGGCGGCGACGGTACTGTGCACCAGCGCGGCGTGCGCCAAATCCGGAATGTCGAACTCCGCCGCATAGCGCGCGGTGCCGCGCACCTTGTCGGGGCCGTCGACCCGGCTCAGCGGCTGCCCGATCACGCTGTTGGCGTTCGGAATGGTCGCGTTCATGCCACACCTCCCGCCTGCAGCAGCGCCCGCGTGACCGTCTTCCTGATCAGCGGGATCTTGAAGTCGTCGTGACCGTGGCCGACCGCACCTTCCGCGGCGAGCGCTCCGGCGGCTTCGGCCGCCGCCCGGTCCGGCGCCCGGCCGACGAGCACCCGCTCCACCTGCTCCAGGCGCCAGGGCACCGTCGCGACGCCCCCGGCGACGACGCGCGCCCCCGCGACGACGCCGTCCTCCAGGTCGAGCGCCACGGCGCAGGCCGCCAGCGCCCATTCGAAGCTGGCACGGTCGCGGACCTTCAGGAAGCAGGACCGCCGCCCGGCCGGTGCCGTCGGGATCTTGACCTCGGTGATCAGTTCGCCCGGCTTCAGCACCGTCTCGCGGTCGGGCCGGTCTCCGGGCAGACGGTAGAAATCGGCGATCGGCACGCTGCGCTCGCCGCCGGCGCCCTCCAGCACAACGCTCGCGTCCAGCGCCGTCAGCGCCGTCGCCAGGTCGGAAGGATGCGCCGCGATACAGTGGTCGCTGCCGCCCAGGACGGCGTTCAGCCGATTCTGGCCGCCCAGCGCCGCGCAGCCGGAACCCGGCTGCCGCTTGTTGCAGGGCGTCGTCGCGTCGCGGAAATAGAGGCAGCGCGCGCGCTGCAGCAGGTTGCCGCCGATCGTCGCCATGCGGCGCACCTGCGGCGAGGCCGTCTCCAGCAGCGCGTGGACCACCAGCGGCGCCTCCTCGCGCACCAGCGCGTCGTCGGCGACGTCGGCCAAGCGGGCGAGCGCGCCGATATGCAGCCCCTCATGGTCGGCTGCGATCCGGCGCAGGGGCAGGTTGCCGATGAACAGCAGCGTGTCCGGTTCCGCCACCCGCTCCTGCATCAGCTGGATCAGATCGGTGCCGCCGGCGATGAACGCGCCGTTCGCCGCCTGTCCAGCCTGCGCCAGGGCGGCGTTCACGTCGCGAACGGGGGCATAGGCGAAAGGCGTCATGAGCGACCTCCCGCGGCCGCACCGCTCTTCGCCGCCGCCGCGCGCACCGCGTCGACGATGTTCGTATAGGCGCCGCAGCGGCAGAGGTTGCCGCTCATCCATTCGCGGATCTCCGCGTCGGAACCCGCGTGCCCCTCCTCGATCAGCGCCACGGCCGACATGATCTGTCCCGGCGTGCAGTAGCCGCACTGGAAGCCGTCGTGCGCAACGAAGGCCTCCTGCACCGGATGCAGTTCGCCCTCGGGCGCCAGGCCCTCGATGGTGGTGATCTCGCGCCCGTCCTGCATGACAGCGAGGGTCAGGCAGGAGACGATGCGCTCGCCGTCGACCAGCACCGTGCAGGCGCCGCACTGGCCCAGGCTGCAGCCCTTCTTCGTGCCGGTCAGGTGCAGCCGGTCGCGCAGGGCGTCGAGCAGGGTGGTGCGCGGGTCGAAGCTCAGCGCGTGCTCCGCTCCGTTCACCATCAGCGTCACGTCGATGGCTTCTCGTATGGCCGCTGCGCGTGGCTCGGGCATGGGCTGCTCCTCGGCTTCGATGGGCTGGGCTGCGATGGGAGCGGAACAACGCAACGCCCCGGTCGTTCCCCGCGACGACGCAGATGCAGCATCCGCCGCACGAGGCAGCGGGCGCATCAGCCTCCTCCGATGCTCCCGCCGAGCGGCGAGCACAGGAAGAGCGCGACCGCCGCGTTTCCGGCGACGGTGCACCAGAACGCGACGCGGAACGGCACTTTGGCCGACTTGTGGCGCAGCAGCGCCTGCGCCAGCAGCGCACCGGGCCAGCCGCCGACGAACGCCAGCAGGTGGAGCATGCTCTCCGGCGTCCGCCGCCTCCCGCCGCGTGCCGCCGCCTTGTCCGCGGCATAGACCGCAAACGTCGCGACGCTGGCGATGGCATAGAGGCCGGGCAGCCACGCCGGCGCCGGCCAGAAGGCGGTGACGAGCAGGTAGAGGATCGCGAAGACCGGAATCACCAGCAGCGTCGCCGGATCCATCGCGACACGCGGCGCGGATGACCGTGCCGCGCGCCGTTCCGCCGCCCGCTCCGGCGGCGCGGCGTGCCTCGACCTTCGCCCCGCCTCCCTCTCAGGTCGCCTCGCAGGGCTGCGCGTCGAGCCGACGCGTCCGACGTTCCGCGCCCGCACCTTGCCGCGCTCACCGGATTCGACTTCGAACCACAGCCACTCGCCCACCTGCGGCCGGACCGTGCGCTGCGGGAAGGCCGAGATGTGCACGAAGACATCCGCCCCACCGCCCGACGGCGCGATGAACCCGAAACCGCGCGCGTCGTCCCAGCTCTTCAGCCGGCCCTCCAGCGTCATCCCCCTCGTCCCGCGTCGATCATCCCCAGATGGAGATCACCCGCAGCGCGCCGTGAACCGCGGCGGCGGAGGATCGCGACGGACGAAGGTGTGTTCGGGCAGCGCCAGTCCCATCCGCACCAACCCCGCGAGATTGCGGGCCTCCATCTTCTCCATGACCCGCGCCCGGTGCACCTCGACCGTGCGCGGGCTGATTCCGAGGATGGTGGCGACGGCCTTCGCGGAGTGACCTTCGACCAGCAGGCCGAACACCTCGTGCTCCCGCTCTGTCAGCCGCCCGACCCGATCGATAAGGTCGGATATCTCTCCCGTTCGATCGCCGGACCGGGTGCCTGCATTGCCGTCCAATGCCGACGCAATTCGGCGCACGAGTTCGTCGGGATCATAGGGCTTGGTCAGGAAATCGGTCGCCCCGGCCCGAATCGCCTTTACGGCACTGTCGAGATCACGCTGCGCCGTGAGCATAATGATGGGGGCGGCGCCGCCCCGGCGCCTGTAGGCACGGAGAACGTCGAATCCGTCCATCTCGTCCATCCTCACGTCGAGCAGGATGCAGGCGAAGAGCGGCAGATCCGGGGCGCCGAGCAACGCCCCTCCGGAGCCGAAGGTGCGGCTCATTGTGCCGCGCGACCGCAAAAGGGCCTCCACCGATTCCCGAACGTTCGGATCGTCGTCCACGATTGCAACGAGAGGGTGAAAGGATCTCATCCGCGCTCCACTCGCACAGGCCAGAGCAAACGCTTATGCTATGATCATTTATCAACTGTTAGCGGCGTCACGGCTGTGATCTGCGTCACTTCGTACGCCGAGGCGATCATCGAGCGACTGAATCCCGCGTACGAGTTCTTGAACGTTCCGGACGCTCTTTCGGATCAGGTCGAGGACCTCCGGCTGCGGCGCGCCGTGCTTCACCGCCTCACTGGCCGCGGATAGGAAGTTCAGCGCCGCGGTCGATGGCTGACGGACGTGGTGCAGCACGGCATCGATGGTCTCCGCCATGGCGGAGGATCGGAGACGGTCGACCTCGAGCAGGTCGGATCTCCGGATTGCCTGCGCACGGCCGACGCGTTCCGTACCGATCGCCGCAACCCATCCGGAGCCCCGCCGGCTCTCCGTCGCGGTGACCACGGCGACGATGCGCAGAGCGTCGGCGCCGGAGCCGACGACGACGTTCGCGATCACGGGCACAACCCCGCCGGGAGTACTTGCGCGGCCGCCGAGGTCGTTCAGGACGTGGCGGACCACCTCTGCCACCCGCCGCGCCGCTGCTTCCGCCGCCACGGCACCCAGTTCGGTCTCTAACAGACAGGACGCCCGATCGTTCAGAGCAACGCCACCGGCTTCATCAGAACGTATTAATGCAAACGGCGATTCATCGACATCCGCTTGACTTGAACGGATGTCGGCGCAACAGCTCCCCCTACCTTCTGTCACTTTCACCCCGGGTTGTCGTAGCCTCTGGTTAGCTACTGCATACCAGAAGATGCTTCCATACATGCTATGTAGCGCAAAATACGTACGTATTTAACCGAATTTTTAGCAAATCCGATTCCTGCGACTGTCGATCCAGCGGCCGGGGGGTACCCGCGGCCGCATCGGGATCGGAACGGGAGCAGAGACATGAAGAAGATTCTTGCGACGGCAGCGGCCTTGGTCGTCGGCGGTTTCGCGGCTCAGGCGAGCGCGGACAACTCGTTCAACTTCACCATCGAGGGACAGATCCCGGTGGTGTGCCAGGGCAACAACAACAGCCTCGCCACGACCGAGGCGGTGGACCTGACGATCGCCACCTCGCAGACCCTCGGCTCCGTCACCTATGTCTGCAACAGCGCGGGCGGCTTCACCCGCACCATCAGCTCGCAGAACGGCGGCTACATGTTCCGCGCCGGCACGTCGGGCACCGGCCCCAACCAAGTCGCCTATCAGCTGAGCAGCGGCGGCGGCTCCGGCCTCGGCTTCGCGGCCGAGCAGCTGACGGCGCCGAAGGTGACGAACGTCAGCGGCTCCACGGCCTTCATCTCCGGCCAGACCGGTGGCATCAGCGTCGTCGTCCCGCAGCCGACCGGCAACGTGTACGCCGGCACCTATTCGGACGTCGTGACGATCGCGGTCACCGCGAACTGATACGGTCTCGCCCACCGGCCCGAACCGCCGTATCCTGTAGCGGATCGGCCACATAGTGCGAGCACGGCGAGGGTGACTGCGCGAGCGCGCAGTCACCCTTTCCCGTCTGTGTTGCACCGCCGGATCAAGGCGGATATCTTTTATTAAGTAATTTTTCCCAAGCTCCCCTTTCGGTCGGGGACGCCTGTCGATTTGCGCAGACACGGGGGCAAGACGAGATGTTTCGAAGACTCGGCGGCGCGATCGGCATGGCCGTGATTGCGGCGCTCTGTGCTCCGACTGACGCCAGTGCCTTCCGGGTTGCCCCGATGGTGTACGAACTCGCGCCCTCCGGGTCGGGTACCTCCCAAGTCATCCGTGTCGAAAATACCGACGATCAGCCGATTACGCTGGAGATCCTCGTGAACCGGCGTTCGATCGCTCCGGACGGTACGGAGCAGCGGACTCCCGCGGAAGATGACTTCATCGTGTTTCCGCCGCAGACCGTCGTCCAGCCAGGCGAGACCCAGGCGTTCCGCCTGCAGTATATCGGACCCCAGAGCATTACCGAATCCTCGACGTACGCCATTACCGTGGCACAGCTGCCGATCGAGATCGGCGAAACTAACTTCCAAGGCATCCAGGTCGTCTACAACTTCACGACCACCGCGCACGTCGTCCCGCCGGGAGCCGAACCTGGATTGACCATCGTGGAGGCGGTAGCTGGCCCCGGGGCCGAACAGGTCACCGTTCGCCTGCGGAACGCCGGTAACAAGCACGCCTACATGACACCGCTGATCTGGGTGCTCCGCAACGGCCGTGGCGAGGAGATCGCGTTCAGGGACAACGATCTCATCGAGATCATCGGGATCTCCTTCATCCAGCCTGGCAAGACCCGCGAAATCGTCTTTCCGGTACCGGCAGGTTTCGCCGCCGCGGGTGGCTTGACCGCCATGTCGCGGCCGGTGGAATAGCGGCTGGATACGGGTGGACGCACCACAGTGCCGCGGATCCCAGCGCTGTGCGCCGCGCTTCTGGCTGGCGCTCTCGTTCTGCCGGCTCCGTTGCATGCACAGGCCGCGAACGACCTGCCGGACCTGCTCGCGCAACGGGTCGTGGAACTGAACGTTCCCCTGCTCGTCGGCGGCCGGTATGTCGGGGACATCGCTGCAGCCCTGTCCCCCGACGGCGAGGCACAGGTCGCGACCGCGCGCCTTCGCCAGCTGCTCGAACCGCTGGCCAATGCAGAGATCCTGGAGCGTCTGTCCGCGACCGCGGGCCCGGACGGACGGGCGTCCACCCAGGCGCTGCGCGACGCCGGCCTCGACATCCGCTTCGACCGCCAGTCGATCGAGTTGCGAGCGACCCTCGCCGGAGACGCCCGCCGCCTCACCTCGCTCTCCGCCTATGGTGCAGCAGACCAGACGCCCGCCGGGGCGGTTCCCCCGTCAGGCGTCTCGGCCGGTGTGACGTTCGGCGCCGCACAGACCTATGTCCACAGGTCGCTGGGCGGCGAAACCGGGTACGACGGTTTTCTCGGTTCCGCCCTTGGCTTCGTGAACGTCGGCGGCTTCGACGGCGTCTACCTCAGCTTCGAGGGCTTTTACGACGAGGACGCGGATGACCAGTGGCAGCGCGGCAACGTCACGCTGTTCCACGACGATTGGGATGAGGCGATCCGTTATGCCGCCGGTGACATCCTGCCGCTGACCGTGGGCTTGCAGGGCGCGGCGGCCATCGGCGGACTATCGGTGCAGCGCCTCTATGACGAGATCCAGCCCTACAAGAACGTCCGTCCCTCGGGTCGGCAGCGGTTCGTTCTGAACCGCGAATCGATCGTCGAGGTGGTAGTGAACGGCGCCACCGTCAGCACCCTCCGCCTCGCGCCGGGAAGCTACGACCTGCGCGACCTCCCCTTCTTTGACGGCCTCAACGACGTGAGGCTGGTCGTGGAGGACGAAACCGGCCGGCGGGAGATCGCGGCTTTCTCCGTGTTCTATGATCTAGACCTGCTGGCATCCGGGATCGACGAGTTCGGCTTCACCGCCGGCGCCCTCCAGGAGAGGGAGTCGCTCGGCGTCGAGTATCAGGACATTCCTGCCTTCACCGGCTTCTACCGTCAGGGCGTCAGCGAAGGGCTGACCCTCGGCGTGAACACGCAGGGATCCACCAAGCAGGGCATGCTTGGCGCTGAAGCGGTCGTCTCCACTCCCCTCGGTCTGATCGGCCTGCAGACCGCCGCCAGCACGGTGGAGGAGCGCGGCTTCGGCTATGCCGGAAGCCTCCTGTGGCGTTGGCGATCGAGCGGCGAACTCCTGGCGGACCATCAGTTCGATCTCGTCCTCGACGCGACGAGCAAGGACTTCGCCACCCTCGACGACCTGGATCCAAACAATTCGCGCGCGTGGTCGGTGAATGCGCGTTACCGCCTGCCGCTGCCCTGGGAGGTGAACGGCTCCTTCGGCGCGGGCTATACCGAGAGCCGGGGCAATCAGGCGGACGAGCTGAGCTTCAACGTCACGCTATCGCGCTTCTTCGGTCCCATCGGCGCCTTCGTCACGTACGACCACCGCGAGCTGTTCGGCGACGACGAGACGGAGGATCGCATCCTCCTGAGCCTGAGTTATCGGTTCGACCTTCGCCATTCCGCCCGCGCGCGCTACGATTCGCGGCGCGATGCCGTCACGACGCAGTTCGAACGCAACCTCCCGAACACGGTGGACGCGGTCGGCGGACGGGTCAGCATCACCCGCGACAATGATCAGGCGACGGCGCTTGGCGAGGTCCGGTACATCGGCAATCGCTTCGAGGGCGAATTCCGGCACGACCTGATCTCCGACGATATCGGCGGTGCGCGCCAGGACGAGACGACCACGGTCCGGGTGCGCACGGGCGTCGGTTTTTCCGGGGGCAAGGTCGCCGTCGGGCGCGATCCCGACCGCGGATTCGTCATCGTGGCGCCGCACAGGACGATCGCCGACAGCGACGTATCGGTGACGAACCGCTTTTCCCGCGGCGAGACCGCACGGACCGATTGGCTGGGTCCTGCGCTGGCCGCCATCGGCCGGCCCTACCAGCGCGACGAGTTCGCTCTCGTCGTTGCCGATCTTCCGACCGGCTACGACATCGGGTCCGGCAAGCTCGAGGTCTTCCCCGGCGCGCGCAGCGGGTATGTCTACACGGTCGGGACCGCGGCCTCGAACACCGTCATCGGTCGCCTGGAGGATCGGGCGGGCGCCCCGCTCTCCCTGATTTCCGGAGACCTCGTGCCTCTCGAGGGCGCGGAAGCGGAACCGGGCATATTCTTCACGAACCGCACCGGGCGGTTCGTTGCGGAAAGGCTGGCGCCGGGCAGGTATGCGCTCCTCCAGCGCGGCCGGTCCGCGCCGATTGGCGAGATCACCGTGCCGGACGACGCGCGCGGCCTGGTGGAAGTCGGCACGATAACCGTGGCGCGATGAGGTGACTCCGATGCGGAAACACGCCGTCGCTGCAGGTTTGGTCCTCCTCTGCTGGGTCGGGGCGGCCCAAGCCGAGTGCAACCTGCGCATCTCCGAGGTCCGGACGGGGAGCATCCTCGACTACGACCCGTTCCGGGCCGGCGGTTCCATCGGCCGCATGTTCGTCGAGGTGCAAAACCCCGGCAGTACGTCCTGCCGCGGCCGCCTCGTCCTGGAGACGCGCGGCTCGACGAATCTGGCGATGCACGGGCCCGGCGGCTCGCTCATCTACCGTCTGCGCGGGCCTCAACGGCAGTATGTGCGGACGACCGGTGCACCCGCCGACGGCGTACCGTTCGTTGCCGCCGCAGGGCGCCCGACCAGCGTCGACTTTCAGGTCGAGGTGAACGAGGGGCAGATGATGACGCCCGGCGTCTACCTCGACAATCTCCGGTTGGTGCTGCTGGACGCGGAAACGGATCAGGTTCTCCAGGAGGTGACCGGCGAACGGATCGCCGCGGAGGTCCTGCCGCGCGTCCAGAGCAACCTCGCCGGAACGGCGGGCGCCTTCTCCCCCGGCGCTACCTTCAGTTACATGGATTTCGGGATCCTGGAGACGGGCGAGAGCCAGTCGGCATTTCTCCAAGTGCGCGCGAATACCGCCGTACGCATTCGCGTCTCCTCGGAGAACGGTGGCGTTCTGAAGCACGTCGAACAGCCGGGCCTTCCCTCGGTCGCCTACACCGCGCGTCTCGACGGTGTCCCGGCCGACATGTCGGCCCCGATCGAGATCATGCGTCGTCCACCAGTCCGTTCGACCGGCACGAACTACGAGATCCGCGTTACGATCGGCGACGTGCGGAACAAGTTCGCCGGCCGCTATCGCGACACCGTGACCGTCGAGATCGACCCGCAGTAGACGATCACCCCCCCTTATTCTGGGGAGTTAGGGGCACGTTAACCGAACCGATGCATTCTTTCCTTCGGAATTGCCGTAGGAGATGCAGCGATGAAGCTCGGACATATCGCGATAGCGGCCGCACTCGCTGCCACGACGCCGGCAGGGGCGATGTCCATGGCTCACGCTGGCACCATCAGCTTCCGCATCCTCGCGGTGGTGCCCGTCTTCTGCGAAGCCGAGGTGGCCGGCACCGGCACGACGTCTGCCGGGCTGATTCAAACCAGCCTCAAGCAGCACTGCAACACCGATCACCTCCTGACCGTCTCGGTCGACCCGGAGATCGCGTCGCGTGCCGCGACCCTGCGGATCGTCCTCGACGGCGACGCCCGCTCCGCCGTTGGCCTGGGCAGCGCCGACTTCCCGCAGGCCGCGCGCTTCAACGGCCTGCGCCAGCTCTCCATCAGCACCTCCGGCCTGTCGCAGCGCGACTCCGAACGCCTGGCACGCAGCGTTACCGTCTCGGTTCAGCCAATCTGACCGCCGGCAGCACGGTCCTGGCTCAAACCAAACGCGCGCGCGTCGTCCCAGCTCTTCAGCCGACCTTCAAGACGCATCCCTCAACCTTCCGGTGCCTTCGTCGAGCGGCTGCATAGGTCGCCGCCGAACCCGCCGCAACACCTGCGCGGGCGCCTCCGTGAGGATTGTCGGCTGCGGCGATGCTTCGGCACTCGCAGATCGACACGGTCGCACCTATGTTGGCGCGCGCCGGGCGCTCGCGGCCGGGAGGGACGAAGCTGATGATGGGACCACACCAGAGATGAACACCACCGCCAGCGCCACCCGCGGCGTCCAGGGCCAGACCGCCTATGGCGGCATCGTGCTGCCGACCCATCACGAGATCGCCGAGACGATCGCGCCCTACGTCGTCGAGAGCCATCCGATTGACAGCGCAGCGTGGAAGGCCATCGCCGGGCCGGTGCAGCGCTACTTCTGGAAGAAGTACCACATCAAGCGGCTGCTGAAGCGCAACCCGCGCTCGCAGTCGAAGGTGCGGAACGAATACGAGGAGACCTGGGACTTCCGGGACTGGCCGTCGCCGGCCGACATGCGGATGAAGCTGACGCCGTGCACCTGGGGCGACCAGGGGCTGCACGTGCGCACGCACGGCACGAAGCGCGTGCACCTGCTGCTGCTGGCGCGGGTACTGCGCGCGCTGAAACCGAAGACTGTCCTGGAAGTGGGCGCCGGCAACGGCCTCAACATCCTGGTCCTGGCGGCGATGTTTCCGGAGATCCGGTTCACCTCGATCGACCTGACCCAGGCCGGCGTGGCGAAGGCACATGCGGCGCAGGCCGAGGAGACGCTTCCGCAGCTTCTGATGGAGTATGCGCCGGAGCCGGTGGTCGACCCCATCGCCCATCGCCGCGCCGACATTCGCCAGGGCGATGCCAGCCGCCTGGAGTTCGCCGACAATTCCTTCGATCTGGTCTACACGTCCCTCGCACTGGAGCAGATGCAGGCGGTGCGCGATGCCGCCGTCTCGGAGTGCGCCCGCGTCGCCAGCGGGCATGTCGTGAACGTCGAGCCGTTCCGCGAAGTCAACGACCGCGGGACGCGCAAGCACTACACGATCTTCAACAACTATCTCGACCTGAAGATCGCCGAACTGCCGCGCTTCGGGCTCGAGCCGAAGCTGACCTTCGACGACATCCCGCACAAGGTGACCATCGGCTACGGCCTCGCGGTCAGCAAGGTGCGCGGCAGCTGAAACGCGCGCCTCGCCGGCTCATGCCGGCGGCGCGGTCGGACCGTAATGCGCCCGGCCGTACGGAAAGGCGTTGCAGTCCCAGCGCGGCAGCGCCTGCGGCCGGCAGGAGAGGTCTGCCGCGGTGACGTCGCGCGGCTCGACGTTGAAGGAATAGCGCGCGCCCGCTTCGCTGAGCAGGCGCTCGGTCGTCGCGTCGAATGAGTGGAAGCCGCCATAGGGATAGCAGAACGTCTCGACCGGCGCATCCAGTACCTCCGCGAGCGCCCTGAACGAGGCATCGATCTCCGTCCACTGCTCCGGCTCGGAGAGCTTGCTCATCAGCAGGTGGTTGGCACCGTGGCTGCCGATCGTCATTCCGCCTTCCGCCATGCGCCGCAGTTGCGCCGCGTCGACGTAGAAGTCGTGCTTGATCGCCGCCTCCATGGCGGGGTCTATCCCGAAAGCCCCCATGAGCCGGTCCAGAACCGCCGCCCGGTGCTCATAGGAGATGAAGTAGTTCATCACCCGCTTGAAGGTGGTGGTGTCGGCGTCGTTGTCCTGGCGGGTGTAGGTCTGGCGGCGGAAGGCATCGATGGTACCGTGCGACAGCATCGTGTCGTCGACGAGGCGCATCGCCGCATCGAGCGCGCGGGTACCGCCGACGCGGCCGAGCAGGACGTGGATGCGGTGCACGTCGAGCAGCCGGTCGGAGCGCAAGATCGCCGACGGCGCATAGAACACGCCCCACAAGCCGCGCGCCGACAGTTCGTGGAAGACGTGGTCGTAGTGGTCCGAAAAGGCGTCGTCGAAGGTCAGCACGGCAGCGTCAGGCACCGGGCCGCCCTCCAGCGCTTCCACGAACGCGTCGCGCGAGACGAAGCCCACTGTCTCCTTCAGCCAGTCGAGCTGTCGGCGGAAGCCGTCGACGTGCAGGTAGCGGAAGTGCGGCATATCGGGCGGCACCGGCCGGACATAATGATACATCACGGCCTTCATCGCGCGGCTCCCTCATCCGCAGCCAACGGCTCGGACAGAATCGGCTGGCTGAGGATCGGGGCGGCGGCGTCGCGGCGCTCGCGGTCGGCGAGGTAGCGGTCGACCATGCCGTCGGCGAAGTTCCGGTAGACTTGAGCCGTCGCCGCTTCGGAGAAATCGCGCCGGCGATAGAGGCGCCCCCCCTCGGGTACAGGGATCTGTGGCAGCCGCTCCAGCCGGTCGAAATTGCGCACGATGGCGGCATAGGCAGACGCCATGTCGGCGATCAGCCGGTTGCCGATTTGGTGCGGCGTGTCGCCGGGAAACACGCGGGCGCGGATCTGATGGATCACCTCGCCAGTGTCGACGCCGGCGTCGATGTGCATGAAGGTGGCGCCGACGAATTCGGGCTCGCCGTTCACCAGCGGCCAGAAATTCGTGCCTGTCCCGCGATAGTAGGGCGACAGGCCGAGATGCACGTTCAGGAAACGGCCCGGAAAGGCCGACAGCAGCGGTTCGCGGACCAGCGAACAGCCGTAGGCCAGCATCAGGTCGGGGCGCAGCGCCACCGTCGCCTCGGCGCAGGCCGGGTCGTTGATGCCGCCGCGCGGCACCCGGACCGGGTTCGACCGATCAGGGACAATGCGGACGAAGGCGCCGAAGAAATCCTCCTCCGAGCGGGCACGCGCCACGATGTGCGCCTTCTGCTCGGCGGACACGTCGGGAGCGGCGACCAGATCAACCAGCGTGTTCTCGACGCCTTCGCACCAGCTCCGCGCCACGTCGATGCCGGGCGCGGCCGCGAGCGCCGTACGCAGGAAGGTGTGGCGGAGTTCGCTGCCGGTGAGGATGACGATGCGGCGGGTCACGGGTCTCGGCGGTGCAGGGGAACCTGAGGAGGGCGCGGATCCTGATCCTACAGCGACGACGCCGGGGAAGCGACACGCACGGCTTGCCGTTCGGCCGCCGACGCACGAAATGTGGCGCTCAGACCCACCCGACAGCCACCGGACGGAACGTGACGCCGCCGAGACGCCGATGACCGCTCCCGCATCGATCCTCCTGCCGGTCGAGGTGCAGTCGCGCGAACTCGACGCGAAACTGCTGCTCGCCTGCGTGGCGGCGGAACGCGGCCACACCGTTTTCTTCGGCTGCCGGACCCGGCTGCACCGCATGGCGCACCGCCTGCCCGCGTCGATCTACCTGGGCAAGGGCCTGACCAAACGGGCGCTGAAGGGGTTCCAGGCGATGGGCGCGCTCGGCCACCGGGTGATGGCCTGGGACGAGGAAGGCCTCGTCTACATGACCCCGGAGATGTACCGGCGCCGCAAGCTGGCACCCGCCACCCTGGCGCGCCCGGACACGCTGTTCGCCTGGGGCGAGGACAATGCCGAGATCTGGCGCGGCACCGACGGCTATCGGGGTCAGCCGATCGTGGTCAGCGGCAACGCGCGCGCCGACATGATGCGCCCCGAACTGCGCAGCTACCACGCCGCGGCGGCCGGCCGGCTGCGCGAGCGGTTCGGGCGCTTCGTTCTGGTCAACTCGGCCTTCGGCGGTGTGAACCATTGGGTACCCGCCATGTCCGGCTCGACCGAGGATACCGGCGTGCCGCTGCCGCCGGAACTGCTCGGAACCACCCGCGACCCGGCGATGAACGCGCACCGCAAGCGGCTGTTCGGCGCCTTCCTGGAGATGCTGGGCCCCCTCGCCGACGCGCTCGGGCCGGAGCGCGCCGTCGTCGTGCGACCGCACCCGTCGGAATCGCCCGACGCCTGGATCGCCGCCGCCGGCGGCCGGCCCAACGTGCACGTGCTGCACGAAGGACCGATCATCCCCTGGCTGCTGGCCACCGAAGCGGTGATCCAGAACGGCTGCCAGACGGCGGTAGAGGCATTCCTGCTCGACCGCCCGACCGTCGCCTACCGGCCGTACGTTCACGACCTCTACGAACTGCCGCTGCCCAACATGCTGAGCGCCGACGCGCGCACGTTCGACGAACTGGTCGACCTGCTGACCGCCGCCGGCACGCTGCGCCCGTCACAGGACGAGGCCCGGACGCACATCATCCGCCGCTACGTCACCGGCATCGACGGCGCGCTCGCGTCGGAGCGGATCGTCGACGCGCTGGCCGGTGCGACGGTCGCCGCCCGCCCGCCCGCGCTCGGCCGGCTGCGCGAGCAGATCCGCGCCCGCGCCCGCGGCGTGCGCCGGGCTCTGGGCATCGCCGCGGGCCAGAAGAACGGGCACGAGCGCTACCTGGCGCACATCTTCCCAGACCTCTCCGCGGCCGACGTCGAGGGCCGTATTGGACGTCTGACCGCGGCCACCGGCCGTTTCGGCGGCGTGCGTGTGGACCCGCTGGGGGACAACGTCTTCGCCCTCGCCGCCTGACGGGTCAGGTCTCTTCGTCCTCCAGCCGCCAGCGTCCCGTCTCGAGCATCGCCTCAAGAATCTGCAGGTCGAGCGGCGTATCCAGATTGGCGCTGCGCTCCGCCGGCATCACGAACGGCACCGTTCCGGCCGGGATGAACTTGCGGTCGCGGAGCAGCAGGTCGCGATCGATCAGGTAGAAGGCACCGTTGAGCGCGTAGAGGTCCGGCAGTTCCTGCCGCGGCCGACCGGACTCGCCGCCGAGATAGGATGCGACGCGCCCATCGGCGATCACCTGCATTTTCTGCGGATGCGGCCCCTCGTAGGGGCAGAGGCTGACCATGGCCGCGACGGGGTCGGTCCGCTCGCACGTGTCGAGCAGCCCCTCGAGGTCGCCGCGCGTGCGCAGCGGCGTGGTCACCTGCAGCAGCAGGATCCAGCCCGCAGGAATGCCGGCGCTCTCCACGAGTTGCGCCACCACGTCGGCGGAGCCGGCCGAGGCGGTCGCGAGATGCGCCGGCCGGAGCCCGGGTGCCGCCACGCCGAAGCGCTCGGCGACGGCATGCATCTCCGGCGCGTCGGTCGAGACCAGCGTCCGGTCGATCCGCGGGCAGCCGAGCGCCAGGCGGATCGTCCGCTCCAGCAGACTCATCCCACCCAACATGTACATGTTCTTGCCGGGGATGCCCTTCGATCCCCCGCGCACCGGTATGATCGCCGTCAGCGGCCGTCCCTTGAGCACCCTTTCCGCTCCCTTCTGCGGCGCGCGGCCGCATCGGCCCGCATGCGTGTGGCTTGCATCGCCGCCCGGCGGCAGTATGTAACGCGCGGGTCGCGCCGGCGCGACCACCGATCCGGGAGGGGATGATGGTTGCTGCGGAGGCCAGTCGCGGAGTCAGTCATGGTGCCGGTCCCCGGCACGACGACAGGGCCAGTGAAAAGGTCCCGGCCTGCGACCTGTGCGGATCCGCCGACGCCGTGGAAGTGGCGGCGGCGACGCCGGAGAATTGCCGGACCATGCTCTGCCGCCGCTGCGGCCTGATGTACGCCTCGCCGCGCTTCTCCGTCGACGTCCTCTCGACCTTCTACGACGACGAATTCCGCGGCGATGCCGGCGCCTTCGCGCGGGCCGGTGCTGCGGGCGTCGCGCGGGCCAAGACGGAAAAGGAGGAGCGGGTCGCGCGGGAATGGGCGGTGCCCCTGGTGACGCGCCATCTCGACCCGCGCGGCAAGCGGATCCTCGACCTGCGCTGCCGCACCGGCGCACTGTCCCAGGCGCTCGCCGAACGGGGCGCCGACATGTGGGCGGTCGACCCCTTCCGGCCCAACCTGGACCTCGCCGCCGCGCGTGGCCTGGAGCGGCTGTACGAGATCCCGGTCACCGGCTTCGACGATCTCGCAGCGTTCGAGGACGGCAGCTTCGACGCGGTCGTGGCACTCAGCATCCATGTGCTGGCGCATGTGCGTTCGCCGATGGCCTTCCTCGAGCGGGTGCATGCCCTGCTGAAGCCGGGCGGCCTGCTGATCATCGACGAGAAGGACGTGCTGGAGCCGCACCGGCAGTCGGGTCCCTCGGTGTTCACCTCGGGTCCCGTGCACAACTTCCATTTGACGATGGACACCTTCGACGCCTACTTCCGTGGCGCCGGCTTCGAGATCGTCCACAGCGGCCTGGACGGCGCCCGCTCGACGGCGTTCCGGCACATGGTCGGCGTCGCGCGCCGCCCTCTGGCGGGGGCCGCGGCAGCTGCGGCCCGGCCGCCGTGGACGGGCCGCACGATCGAGCAGCGGCTACGCCGCGTCGAGCGGATGATGCCGCTCCGGCGTCTGGGGTCTATGGTGCGCGCTTCCGGCAAGCGGCTGCGGAAGCTCCTCGCCGCGTGACGGGCCGGACGGCGGATCAGCATACTGCCCGAACATCGGACTCTGATTTGTGAAAAGCGTCTTCCGCATCTTCTTCAGTATCTACGCCAGCAAGCAGTTCAGGATCATCGGCTGCTTGGCCCTTGCAGCGCTGGTCGAGGCCGTCGGCTTGGCAACACTGCTACCCGTCCTCAATACCATAGGCGGCGGCGGCGAGAGCAAAGCGGGCGCGGTCCTGAACGACGTCTTCGCGCGGATCGGCCTGCATCCCGACATGCTGACGCTCACCCTGATCATCGTGATCCTGATGATCCTGAAGGCCGGGCTCAGCGTCCTAGCCATGAGTTACGTCGGCTATGCCGTCGCCGACCTCGCGACGAAGCTGCGGCTGGAACTGGTGGCGCGCCTGATCCGGGCGCGCTGGTCCTATTTCGTCGGGCAGCCCGTCGGGCGGATTTCCAACATCGCCGGGCTGGAGGTGACGCGATCGGCGGAAGCGTACCTGATGTCGGCACAAGCCATCACGCTGATGATACAGGCGGCCGGCTATACCGTGGTCGCCCTGTTCATCTCCTGGCCGATCGCCCTGGTCGCCATCGGCGGCGGCGGCGCGATGACCCTGCTGCTGCAGAGGTTCGTGCGCAAGACGCGCCGGGCGGGGCGCCGCCAGACCCAGCGAACGAGCGAACTCGTCATTCAGCTCAACGATGCCCTGGTCGGTATCAAGCCGCTGAAAGCGATGGCCCGTCACGCCCAGGTCATCCGCTTCCTGGAAGGCAAGATTGCCGAACTGCGGCGCGCGCTGCGCCAGCAGACGCTGTCGAAACAGATGACCAAGTACATTCAGGAGCCTTTACTGGTCATTTTCCTCGCGGTCGGCCTCTATGTAACGACGACCTTCTGGGGCATCCCGCTGTCGGAACTGCTGGTGATGGGCCTGCTGATCGAGCGGACGATAAGCAGCGTCGGTAAGGTGCAGCAGGAGGTGCAGAAGGCCGCGGCCGTCGAAAGTGCCTTCTGGTCGGTACACCGACTGGTGGAGGAAGCCGGCGCCGAAGCGGAAACTCACATCGGCACGCGGGGCCCCACGCTGACGAAAGGTTGCTCGTTCCGTCACGTCCACTTCTCGTTCGGCGACACCAAGGTGCTGAATGACGTTTCGATCGATATTCCCGCGGCGAGCGTCACGGTCATCACCGGCGGCTCCGGTGCGGGCAAGACCACGATGACCGACCTGTTGCTGGCACTGCACGCCCCGGACGGCGGCGAGATCCTGATCGACGGCGCGCCCCTCGGCGAGATCGACGTGGCGCAGTGGCGCAGCATGGTGGGCTACGTCCCGCAGGAACTCATCCTGTTCAACGATTCGATCGCCGCGAACGTGACCCTCGGTGACCCGACCCTGTCGGAGGAACGCGTAGTCGACGCCCTCACTGCGGCGGGCGCCCTCGATTTCGTCGAGAAGCTGCCCGACGGCATCCATACCCAGGTCGGCGAACGCGGCTCCCGGCTGTCGGGCGGGCAGCGTCAGCGGATCGCGATCGCGCGGGCACTGGTGCACGAGCCGAAGCTGCTGATCCTGGACGAGGTGACGAGCGCGCTCGACCCGGAGACCGAGGCGAGCATCTGCCGCAACATCCGCGCCCTCACTGCCCGCGGCATCACGGCGCTCGCGATCACCCACCGCGAGGCGTGGCTGGCCGCGGCCGATCGGGTCTATCACCTGGAGGAAGGCGTGGCCGAGCGGCTCCGGGTGGACCAGCCGGCCGCTTAGGCGGGGTCGGCACCCATCCGTTTCGCGACCGCCCGCAGCACGTCGTGGAACATCGCCTCGGTCAGCCGGCCGGTGTTCGTGTTGTAGCGCGAGCAGTGATAGCTGTCGGCGAGCACCAGCCCGGCCGGCAGCATGTGCTCCGCGCCGTGCCGGAAGGGATGGTCCTTCAGCCGCGCACCCAGCGTCGTCAGCACAGTCTCATGCGCCACTCGTCCGAGGGCCAGGATCACGCGCAGTGCCGGCAGCGCCGCGATCTCCGCCCGCAGGAAGGCGCGGCAGGTCGCGATCTCGCCGCCCGTCGGCTTGTTCGCCGGCGGCAGGCAGCGCACGGCATTGGTGATGCGGCAGCCGACCAGTTCCAGCCCGTCGTCGGCGCGCCGGTCGAACGTCCCGCGCGCCAGGCCGAAGCGGACGAGCGTCGGATAGAGCAGGTCGCCGGCATAGTCGCCGGTGAAGGGGCGCCCCGTCCGGTTGGCGCCCTTCAGGCCAGGCGCCAGCCCGACGACGAGCAGCCGCGCATCGGTCGAGCCGAACGGCGGCACCGGCGCGTTGTGCCAGTCGGGCCCGCACGACCGCCGCAACTCCTCGCGGAAGGCGACCAGTCGCGGACACAGCGGACAGTCGCGGTCCGGCAGCGTGCCGGGCGCGACGGCCGTCGGCGGGGCCGCACGCGTCAAGACAGGTCCGCCACGGCGACGACCTGATCGGAGGCGGGCAACGCCAGCGATCCGGCGATCATCTCGATCAGCGTGGCTGTGGTCATGGCGAGTGCGGCACGCGCCTCCGGGCCCGGATCGGCGGCCAGCATCCGCTCGCGCTCGGCGAGCGAATGGATGATCAGCGTCGTCGTCAGCGCCAGCCGCTCGCGCAGCACGGCGCGCGGAATCTCGGCCAGCAGCCACGGTACCAGCGCGGCGATGCGCCGGATGCCCTCGTCGTGGCGGCCGCGCACGATTTCCCACATGCGCAGCCCCGGCGTCGCATAGACCTGTGCGGTGAACCGGACATAGGCCTTGCCGTCCGGCCCACCGTCCACCTGCTCGGCGAACGGCAGCACCAGCGCCTCGGCGATGCGGCGCAGCGCTTCCGCCCGCGGCAGGGTGTCGACGCCGGCGATGAGTTCCAGGCGCCGCGCATTCACCACCGCCATGCGGCGCGCGAAGATCTCCCGGATCAGGTCGGTCTTCGTGCCGAAATGATACTGCAGCGCCGACGCGTTGCGCTGCCCCGCTTCCGCGGTGATCCGCGCGATCGAGACGCCGTCTATGCCGTGCTCGGCGAACAGGCGCTCCGCGGCATCGAGAATGCGCTCGCGGGTCTTCGCCTCGCCGCGCACCGGGCGATCGGAGTGGTCGTCGTCCAGAGGCCCCATGGGTCGATTCGCTTTCCTAATGCGAACGCATTAAATCTGCGTTAAGCTTACGCCAACATCCAGCGAGGAGGACGCCAATGGCTACGGCACCCGCCGACAATTTCACACCGCCCCGCCCCTTCGTCGAAGGGCCGTCGGCCTGGACCGGTGCCGAGATGCGCAAGACCGACGCGTGGATATACCGCCTGTCGGACGCCCAGATCGCCGAACTCGAGGCCGCGATGCGCGCGACCCAGGCGAAGGGCCTGGATATCGCCGCCATCGGACGCGACCAGTTCCCGCTTCCGACACTCGGATCCGAACTTCTGAAGATCGAAGACGAGATCGTCAACGGTCGCGGCTTCGTTCTCATCCGCGGCATCCCGGTGGAGCGCTACTCGGTCGCCGAGGCGGCGACCATCTATTACGGCCTAGGCAGTTGGCTCGGCAACGCGCGGTCGCAGAATGCCAAGGGGCACGTCCTCGGCCATGTGCGCGATCTTGGCCTGTCGGCGGAGAAGGACCCCAACGTCCGCATCTACCAGACGACCGAGCGCCAGACCTATCACACGGACTCCTGCGACATCGTCGGCCTGCTCTGCCTGAAGACGGCGAAATCCGGCGGCTTCAGCAGCATCGTCAGCTCGATGACCATCTACAACGTCATGGCGGCGAAGCGCCCGGATCTCGCGGCGCGGCTGATGCAGCCCTTCGCCACCGACCGGCGCGGCGAGGTGCCCGCGGGCAAGAAGCCCTATTTCGAGATCCCGGTGTTCAACGACTATGCGGGCAATCTCTCGGTGATCTACGCCCGCCGCTACATCGACTCGGCCCAGCGGTTCCCCGATGCGCGCCGGCTGACGGCGGAAGACGTCGAGGCGCTCGATTATTTCGACAGTCTCGCCAACGATTCCGAGCTGCGCCTCGACATGGAGTTCAAGCCGGGCGACATGCAGTTCCTGCACAATCACACCCTGCTGCACGACCGCACGGCCTATGTCGACTGGGACGAGCCGGAGAAGAAGCGCCACCTGCTGCGCCTGTGGCTGGCCGCGCCGAACGGCCGCGAACTGCCGCCGGTCTATGCCGAGCGGTACGGGACGGTGACTATCGGCGACCGCGGCGGGATCATCTGCGACGAAACCCGCCTGCACGCACCGCTGGATCCGGTCTGAGCCGGCGACGGTTCGGCCGGTCCGGCCGGTCCGGCTCGCACGACGAACGGCGGCGTCCCGCATCGCGGGCGCCGCCGTTTTCACATCTTCGAGAACATGTCGATCAGGTCGAGGATCGCCGGGCTGAGCAGGACCAGGAACAGCGCCGGGAGGATGAAGACGATCAGCGGCACCGTCATGATCGCCGGCAGCCGTGCCGCCTTCTCCTCCGCCTTGACCATGCGCTGGGTGCGCAGTTCGGCGGCGAGCACGCGCAGCGACTGGGCCAGCGGCGTGCCGAACCGCTCCGTCTGGATCAGCGTGTTCACCAGCGCCTGCACGCCGGGAACGGCGGCGGTGCGCTGCGCCAGATGCTCCAGCGCCTTGCGGCGCTCCGGCAGGAAGCGCAGTTCGATGACGGTGTGGCCGATCTCGTCGGCCATGGCCAGCGAGTTGCCGGCGATCTCGCGTGCGACGCGCTCCATCGCCGCGTCCAGCGACAGGCCGGCCTCGGTGCAGACGACCATCAGGTCGAGCGCGTCGGGCAGGTTCCGGCGCACCTCGGTGGCGCGCCGGGTGACGGCGTTGCGGATGAAGAGCTCCGGTGCATAGCTGCCGGCGAGCGCCGTCCCGATCACCGCGAGCAGCTTCATCGTCGCCGAAAGATTGAACATGTTCAGGCCGTAGACTGCGAAGACCGAGGTCGCCGCGACCCCGAGCGGCAGGACGATCTTGCAGAACAGATAGACGATGGTTGCGTCCGACCGGCGCCAGCCCGCCTGCGCCAGCCGCTCGGCGATCTGCTTTGCCTGGTTGCTGCGGAGAAGATCGAACTTCTCCACGGTCTTGCGCATGAACTGCGCCATGGATTCGCGGGTACCGGCGTTGCGCGTGGTCGAGCGCCGGGCGCCGCGCTGCGCTGCAACCGACTTGATCCGCGCGTCCATCGGATCGCGGCGGAACATCATGGCGACGACCAGGAAGACGAGCATCGTCGAGATCCCGGTCGCGAACAGGATCATCGTCTCGGTCGAGAGCCCCATCATCGGTTCCCGCTCCTAGATCTGGAACTTGGCCATGCGCGACATCACGAAGATGCCGAGCGCCTCGGTGCAGATCGCCGCCCCCAGCAGCATCTTGCCGCGCGGGTCCGTGAAGAGCGCCGACGCATAGTCGGGATTCAGCAGCATCATCGCGCCGAACAGCAGCACCGGCAGCGCGCCGACGATCCAGGCGCTGGCACGCGCCTCGGACGCCATGGCGCGGACCTTCTGCTGCATCTGGTGGCGCCGGCGGATGATGTCGGACAGGTTCTCCAGCGTCTCCGCCAGGTTGCCGCCCGTCTCGCGCTGTACACCCATGCTGATGACGAGAAAATTGAACTCCGGGATCTGCAGGCGGGCCGCGACCGACCACAGCGCCTCGTCCATGTTCTGGCCGAGCCGCACCTGATCGACCACCGCCTGGAACTCGCCCGCCACCGGGTCGGCCAGTTCCGTCGCGATCGACTTCATCGCCTCGCCGACCGGCAGACCGGAGCGGACGCCGCGCACGATCTGGTCGATCGCCTCGGGGAACTGGGTCAGGAACTTGTTGGTGCGCCGGTTGATCATCATGCCGAGCCACAGGTGCGGCAGCAGCAGGCCCAGCCCGACGCCGATGATCGCCGCGACCGGCAGGCCGAGCCCGGCGATCAGGACCGCACCGCCGAACGCGATCCCGCCGAGCACCAGGTTCAGCAGGATGTAGCCGCCGATCCCTAACCGGCTACCCGAACGACGCAGCCGGCCGGTCAGCGCCGCCTGCCGCGCCATGCCGCGGCCGAACAGCCCCTCCATCCGCTGCTGGCGGTTCAGGCGGTCGCGCCGCTGGATCGTCGCCGCCAGGTCGGAGTCGCCGTAGCTGGTCGACCGGATGGCCACCCGCTCCAGCCGCGCCTTCCGCTTCGCCGCCGTCTTGTCGTTGCCGGCGGTCGCGACCAGCAATGCGACGAAAGTGGCGAAGACGCCGCAGAAGATGGCGACGGCGATCGGATCTACCGCTGCGAGGGCAGGCATTCCATCGCCTCCAGGAGCTGCTTGTCGAAGCCGTACTGCTCGGCCCGCGGATGGAAGTTCGGGCGCAGGCCGCTGCACTTGAAGCGGCCCCGCAGCCGCCCGCTCGCGTCGTTGCCTTCGAACTCGAAGGTGTAGAGGTCCTGCGTGATGATCACGTCGCCTTCCATGCCGACGATCTCCGTCACGTGCGTGATGCGGCGCATGCCGTCGCGCATGCGGGAAATCTGCACGACCAGGTTGACGGCGTCGGCGATCTGCGTACGCACGGCGCGCGCCGGCAGGTCGATGCCGCTCATCGCGACCATGTTCTCCAGCCGGGTCAGCGCCTGGCGGGGGCGGTTGGCGTGCAGCGTGCACATCGACCCGTCATGGCCGGTGTTCATGGCCTGGAGCATGTCGATCGCCTCGCCGCCGCGAACCTCGCCGAGGATGATGCGGTCGGGACGCATACGCAGGGCGTTCTTCACGAGGTCGCGGACGTTGACCTCGCCATTGCCCTCGAGGTTGGCCGGACGGGTTTCCAAACGCACCACGTGCGGCTGCTGCAGCTGAAGTTCCGCCGCGTCCTCGATGGTCACGACCCGCTCGCCATGGTCGATCATCTGCGACATGGCGTTCAGCAGCGTCGTCTTACCGGAGCCGGTACCGCCCGAGATCAGCACGTTCAGCCGGCAGCGCGATGCGATCTTCAGCACGGTGCTCAGCGGCGCGGACGTGTTGCCCTGGGCGGCCATCGTGTCGAGGTTGATCGACTTCTTCGAGAACTTACGAATGGAGATGGACGGGCCGTCGATGGCCAGCGGCGGGATGATGATGTTGACGCGGCTGCCGTCCTCCAGGCGGGCGTCGACCAGCGGCACCGACTCGTCGACGCGGCGGCCGATGCGGCTGACGATGCGCGTCGCGACGTTCAGCACGTGCGCGTTGTCGCGGAACACCGCATTGGTGAGCTCGAGCTTGCCGCGGCGCTCGACATAGATCTGCTTCGGACCGTTCACCATGATGTCGGTCACCGCATCGTCCGCCAGCAGCGGCTCCAGCGGGCCGAGGCCCAGCATGTCGTCGATCAGGACCGTGACGAGTTCGCGCTGCTCGATCAGGTTCAGCTTCAGCCGCTGCTCGACGACGATCTCGCCGACCACCTCGGTGATCTGCGTAACCAGTTCCTTGCGCGGCAGCTGCGACGCCGCGGCGATGTCGAGCCGCTCCAGCAGGAGCGGCTGCACGACGCGCCGGGCGTCGTCGATCCGCGTCCGGCTGTTGCCCCGCTCGGCCGGCGCCCCTGCCTGGGCGGTGTGCGCGGCGATCGACGACTGGGCCGACGAACCGGATCCGCCGTACGCACCCTGTCCGCCCTGGGCGCCGGCATGGCCGCCACCGTAACCGCCTCCAAGGCTGCTCCCGGAGCCGCCGCCATGACCGCCACCGTATCCGCCGCTATGCCCGCCGCCGGCACGGCTCTGCTCGCTGAGCTCCTCCAGGACGACGGCGACGAGATCGCGCTGGGCCGCGAGGTCGAGCTTGAAGTCGCCGCTCGCCAGGACGTCGCCGACCGCCGCGCCGATCTGCTCCGCCAGCATGCGGCGCGGCATCGACGCGGTCACCGTCGCGGTCGCGTCGAGGCGCTCCGCGGCACGTTTCGTCGTCAGGCGAACGAGTTCGGCGAAGCGCGCGTCGCGGGCGCTGGCCACCGCGTCGCCGTCGATCACTCTGCCGTCCGGAGGCGTTACCATCTAAATCCTCACTTCCGATTCAGGCGCCAGAAGGGCCGCTTCGCCGGCTTCGTGGTGCCGACCAGCGTCGTCGTCAGAGCGCTGAGCGCCGCGGTCGCCGCCGAGCGCTTGTCCGACGCGAGCGCCGTTCCGAGGTTCGCGGCGGTCGACGCCGACTTGGCGTCGATCGGGATCGTGCAGTCGATCTTGCCGTCCAGGCCCTTCTCGAAGTCCGCCTTGGCGAGCTGGCCGCTCTTCCGGGTGCCGACCAGGTTCGCGACGATCAGCTGGCGCGCCTCGATTCCGGCGGCCCCGGCGAACCGCCGCACGCGATTGACGTCGCGCAGGCTCGCCAGCGACAGGTCGCACACGATGACGATCTCGCTCGCGACCGACAGCAGGTCCGGCTGCGCCACGACCAGGCGCGTCGGCATGTCGATGAAGATCGTGTCGTAGGTCTCCCCCAGCGCGGTCACCAGCTTGCGCACCGCCTGGGGCTCGATCGTCATCGCGTCGTCCAGGGGCTCCTCGCCGCCGAGCACCGCGAACCGCTCCGACGCCTTCACCACCGCGCGCTCCAGGAACACCTCGTCGATCCGGTCCGGATCGCTGAGCGCGTCGCGCAGACCGGTCCCCGGATCGAGGTCCAGCGACAGCGCCACCGTGCCGAGCTGCAAGTCCATGTCGACGAGACAGACCTTGCGCTGCAGCTGGTTGGCCGCGAGCCAGGCGCAGTTCATGGCGACGGTGGTCGCACCCACGCCGCCGCGCGAACCGACGAAGAGGATCGTCCGGGCACCCGACTTGGACTGCGGCGACAGCGTCGCCTCGGTCCGTGCGAGCGCGTCGCGGAAGGCCTCCGGCGTCGCCGGCTTGAGCAGATAGTCCGAGGCGCCCGCCCCCAGCATCCGGCGGTAGAACGCGACGTCGTTGACCGTGCCCAGAACGATGACCCGCGCCTCGCGCTCGAGCATGCCGATCAGGGCACGTACGTCGGCGTCGGGATCGTCGGAGTCGGCGACGTCGACGACCAGGATCCGCGGCGGATCGACGATCGCCAGTGCGCGTGCCGCCGTCGAAACCCCGCCCGACTGTACGCAGGAGGGCGGCCATCCGCGCTCGGCGGCGATCCGGCCAATGACCTCGCGCGTGACGTCGTCGCCGACGAAGGCGGCGAGCGGCTCACGCTCGACGTCCGCCGCGTTCGGGGCCGCTAGTGCTCGTCCCATCAGTTGGACCCTCCCGTGGTGGAGACCGTCTTGGCGCCGGACTTCGCGGCATCCTTGACCGCTTCGCGGTAGTTCCGGATCGTGCCGGCCATGCGCTCGCCGTCGGCCAAGCCCGGGTCACGGCCCTGGACCAGGTCGCCGGGGTCGGCCAGCATGCGTGCGAAGTTGACCGTCGTGGCGCAGCCGTGGTTGCTGGCCGGGGTGTTGGTGAAGTCGGCGCCGGTCTGCTTGCGGAAATCGGGGCAGTCGGGCAGCACGATGTCGTAGCGGCCGACATAGATGACCGCCCGCGCCGGATCGGTCGCCGGCACCGTGCCGGGAACGCCCTCGACCAGGGCGCCCGGGCGGAAGCCCTTCGCGTCCAGCCAGGCCGACAAGGCCTGCATCCGCTGGTCCGCCACCACCGCACCCGCAGCTGCCGGCGCCGTGTCGATATAGACCCGGGCGGCGGGGTCGTTGACGTAGGGTCGAACGAAGCGCTCGAGCGCGGCGATTTCGCCGGCAGGCGGCGTCGTCCTGCCGATGCCGAACTCGATCGCATGGCGCTCGATCTTCCACTCGGCCTGGGTCACCTTCTCGATGCCGGCGACCTCGGGATAGATCGCCTGGGACGAGCAGGCCGCCAGGAGAAGGCCGACGGCGACCGGCAGGATCCCTGCGCGAAGCCGGCGGTTTGCATGTTCGACGGTCATGACGATCCTCACTGCAGGACGAAGCCGTAGGGGCCGGCCAGGCGCCGCTGTCCGGGCAGGTTGTTCTCCGGCCGCTGCTGCGGGTTCGACATCACCTGGTTGGAGTCGAAGGCGGCCTTGTTACCGAAGATGCGCTCATAGTCGTTCGGCGGGACGAGGCCGTCGGTGGGCAGCGCCATCTTCTGCGAGACCGGCCGCACCACGTAGGGCGTCACGATGATGACCAGTTCCGTCTCGCCCCGCTGATAGACGTCCGAGCGAAAGAGCGGGCCGAGCACCGGCAGGTCGCCGAGCGCCGGAAACTTCGATGTCGTCTGGTCCTGCGACGACTGCAGCAGGCCGGCGATGGCGAAGCTCTGGCCCGATCCCAGTTCGACCGTCGTCTCGGCGCGCCGGGTCGAGAGCGCCGGGATGACGAAGTTGCTGATCGTGATCGATCCCGCAGCGGACAGCTCGCTGACCTCGGGGGTGACCGACAGGTTGATGCGGCCGTCGCTCAGCACGGTCGGCTTGAACGCGAGGCTGACGCCGAACTTCTTGTATTCGATCGAGATCGTCCCGCCGTCCTGCGGAACCGGGATCGGAAACTCGCCGCCCGCCAGGAAGCTGGCGGTCTCGCCGCTCATCGCGGTCAGGTTCGGCTCGGCCAGGACCGTCAGAAGACGTTCGTCCTCGAGCGCGTCGACCACCGTGTTGAGGTCGATCCCGCCGCCGGAGAGCAGGCCGTACAGCGCATTCGAACCATCGGTCCCGCGCCTGACGAGATTGGACGTCGGGAAGGTTTCGCCGCTCGGCACGGTCGCCGCGCCCTGCGCCACACCGAAGGTAAAGTCGCCGATCGAGGTGAACAGGTCCCAGCTGATGCCGAACCGCTTGGTGATGTCGCGCCGCACCTCGGCGACGCGGACGCGCAGGTTGACCTGCGTCGGCGCCAGCACCTTGAGGCGGTTGATCACCTTCTCCTCGCCGGCGAAGCCCGCGGCGACCTTGCGGGCCTCCTCCGCGTCCAGCGGATCGCGCACCGTGCCCTCGATCACGACGGAGTCGCCAAGCTGGCGGACGTTGACCGTGGCACCGCCGGTCGCCGAAGAGATGGCCTCGCGCAGCCGGTCGATGTTGAGGCTGACGGTGATCGGCATTCCGACGATCACCTTGTCGTCCTGGTCGACCGCGTAGAGCGAGGTCTCACCGGCGGCCTTGCCGAAGATGTAGATGATCTGCGGCGACTTGACCTGGACGTCGGCGATCGCGGGATCGGCGATGAACACGCCGGCCGCCGGACGATCGAGCCGGATCAGGCGGCCCTGGTGCATGTCGATCGTGAGCGGTGCCGCGTTCGGCGCGATCACCTTCGCGGCGTTGGTCACATCCGCCGAGCCGGCCACGAAGAGGGCGGCGGCAGCGGCAGCGATGAGCAGTTTCCTGGCGTGCATGACGGGTTCCTGGCGCTGATGGGGCCGCGTATCAGTAGGTGACCGGCTGCGGCGCCTGGCCGCCCCGGAGCACGAGGATCTCGCGCTCCTTGCGCTGGTCCTTCTTGACGCGCGCGTCCGGCAGGAGCGCGCTCACTTCGCTGTCGAGGGTGTAAGTCCGCTCGGCGCGGGGGATCGGGCCGACGGCGTTGGCGTCTTCGGCCAGCGCGCCCTCTTCGCTCTTGATGCTGCGCAGGCTGAGGGCGAGGCGGCCGAGTTCGCTCACCATCGCGATGACCTCGGCCTGCTTCGGGTTGACCTCGAGGGTCACGGTCTTCGCCGGCTGACCGGGCGTCCCCTCCTCGAAGTCGGTGCGCTGGTCGGTGGCGAGGATGCGCACGTTGTAGAGCACGGTCTCGCTCGCGCGCCGCTCGCGCTTGCTCTCCTCCGTTGTGTCGATGGCGTGCGTCAGGATCAGGTCGACGCGGTCGCCGGGAAAGATCAGGCCCGCGATGCCGGACGTCATGTTGATCGGCACGGTGACGGCGCGCATGCCGGGGGTCAGGATCGCGGCGAGGAAGCCGCGGTCGCCGGGCCGCACGATCCGCGCCGGGATCAGCGGCTCGCCCTTCGCGATCGACTGCCGGACGACGCTGCCCACCAGGTCCTGCTGATTCACCTGACCCTTGACGAAGTGGTCGGGCGAAACCGTGGTCTCGAGGATCGGCTGCCACCGCATGTGCTCGGGCTTCAGCACCATGCCGGCGGGCATGTTGTCGACGGCGACCAGCACCTCCGGCAGCTGCGGCACCGGCGCGAGATCGCGCGGCCCCACATTCGCGGCGGCACGTTCGGCGGCGATCCAGTTGCGAACCATCATCGTGGTCGCGCCGGCGGCGACGAGCGCCACGACGAGAAGGATGATCATGCGGGCGGACATAGGTTCAATCCCCTCGTTGCCGGCTCAGAGAGCCAGGAGTTGCGACGCGACGGCGATGCCGCCGACCGAGATGGCGATCCCGTAGGGCACGTCGCGCGACACGGTGAGCGTGGCGGCAGGGCCGGCGGACAGGCGCTGCAGGAGCGGACGGCACAGGACGGCCAGGGCGACGACGCCGCCCGCGATCGCGGTGACCAGAAGAAGCAGGGACAGGTGCGTCGGGCCGGCCCAGAGTGAGACGGCTGCGAGCAGCTTGACGTCGCCACCGCCGAACCAGCCGAGACCGAAGGCGACGATGCCGAGACCCAGGACGACCGCGGCGACCGCCAGCGACCAGACGGGGTCGGCCGACGGCGCGACCAGCGCGTAGGGCACGTAGAGGGCGGCGATCGCCAGATTCAGCCGGTTCGGAATGACGTAGTGCCGAAAGTCGCCGAAGGCCGCCCGAAAGAGCAGCACGACGAACAGGCCGATGCAGATCAGGGACAGCGTCGACAGCAGCGACATGAGGATCGGACTACCTTACGGGACCGGCGCGGCCTGTCGGAACGGACCGCGGGCGGGATGCGATAGGCCGGATGGTCCCGGAAAACGGTGAAGAAGCTGTAAATTGTCTGGATCGCGGGCCGCTCGACCGGCTGGTTCCGCCGGTGGGCCGGACCTTTTGTCCGGGCGACCCGATACCGCGTTACCGGCCGCGGCGACCGGGGTCGGCACCGTGATCGGTGCGCCAAAACGGCGAAAGCCGGGCGCCGGCTCCGAAACCCGAAGGTCTGGGGCCGGCCCCGGCTTTCTCGCCGAGGGCGGTGTCAATCCGGAGGACTGGCGCGCCGCCTCAGAGGTTGCCGCCGGCCGTCGTCAGGGCGGTGCCGATGTCGCCGAACAGGCTGTTCAGGCCGCCGGACAGGCTGCCGAGACCAGCCACGAGGGCCACGCCGACCAGAGCCGCGATCAGACCGTACTCGATGGCCGTCGCGCCCTCTTCGTCCTTCAGAAGGCTATTCAGAAACTTGACCATGCCGCTTCTCCCAGGGTTACGGGCAACGAGAAGAAGTTAGGGTCGAAAGCTGAATGAAGCGTAAATCCCATAAGATCGCGCGGATCGGAATGTGATTAGTACATGATGCCGCGGTCGCCCGGCGCGCTGCGGCGTCGATCGCCGCCGGAGCGGGCCCCAACGACGAGGGGCGCCGCATCGCTGCGGCGCCCCCGGTCTCCTTCGCTGCCCTCTCGGATCAGCGCAGGTGGCAGGAAACCATGTGTCCCGGCGAGACCATCTTGGGCACCGGCCGATCGACCTTGCAGCGTTCCACCGCATAGGGGCAGCGGGTGTGGAAGTGGCAGCCCGACGGCGGATTGACGGGACTCGGCACGTCGCCCTGGACGATCAGCTTCTTGCGCTTGCGCCGCGGATCCGGCACCGGCACGGCGGAAAGCAGCGCCTCGGTGTAGGGGTGCTGCGGATTCTTGAAGAGTTCGCGCGTCTCGGCGTACTCGACGATCTTGCCGAGATACATCACCGCGACGCGGTGGCTGATGTGCTCCACCACCGCGAGATCGTGCGCGATGAACAGGTAGGACAGCCCGAGCTCGTTCTGCAGGTCCATCAGCAGGTTGATGACCTGCGCCTGGATCGAGACGTCGAGCGCCGACACCGGCTCGTCGCCGATGATCAGCTTCGGGTTGAGCGCGAGCGCGCGGGCAATGCCGATTCGCTGACGCTGGCCGCCGGAGAATTCGTGCGGGTAGTTCCGCATCTGGCTCGAGCGCAGGCCGACTCGATCGAAGAGCTTGGCGACCATCGCCTCGCGTTCCTTCGATCCGGCGATGCCGTGCACCAGAAGCGGTTCGCCGACGATATCGCCCACCGACATGCGCGGGTTCAGCGAGGAATAGGGATCCTGGAAGATGATCTGCATCTCCCGCCGGTACGGCCGCAGTTCGCGCTTGCCGAGGTGGCTGATGTCGTGACCTTCGACCTTGATCTGGCCGGCGGTGGGTTCGACGAGCCGCATCAGCGCGCGCCCGACCGTCGACTTGCCGCAGCCCGATTCGCCCACGAGCCCCAGCGTCTCGCTGGGGCCGATCGAGAAGTCGACGCCGTCCACCGCGTAGACGTAGCCGGCGGTACGCCTGAGAACGCCCTTCTTGATCGGATAGTGCTTCTTGAGGCCGGTGACCTCGAGAACGGGGGGCGCCGCCCCCTTTGCGACCCCGACCGGGTCGGTTTCGGCCAACATGGCCACCATGGGTCTCTCCTAGATCTTGTCCGAGTTCCAGCAGGCAGCCCAGTGGCCCGGCTGCTTCTCGACGTAGGGCGGATACTCGGCCACGCAGCGCTCGTCGGCGAACTTGCAGCGCGGTGCGAAGGTGCAGCCGGGCGGCAGGTCGACGAGCGCCGGAACGATGCCGGGGATCTCCTCCAGCCGCTCGCCCTTGCTGCCCAGGTCCGTCAGGGTGTTGAGGCGCGGGACCGAGCCGAGCAGACCCTTGGTGTAGGGATGCTGCGGGTTCTCGAACAGGTCGAGAACATCCGCCTCTTCCACCTTGCGGCCGGCATACATGACGATCACGCGCTGCGCCGTCTCGGCGACGACGCCCAGGTCGTGCGTGATCAGCACCACCGCCGTGCCAGTCTTCTGCTGCAGCTCCAGGATCAGGTCGAGGATCTGCGCCTGGATGGTCACGTCGAGCGCCGTGGTCGGTTCGTCGGCGATCAGCACTTTGGGGTTGCACGACAGGGCCATCGCGATCATCGCACGCTGGCGCATGCCGCCCGAAAGCTGGTGCGGATACTCCTTCGCCCGCTGCTCCGGCTCCGGGATCTTGACGAAGCGCAGCATCTCCACCGCCTTCGCCATCGCCTGGCTCTTCGACATGTCCTGATGCAGGATCAGAGCCTCGCCGATCTGCTCCCCGATCGTGAGCACGGGGTTCAGAGACGTCATCGGCTCCTGGAAGATCATGGAGATGTCGTTGCCGCGGACGTCGCGCATCTCGTCTTCGCTGAGCTTCATCAGGTCGCGGTCGAGCAGCTGCACCGACCCGCCGACGATCCGGCCCGGCGGGGACGGGATCAGGCGCATGACCGACAGCGCGGTGATGCTCTTGCCGCAGCCCGACTCGCCGACGATGGCGAGGGTCTCGCCGGCCCTGACGTGGAACGAAAGATTGTCCACCGCCTTGACGATGCCGCGGCGCGTGTAGAACCAAGTCTGCAGCCCGTCGACCTGCAGGATTTTCGCCGCGTCGGCATGGGGCTCGATCGCGGGCGTTTCATGCGGCGAAACGGCGCTCGCGGATACCTCCATGTACATACCTCCCTTGTACTCTGCTGCCCGAGGGCCGGCGTCTGTGCCTGTTTTTCGTATCCGCCTCTTGCAGGGCGGTCAGCTGCGCTGGCGCGGATCCAGGATGTCGCGGACGGCGTCGCCGAGCAGGTTCGTGCCGAACACCGCGAGGCTGATCGCGAGGCCCGGGAAGATCACCAGCCAGGGTGCGGTGCGCACATATTCGGCTGCCGATTCCGACAGCATCCGACCCCAGGACGGATGCGGCTCCGGGATGCCGAGCCCGAGGAAGGACAACGAGGCCTCCGTCAGGATCGCCGAGCCGAGCTGCGCCGTGGCGAGCACGATGACCGGGGCAACGGTGTTGGGCAGGATGTGGCGCACGGCGACGCGCAGGTCGCTCATCCCCTGCGCCTTCGCCGCCTCGACGAACGGCATCTCGCGCAAGGCGAGCGTGTTGGCGCGTATGACGCGGGCGACGTGCGGTATGACCGGTATCGATATGGCGATGATCGTGTTTTCGAGGGACGGGCCGAGCGAAGCCGCCATCACCAGCGCCATCACCAGCAGCGGCAATGCCTGCATGATGTCGATGATGCGCTGGGTCACGAGATCGAACCAGCCGAGGAGGAAGCCGGACATCAGGCCGATCGCCACGCCGAAGAAGCAGCCGATCAGGGTCGAGCCCACGCCGACGGCGAGCGAGATGCGCGCCCCGTGGATGATCCGGCTCAGCATGTCGCGGCCCATGAAGTCGGCGCCGAGCAGATGCTCCTCCGTAGGAGGGGACAGCGACGACCGCGCATTGGTCGACGTCGGATCGTACATGGAGATGCTGTTAGCGAAGATGGCTGCCAGCACGAAGATGATGACCACGACCAGGCCGAACGCGCCCAGCGGGTATCGCCGCATGAGGTAGAGCGCGGAACTGCTCCATCCGGTCCTATTGGCGCCGGCGCGCTTCAGCTCCGCTTGATGGTCAATAGCCTGCACGGCAGGTCCTCCACAAAATCGACGTCCGCCCGTTAGATCGATGCGCGCTCAATCCGAGTATTTGATTCGCGGGTCGAGGGCGACGTAGAGCAGATCGACGATGAAGTTCACCACGACGGTCACCAGCGCGATCAGCATCACCAAGTTCTGCACGATCGGATAGTCGCGCCACTGGATGGCCTCGACCAGGAAGCGGGCGACGCCGGGGATGTTGAAGACGGTCTCGGTGACGATCAGGCCGCCGATCAGGAAGGCGGCCTCGATGCCGATGATGGTGACGACCGGCAGCACGGCGTTCCGCAGCGCGTGGTGGTAGTTGACCGACTTGTCGGAAGCCCCCTTTGATCGCGCCGTGCGGATGTAGTCCTGGCGCAGCACCTCGAGCATCGAAGACCGCGTCAGACGCATGATCAGCGCCGAACTGCGGAAGCCGACCGCCGCCGCCGGTATGGCGTACATCACGAGTTCGTCCCAGAAGGGCTGCGGCTCCCGGGTGTAGATCGGGATGGTGCCGAAGAACTGGACGAAGAACATCAGGATCAGCAGCGCCAGCCAGAAGGACGGCAACGACAGGCCGCTCAGACTCACGACCCGCAGGAAATAGTCCATCTTCGTGTCCTGGCGCACGGCGCTGATGACGCCCAGCGGCACGCCCAGGATGATCGAGAAGGCCAGCGCCAGCCCGGCCAGCTTCGCCGTGATCGGAATGCGCGGCAGGATCTCGTCCAGGGTCGAGCGCTCGGACACGTAGGAAAAGCCGAGATCGCCCTGCATCATGCCGCCGATCCAGCTGAGATACTGGAAGACGATCGGCTTATCGAGGCCGAGATCGGCCTCGATCTGCGCCTTGGCCGCGGGGTCGATGAAGCCGGCAGAGTCGAACAGGATGTCCGCGATGTTGCCCGGCACGAGCCGCAGCATCACGAAGATGATCACGGACATTCCGAACAGCGTCACCGCCATCAGGAAGAAGCGCCTGATCAGGTAAGGTATCACCGTACTGCTCCTGGGCGGACGTCCCCATCGTTCGTGGGGACGCCGCGAAGTCGGTTACCAGGGCGGTGCGGGACGGCGTGTCGCAGGACCGTCCCCACCGAATGCGCCGGGCGGGAATGCCCGCCCGGACGTTTCGACCTACTTTCGGTCGGCCAGCCAGACGTTGTCGTACCGGAAGCCGTTGTAGGAGCTGTTGGCCGAGGTCGTCAGGTTCTTCACCCAGGGCTGAAAGCAGGTCGCAGAACGGGCGTGATAGATGACCGGGCGCGCCGCATCTTCCTGCAGCTGCTTGTCGATCTCCCACACCAGCTTCTTGCGCTTCTCGATGTCGGTTTCCATCGACTGCTCGTCGAACTTCTTCTCGAGCTCCGGATTGCAGTACTGCGTGTAGTTACGCTCCGAGTCGCACTTGAAGTTCTCGTAGAAGGCGACATCGGGATCGTCGACGCCGATGCCGGTCAGGTTCATGCCGACCGTGTAGTCCTTCCGCGCGACCTTGGCGTGCCAGAGGCTCGTCTCGACCACCTCCAGCTCGGCATCCATGTAGATGTCCTTCAGCTGGTCGATCAGAATGACGGCCGGGTCGCGGTAGATCGCAATGTTGCGCGTCGAGACCTTGATCGGCAGCCGCTTGTCCGGACCATAGCCCAGCTCTTCCATCAGCTTGCGTGCCTCGGCACGGTTCTTCTCGACGTTTTTGCCGTAGCCGGCGACGGTCTCGAGGACCTCCGGAGGCATGCCCCACACGCCTTCCGGCGGCGGCAGCATCATGCCGCCCTGGTCGTCGTTGCCTTCGCTGATGATGTCGATGAAAGCCTGCCGGTCGAGCGCCAGCATCATGGCGCGCCGCATCTTCGGGTCGTTGAAGGGCGGCTTCTCGGCATTGACGATCAGGTTGCGGTTGACGTTGGTCGGCCGCACCTCGCAGATCGCGTCCGGCGCCTGCGACTTCACGTCCTTAAGCATCGGAATGGTGATGTCGGTCGTGTACGTCATGTCGAAGTCGCCGGCGACGAACGCCAGCATGCGGGTCGACCGGTTCTTGATGATCGTGAACTCGATCCCGTCGAGATAGGGCCTGCCCTTCTGCCAGTAGTCCGGGTTCTTCGTGAGCTTGATGTACTCGTTCTGCTTGAACTCGACGAACTTGAACGGCCCGGTACCGATCGGCTTGGTCCGCATCTCCGCCGGGGTCACATGGCACGGATAGACCGGCGTGTAGCCCGATGCGAGGAGCGCGATGAACGACGGCTGGCGCCGCTTCAGGTTGAACGTGACCTCATGGTCGCCGTTCGTCGTGACCTCGTCGAGATTGTGATACCAGACCTTGCGCGGGTTCTTGCGCAGCTTGGCGTCGCCCTTGCCCTGGACGAGATCGAAGGTGCACTTCACGTCCTTCGCGGTGAACGGCTTGCCGTCGTGCCACTTCACGCCTTCGCGGAGCTTGAACTTCAGCTTCTTTCCGTCGTCTTCCCAGGTCCAGCTCTCGCCGAGGTCAGGAACGATAGTGTCGAGGCTGCCGATGGGCTTCAACTGGTCGAAGATGACCAAGTTGTTCATCACGCTCATCATCGGCATGACGGTCGAGTTCGTCGCCTCCTCGTGGATAGAAAGCGACGGCGGCGAATCACGATGATAGATCTTGAAAATACCGCCGGACTTCTGCGCCAGTGCCGGCTGCACGATGCTCATGGCGCCCAGAACCGGGACCACCAGGGCAAGCGTCTTCGCTCCACGTCTCATAGGCCGTTTTACCTCCCGTCGACCGGAATCAGGAGGCACAACCACCAGCGTGAAGCTGGCGACGGCTATGCTCCCTGTTCGTCTTTTGATCGGGCCGCATGGGCGGCCCAACTGATTGGCGGCAATGCTGCCCGGCTACGGTCGTCCGGTCAATGTAGAAACGTATGTCTGTCCAGACATGACGGCGGGCAGCCACGCCGGCTCGCCGCTGCGGTCACACCGTCAGGACGATCTTGCCGAGGTGCGCGTTGGCCTTCATGCGGGCGAGCGCATCCGCTGCCTCGTCGAGCGCGAAGGTGCGGTCGATCGGCAGCGCCAGCGCCCCGCTCTCCACCGCGTCCCACAGGTCGGCCCGCATCCGGCGCACGATCTCGCGGATCTCCTCGGCCGAGCGGGTCCGGAAGGTCACGCCGATATAGTCGATGCGGCGCAGGGCGTGCAGGTCGAAGTCGAACTCGCCCTTGAAGCCGCCGAGCCGGCCGACGTTGACGATGCGCCCGAGGATCGCGGCCGCCTGCATGTTCTGGTTGGCGACATAGCCCGAGATCTGGTCGACGATCAGTTCGACGCCCTTACCGTCCGTCGCCGCGAGCACCGCATCGACCCAGCCGGGATCGCGGGAATCGAGGGCGAGGTCCGCGCCGAATTCGGACAGGCGCGCCCGCCGCTCGGCATTGGTCGAGGTGCCGATCACCAGCCGTGCGCCCATGTGCCTGGCGATCTTCATGCCGAGCAGGCCGACGCCGGAACTGGCGCCCTGGATCAGCACGGCGTCGCCCTTCTGCATGCGGCCGTTGGTGACGATGGCGTCGTGCATGGTCTGCAGCGCGACCGGCAGCGTCGCCGCCTGCTCCCAGCTCATGTTGTTCGCCGGCACCGGCGAGGCGCGCCCATAGTCGGTCACGGCATACTCGGCCCAACCGCCGCTGCCCGAGCACATCACCCGGTCGCCGACCTTCACGCCCGTCGCCTCGGCACCGCAGGCCACCACCTCGCCGGCCCATTCCAGGCCGATCACTGTCCCGGCGCCGCCGATGCGGCCGTGCGCATGGCCGCTCGCCACCAGCAGGTCGGCCCGGTTCAGGCCGCAGGCGCGGACCTTGACCAGCACTTCGTTCGGCTTCGGCTCCGGCGTCGGCACGTCGCGGACGCGCACGCCCTCTTCCGTCAGTACGGCTGCTTTCATGTGGTCGTCTCCCTGATGGACAGCGCCGCGCCTAACGGCCGAACACGTCGCGGAGCAGTTCCGTGGTTCGTGCGGCGGGATTGGTACGGATCGCGGCTTCCTGCTCGGCGATGTAGTGGAAGATGCCGTCGAGAGCCTTGCCGACGACGAAATCGGTGAAATCGAAGCCGGCGGCGCCCCCGCCCGTACCGCCGCCGAGAATGCCCCCGAGGCTGCCGCCGAGACCGCCCCCGAGACCGCCGGTCGCGCTGTTGCCCAGACTCTGCACCGCAGCATTGTAGGTCTGCACGGCGCCGACGTCGGCCAGCGCGCTGTCGACGATCGGCCGGAAGGCCTCGGTCAGCGGCTGCGTGGTCGTGCGCTTGAAATAGCGCGTCGCGGAATCCTTCGGTCCCGTTACGATGCCCCTGGCGTCGGTGACGGTCATCGCCGCGACGGCGTCGCCGAAGATGTCGGCTGCCCGGGGAGCCGCCGCCTCGGCCGCCCGGTTCATGCGCAGTTCCAGGTCGTCGAGCGTCTGCGACATGCCCATCGCCGCCATGGCCTTGCGCGCCGTTTCCAGGAAGCCCGGCAGCGGGATGCGGATCTTCGGGTCGCCATAGTAGCCGTCGGTGCGCCCGACCTGGGACACGGTTCGCGATGTCGCGACGCGCAGCGCCTCGCGCAGGCCGGAGTCGGCGCGGCTCTCGGACAGGCCCGCAGCGATCGAGCCGCCGCCCCCCGACGACGGGCTGCCCAGGAGGCTGCGGCCCTTCTCGAGCAGATTGCCCTGCGCCGCGGCGGGCACGGACCAGCCGAGCAGAAACACGACCGGCACGATCATCGCTGCACGCATGAGCCACTCCCGGGATGAGGTTTTACGGGCGCGAGCCTCGCACCGCCGTACCGCGAGGGCAAGGCGGCGGCGCATCCGTACCGCCCCTTCCCTCGCCGGTCTCGGCTCTACCCCTGCATGCCGAGCCGCTCGGTCACGCCGTAGCCGTCGGCCAAACCCTTGAGCTCGGCCCAGGTCTTGTCCTCGATGTCGAGTCCCTCGCTACCGCGCTGGGTCGCGCGATTGTGCTCGACCTCGCCCGGATAGAGCACCTGCTTGGTGTCGGCGTCGGTCGGCGTGGCCTTCAGATACTCGGCGAACTCCGTCACCTCGCGCTTGAAGGTCGCGAGCGGCCGGAACGCCTCGACGTTGAAGACCGCCATGAAGCAGCCGTCATTGTGCTTGCCCGTCGGTTCGACGCCGAAGCCCAGGCCGGGAAGGATGCCCGACAGGATCTCGACGATCGCCGACAGGCCGTAGCCCTTGTAGCCCTCGCTGCCGCCGAGCGGCAGCAGCACGCCGCCCTGCCCCAGAGCCCGCGGATCGGTCGTCTGCCTGCCGTCCTTGTCGAGCAGCCAGCCGGCCGGGATCGGCGTGCCGCGCGCCGCCGCAACCTTCAGCTTGCCGGCCGCAGCGGCCGAGGTCGCCATGTCGATGAACAGCGGCCCCTCCAGCTCCGACGGCACGGCGACGGAGATGGGATTGGTGCCGAGGCGCGGCTCGCGTCCGCCGAAGGGCGCCACCTGCTTGGGCGCGCGGCCCGAATCTGCCGTCATGATGGCGATCATGCCGGCCTTGGCCGCCATCAGCGGATAGTCGGCGACGCGGCCGACATGACTCTGGCGGAAGACGGTGCAGGCGGCGACGTTGGATTTGCGCGCCTTCTCGATGGTCAGGTTCATCGCATGCTCGCTGACCACGTAGCCGAAGCCCCAGTTGCCGTCGATCACGGTGGTGGTCGGCGACTCCTGCACGATGTCGATCGGCGCGCCGGGCACGATGTGCCCCTTCTTCACCCGGTCGATATAGACGGGGATCTGGATGATGCCGTGCGAATCGTGCCCGGCGAGGTTGGCGCCGATGCAGTGGCGCGCCACGACCTCCGCCTCGTGGGCGCTGGCGCCGGCGCATTGCAGCAGCGTGTCGGCGATCACCGTCGCGCGGTCGGCCATTACGATGGGCATGTGTGTCGTCTCCCTGTGGGGTCGCGTCTGGCGTGCATGATCACGCGAGACGATAGAAGCGGGTGGCCGTGTCGTGGAAGAGGGCGGCCTTCTCCTCGGCCGATGCGCCTGCGGCGATACGCTTGAACGCGTTCCAGAGGTTGGCGTAGCCGCAGGATTCCTTGTCGACGGGGAAGTTGCTCTCGAACATCGCCCGCTCGGGGCCGAACGCTTCGATCGCCGTCTCGACGAACGGGCGCCAGGCTGCCGCCAGGTCCTCAGACGACGGCGCCCGGTCGCGCGTGTGGAAGTCGAAGCCGCAGATCTTCATGCCGAGGCCGCCGAGCTTCACGTGGACGTTCGGATGGGCGGCGACTCGCTCGATGCCCGCCTTCCAGTCGGCGAAGACGGCATCGCGCCGCCCGGCATAAGGTCCGGCGCCGAGCGGCCCGCCCACATGGTTCAGCACGATCGGCTGGTCCGGAAAGGCGGCCGCGAGGTCCGCGACCTCCTGCAACTGCGGATGGTACAGCCACGCCTCGAACGTCAGGCCGTGCGCCGCCAGCCTGCCGAACCCCTCGCGGAAGTTCGGATCGCTGTAGACGTCGCCCGGCGAGCCGGTGTGGTTGTCGTGGATCGCGTCCGATGCATCCCAGCTGGCCGAGTGGCGGATCCCGCGGAACCGACCGTTGCCGGCGGCGACGTGCGCCGCGAGGACCGCCTCCACGGCCGCGCCGAGCCGCAGGTCGGCATGGCCGACGATCCCGGCACAGGCGCGCGTGCCGCCATAGGCGCCGCTCGCCGACATCGCCGCCGCGCCGTTCACGAATTCCGTCTCGCCGATCGGGCGCATCGCCACCGGCCCGGCCGCCCGGTAGAAGGACCGGCACTCGATGAAGACGGTGCTCTCGATCCGATGGCCCTCGGCGCAGTCCGCGACGAGGTCGGGTAGCATGTAGCGGTGGCCGCCGCGCCGGTCCCAGAGGTGGTGGTGCGGGTCGCAGATCGGCAGGTCCGGCTCCAGCGCCGGCTCGCGCGTCTCCGCCAGCCAGGCCTCTCGGGTGCCGGCGAACGCCGTGCCGCCTTGGGTCGTCATGGTCGCTTCCTCGTCGCTTTTGTCGAAGCATAGGCCGCGACCGCGGCAGCGCGCGAGTGGCATCCGGCAACCGGTCCGGGAGGTCGGTCATGGAATCGCCAATATGCCCGGCCTCCATGACCTGCAACGCAAGGGTGGACGCAGCGGGCTTTGTCCCTAGGCTTAGCGCCCAATTGTTGTTCCCTCGCACGTCGTTCATCGCGGCGGAACCCGCACGTACAGGAGTCGTTTCCGGCCCATGCAGTCGACGGCCAGCACTCGGCCGGCGGTGGGATCCAGCAGGCCCTTCGTCGCCCCCCTCCTCGCCCTTTTCCTGTTCCTTCTGCCCCTCGCGGCGCTGGCCCAGGTGCCTCAGCAGGCACCTCAGCAAGCGCCGCCGGCGGCGCAGCTGGACCAGACCGTCGCCGAACTGGAGGCGCTCGTCGGCACCCTCACCGACGACGCCGCGCGCGAACAGCTCGTCGGCCAGCTGCGCACGCTGATCGAGGCGCGGAAGGCGACAGCCACCCCGCAGGAGGATGCCGGCAGCGGCGCGGAATTCCTGGCACAGCTCGCCGACGAGGTCGGGCGGATCGGCCAGCAGTTCGTCGGGGCCGCGGAGTTCGTCGTCGACCTGCCGCAGATATTCACCTGGGCGACCACGGGCGCCGGCGACCCCGCCACGCGCAAGGCGCTGTGGGATTTCGCGACGGCCCTGGTGGTCGTCCTGGCGGCCGCCATCGCCACCGAATGGATGGTCCGCCGCGTCCTGCTCCGGCCGCGGCGCGCGGTGGAGAGCCGCCACCACGATCGGCTCGTCGTCCGCCTGTCCTTCGTCGCCGTGCGGCTGATCCTGGACCTGCTTCCGGTGCTGGCGTTCGCCCTGGTGGCGCATGCCGCCATGGCCTTCCTCGATCCGCCCTGGCGCATCCGCCTAGCGGTGCTGGCGCTGGTGCAGGCGAACGTGATCGTGCGGCTGATCGGGGTCGCCGCCCGGTCGCTGCTCGCCCCGGAGTTCGCGTCGCTGCGCCTGCTCGGCGTCGGCGACCAGACAGCCCAGTACATCTACATCTGGGTCCGCCGCATCGCGGCCGTCGCGGTTTACGGCTACTTCTTCATCGAGGCGCTCTACGCCCTCGGCGCGCCGTACGACGTCTACACGGTGATGCTGAAGCTGCTCGGCTTCGTGGTCACCGTGCTGATGATCGTCCTCATCCTGCAGAACCGCGCGGCGGTGGCGGCGGCGATCCGCGGCACGGGGCAGAGCGGCGGCATGCGCACGCTGCGCGCGCGCTTCGGCGACGTGTGGCACGTCTTCGCGATCACCTATGTCGTCGTGGTCTTCGCCATCTGGGCCGTGCAACTCGAACAGGGCTTCTCCTTCCTGTTCCGGGCGACGCTGCTGACGGTCGGTGTTCTGCTTCTCTCCCGGCTGATCGCCGCCATCGTCCGGCAGCTGCTCGAACGCGGCTTCGCCATCAGCCCCGACGTCAAGACCCGCTACCCAGGCATCGAGGAGCGGGCGAATCGCTACGTGCCGGTCCTGCGCTGCATCCTGCTCGGCACGGTGTATGCCGTGACCGTGCTGGCGCTGCTGGAGGTCTGGGGCCTCGACGCCTTCGGCTGGGTCGCATCCGAGTCCGGCCGGCACGTCGTCGGCGGCGCGGCGAAGATCGTCATCGTCGTGTTCATCGCCCTGGTGGCCTGGGCACTGCTCAGCGCCGCCATCGAGCGCTACCTGAACAGCGCCGACATGGACGGCAACGTCATCCAGCGCAGCCAGCGGGTCCGCACCCTGCTGCCGCTGATGCAGAAGACCGCGTTCGTCGGCATCACGATCATCGCCGGGCTGATCGTCCTGTCGGAGATCGGCATCGACATTGGTCCGCTGCTCGCCGGTGCCGGCATCATCGGCCTCGCCGTCGGCTTCGGCGCGCAGACGCTGGTGAAGGACATCATCACCGGCATCTTCATCCTGGTGGAGAACCAGTTCTCGGTCGGCGACGTGGTCAATGTCGGCGGCAACGGCGGTCTGGTCGAGGCCATCTCGATCCGAACGATCCGGCTGCGCGGCTACGACGGGACCGTCTTCACCGTGCCGTTCAGCGAGGTCGGCTCGACCGCCAACCTGACCAAGGAATTCTCCTACTACGTCGCCGACGTCGGCGTCGCCTATCGGGAGGACACCGACCAGGTGGTCGCGGTGTTGCGCGCCATCCTGGACGAGATGATCGCCGACCCCGACTTCGGCTCGAAGATCCTGGCGCCGCTCGACGTCGCCGGGGTCGACAAGTTCGACGAGTCCGCCGTCATCGTGAAGGTCCGCATCAAGACGCTGCCCATCCAGCAGTGGGGCGTCGGGCGGGAGTTCAATCGCCGGATGAAGAAGAAGTTCGACGAGTTGGGTATCGAGATCCCCTTCCCGCACCGCACGATCTACTTCGGCGTGGACAAGAGCGGCGGTGCCCCGCCAGCGCGGATCCAGGTCGACGATCGCGCCCGCACGCTCGCGTCGGCGCAGACCGTGGCGCTTCCCGGAAAGGACGCCACGGGCTCCGGCGACGGCACGGAATCCGGTACCCGGGCGGGCACCGGCTCGGGCACCGCTACCGGTTCCGCCGCCCCGAACGCGAACGACGGTCCGGACACGGAGCCCGCGCGCTGACAGGCAGCGACAGCAGCGACAGCAGCGACTGGCCGGAATCGTCGTCTTCTTGACATTGCTGCCACGGCCGCGACCTGCTCCACTCCGGTGACATTCATCATCGGGAGCAGCCGCGATGCCGTCCCCTGCGATGCCGGCCGCCGCAGCAGGGCCGGGCGTCCGCCACGTCGCCATGCTCGCCTTCCCGCACGCCCAGATGCTCGACGTGGTCGGCCCGCTGGAAGTCTTCGCCGCGGCGAACGCCGTCCGCCGTTCCGAAGGCGGCGAAGCCCTATACTCGATCGGCATCGTCGGCAGCCGGCCGGGTCTGCTGCCGACCGCCAGCGGCCTGCCGGTCACGGCGGACCGCGGGCTCGATGCGGCTGTCGGCGACATCCACACGCTGCTGGTCGCCGGCGGCGAGGGCGTGATCGCCGCACGGCGCGACCGGGCTTTGCTCGCCTGGCTGCGGGACGCGGCGGCGCAGGTCGAGCGGATCGCCTCCGTTTGCACCGGTGCCTTCCTGCTCGGCGAGGCCGGCCTCCTCGCCGGCCGCCGGGCCACGACGCACTGGATGCACTGCGCCCGCCTCGCCCGCGAATTCCCCGACAGCACCGTCGAGCCCGACGCGATTTTCGTCCGCGACGGCCGCGTCTGGTGCTCCGCCGGGATCACGGCGGGCATGGACATGGCGCTGGCGATGGTGGAGGAGGATCACGGGCGCGACCTCGCACTTGCGGTGGCGCGCCGCCTCGTGCTGTTCCTGAAGCGGCCCGGCGGCCAGTCGCAGTTCAGCGCCCAGCTCGCCGCCCAGGGTGCCGCCAGCGCCCCCATCGCGCGCGTCCAGTCGCACGTCCTCGAGAATCCCGGCGGCGACCTGCGCGTCGAGCGCCTGGCCGAGTTCGCCGGCATGAGCGTGCGCACCTTCGCGCGCGCCTTCGCCCGCGAGACCGGCACCACGCCCGCGCGCTTCGTCGAGCGTGCCCGGGTCGATGCCGCGCGCCGCGCCATCGAGGACGGCGCCGCCGGGCTCGACTCCGTGGCCCGCCGCTGCGGCTTCGGCAGCGCCGACACCATGCGCCGGGTCTTCGCCAAGCTGCTCGGCGTCGGCCCGCGCGAGTACCGCCAGCGCGTGCGCCCCGGCATGGTCGCCCCCGCCGCGCCGGGGCCGCACCCCGACCGGGAGATGGGCGCGTGACCGGGCGGACGCGCGTGGTCCGCGTCTTCGTCGCCATCGTCGCCGCGGTGGTGCTCAGCCAGTTCTTCCGCGCGTCGAACGGCGTGATCGCGCCCGAGCTGATGCGCGACGCCGGCCTGACGCCGGAGAGCCTGGGCGTCGTCAACGGCAGCTTCTTCGTGATCCTGGCGCTGGCCCAGATCCCCGTCGGCATCGCCTTCGACCGGTGGGGACCGCGGCTGACCGTGGGATGGCTGACCATGCTGACGGTCGGCGGGTCGCTGCTCTTCGCCGTCGGCGATTCGGCGGCGACCTTGCTGGCCGCGCGCGTGCTGATCGGCCTGGGCTGCGCCGCGAGCTTCATGGGCGCCGTCGTCCTGACGTCGCGCTGGGTGGCGCCGGCCCGCTTCACCCAGGTCCTGAGCTGGGTCTTCGCCCTCAGCAACCTCGGCACGCTGCTGGCGACCACGCCTATGGCGCTCGGCAGTGAAGCGATCGGCTGGCGCGGCGTCTTCGTCGCCGCCGCCGCCGTCAGCGCCGCGATCGGCGTGTTCTTCGTCGCCGTGGTGCGCGACGCACCGCCCGATCTGGAGGCACCGGACAAGCGGCCGGAGACCGTGCTCGCCGTCCTCAAGGGCGTCGGCGAGGTCTGGCGCACGCCGGGGCTCGGCTACGTGCTGGCGATGCACACCGTGGCCTATGCCACGCTGCTGACGGTCCAGGGACTGTGGGCCGGCGCCTACCTGCACGACGTGCACGGCATGGATTCCGTCACCCGCGGCAACGTGCTGCTGCTGATGGCCGCCGCCACGGTCTGCGGCGTGCTGGGCTATGGGCCGATGGACCGGCGCTTCAACACCCGCAAGGGCGTGGTGGCGACCGGCGCCCTGACTACCGCGTCGATCCTGGCCGCACTCGCCCTGGTGCCGGATCCGCCGGCCTGGCTCGCCGCCGGGCTGCTGATCCTCCTCGGCCTCGTCGGCCATTACGGCGTAGTGATCGTCGCCCATGGCCGCAGCCTCTTCCCCGACCGCCTCGTCGGCCGCGGCGTCACGACCGTCAACGTCGCCCAGTCGGTCGGATGCGCCCTGCTGCCCATGCTGACCGGCGCGGTCGTCGGCGCCTTCCCCACGGCCGACGGCATGGCACCCGAGGCCGCCTACCGCGCAGCCTTCGGCACGCTCGCCGTCATCCTCCTGTCGGGCCTGCTGATCTACAGCCGCGCGCGCGATTCGAAACCCTTCGCCGAACCGGCCTGACGAACCGCGCGACGCCGGGGACCGGGGCGGGCGCAGGAGCCGGGACGACCGCACGCCGGGGTCGAAAACCGTCCGGGTTCACGCCACATTCAGGTGGACCCGGCTATTCGGACAGCATGCGCCGCTTCCTCTGCACCCTGGCCCTCGCGACCTTGCTGGCCTCCCCTGCGGGAGCCGGGCAGGACGATGCGCGCCGAGCCGTCCGTTCGGGCGAGGCGCGGCCCTTGAGCGAAATCCTCTCCGGGCTGAGCGGACGCTACCCCGGCCGCGTGCTTGACGCCGACATCGCGGAGCGCGGCAGCGGCGAGTGGACCTACGGAATCCGCCTGCTCGACCCGCGCGGACGGGTGGTCGAACTCGACGTCGACGCCCGCTCCGGGCGGGTGCTGCGCGAACGCGGCGGTGCCGACCGCCGCGGCCAGAGTGGCCGGGACGACGGCGCGCCGCCGATGGGTTTCGCACCGCAGGGTGGCTTCCGCGACCAGGGCGACGACCGCTGGCGCCGCGAGCCGGCGCCGGGCGACCGACGCTTGGAGCGGGACCGCAACACGTACCGGCGGGACCGTGACGATCCGGCCCGCGGCCGCGAATTGGCGCCGGGCGATCGGCGACTGGAGCGGGACCGGAACGCGTATCGGCGGGATCGTGATGATCCGGCCCGCGGCCGCGACCGGCGGCGGGCGATCGAGAACGACCGCCGCCCGGACCGCGATTCGGATCGCGGCGACGCGCGCCGTTACGAGCGGCAGCGCGACGACGGCGACCGCGACAGGCGGCGACGAAACGACGACGGCGGCCGCGAACGGACTCGCGACAGGGACGGGAATCGTGACAGAGACGGCGACCGGGGACGGAGCCGCGACCGTGACTGAGGTCGGCGCGCAGCGGGAGGAACGGCGATGAGGCTTCTGGTCGTCGAGGACGACGAGGATCTGGCGCGGCAGCTGGCCGGCGCGCTGCGCAAGGCGGGCTATGCCGTCGACGTGTCGCACGACGGCGAGGACGGCCACTTCCTGGGCGAGACGGAGCCCTACGACGCCGTCGTGCTCGACCTCGGCCTGCCGGTGATGGACGGCGCCACGATCCTGAAGAAATGGCGCGCCGCCGGCCGCAACATGCCCGTGCTGATCCTCACCGCGCGCGGCGGCTGGAGCGCCAAGGTCGCCGGCTTCGACGCCGGCGCCGACGACTATGTCGTGAAGCCGTTCGAGATCGAGGAGGTGCTCGCCCGCCTGCGCGCCCTCATCCGCCGTGCCGCCGGCGTCGCGTCGTCGGAACTGCGCTGCGGGCCGCTGGTGCTCGACACCAGCACCGGCCAGGTGACGGTGAACGGCGAGGTCATCCGGCTGACGGCGCAGGAATACCGGCTGCTGTCCTACCTGCTGCACCACCGCGGTAAGATCGTGTCGCGCACCGAGCTGGTGGAGCATCTCTACGAACAGGATTTCGACCGGGATTCCAACACGATCGAAGTGTTCGTCGGACGGCTGCGGAAGAAGATCGGCAACGACCTGATCCAGACCACCCGCGGCCTCGGCTACAGCCTGTCGGAGCCGAATGCGGCTTAACTCCCTCGCGCTGCGCCTCGTCCTGGGCGCGGGGCTGTGGAGCGTGGCGGCGCTCGCGGCCGGCGGCCTCCTGCTGTCGGCGCTCTTCCGCGACTATGTCGAGCGCAGCTTCGACCGGCATCTGGCCGTCTACCAGGAGACGCTGATCGGCGGCGCCTTCGTCTATCCCGAGGGCGTCCGCCTCAGCCGCACGCTGGAGGATCCGCGCTTCAGCCAGCCCTATTCCGGCTGGTACTGGCAGATCGACGATCGCGACGGCACCGTCCTCTCCTCGCGCTCGCTCTGGGACGAGGCGCTGAAGGCCGGCGACGGCATCGGATCCGCGCCGGTGCGCTACCGCACCGAGGGCCCGCTGAACCAGCAGTTGCGCGTCGCCGCGCGCTGGATCGAGCTGCCCGGCGGCGAAGCGCCCTACCTCTTCCTCGTCGCCGGCGACACTAGCGAGATCGAGACCGAGGTCGACAGCTTCAACACGACGCTGTTCTGGTCGCTCGGCGGCCTCGGCCTCGTCCTGGTTCTCGCGGTGCTGATCCAGGTGATCTACGGCCTGCTGCCGCTGCGCCGCGTCCAGCGCCAGCTCGCTCGCATCCGGGCCGGCGAGGCGGAACATCTCAGCGGCGACTTCCCAACCGAGATCGAGCAGCTGGCGGACGAGCTGAACGGCCTGCTCGACCACAATGCCGAGGTGATCGAGCGGGCGCGCACCCATGTCGGCAACCTCGCCCACGCCCTGAAGACGCCGCTGGCCGTCCTCGCCAACGAGGCGGCGTCCGACGCCGCCGATCCGCTGGCCGAACAGGTCCGCCGCCAGACGGACCTGATGCGGCGCCACGTCGACCACTATCTGGTCCGCGCCCGCGCCGCCGGCGCCGGCCGGGTGCTCGGCGCCCGCACCGAGGTGGCGCCGGTCGTCGAGGACCTGCGCCGCGCGCTGCTGAAGATCTATGCGAGCCGCGAGATCGCCATCGAGGCGACCGTCGCACCGCACGCCGCCTTCCGCGGCGAACGCCAGGACCTGGAAGAAATCCTCGGCAACCTCATGGACAATGCCTGCAAGTGGGCGCGCCGGCAGGTTGCCGTCACCGCCCGCGTCGACGGCAACCGGCTGGAGATCGTCGTGGACGACGACGGCCGCGGCCTGACCCCGGCGGAGCAGGAGGCGGTGCTGCCGCGCGGCAGCCGCCTGGACGAGAGCGTCCCCGGATCCGGCCTGGGCCTCTCCATCGTGAAGGACCTTTCGGGACTCTATGGCGGCGAGGTCACCCTCGACCGTTCCCCCGCCGGCGGCTTGCGGGCCGTGGTCCGGCTGCCGGCGACGCGGGCCTAGCCGGACGCTGGGGGCCTTTCGCATGGCGAAATGCCGTGCGCGACACCATCTATGACTTTCGCGCGGACGCGATTCCGGCCGGTCCGGGCTGGATGTCGCCCCCGGAATTTCGCCGCGGACGGCCGAATGCCTGCCGTCGCAGCATCATCGTTTCGGACGAAAGGCGAAAGCTATGAACGAGGTCGATGGTGTGGTCACCGAAGCGAATCCCGGCGCCCCCGCCGACCTGCGTTTCGTCGTCGACCAGACGGTGCTCCATCCCAAGCACGGCCTCGGCCGGGTCAAGGGCACCGAGGAGCGGGACGTCGGCGGCGAACGCCAGCAATATGTGATCGTCGACTTCGCCCGCCTGTCGCTGACCGTCGGCATCCCCGAGCGGGCGCTGGCGAACTCCGGCCTGCGTACGCCGATGGCGCCGGAGGAGATGCGGCCGATCCTCGATATCCTCTCCGGGGAGCCGGCACCGGCACAGCGCCAGTGGTCGCGCCGTGCCAGCGAGCACGAGATCAAGCTGAACAGCGGGCAGCCGGAGATGCTGGCGGAGGTGCTGCGCGACCTGTCGCCGCGTCGCGGCCGCGGCCGCGACGGCGTGATCTTTCGCGAGGCGCTCGCGCGGCTGGCGGAAGAGTTGGCGGTGGCCGACGACTCCGACCTGGCGCAGGCTTCGGCGAAGATCGAGGCGCTGTTGCCGCTGGAAGTCCCCGCCGCGCGGGTGCGCTGACCGCCGTCCTTCTACGGACGGGCCTGACTTGAGTCCCTAGGCCGGGGCCCTCGTCAGGCACGCGTCCCGCCCTTTGGTCACTGCTTGGTGTCCGCGTCGCGGAGCGTTCCGCTCAGCGCATCCCCTAGCAGTTCGACGGCTTTCGCCGGTTCTCCCGACGTCGCCGCATCGAACGCCGCGCCGAAGGTCTCAGCGTGGCCGCCATAGGCGAGACAGACGAGGAGGATGCCCGCGGTGATCGCTACATAATGCATCGATCGTCTCTGGTCGTGGTTCCCCCGCTTGGTGAACCCAGGCTGCCGCGACGGGTTCCTCCGCCGTGCCGCCGGCTCCTTGAACGACAGCGCCCCTGCCCATATGTGTTCCGGCGGCATCCAAATCTAACCAGCTGACATCGCAGGATAAAACGGCGCCATGAGCGAGGATACACTGCAGTTCCAGGCCGAGGTGGGGCGCATCCTCCACCTGATGGTCCACTCGGTCTATTCGAACAAGGAGATCTTCCTACGGGAGCTGATCTCCAATGCCTCCGACGCCTGCGACCGGCTGCGCTATGCGGCCCTGTCCCAGCCCGACCTGACCGCCGACGGCGGCGCCTTCGAGATCACGGTCACCGTCGACAAGGACACCGCGACCGTCGCCGTTGCCGACAACGGCATCGGCATGAACCGCGAGGATCTGGTCGAGAACCTGGGCACCATCGCCCGCTCCGGCACCGGCGCTTTCCTGGAACAGCTCAGCGGCGACGCGCGCAAGGACGTGGCGCTGATCGGGCAGTTCGGCGTCGGGTTCTACGCCGCCTTCATGGTCGCCGATCTGGTCGAGGTCACCAGCCGCAAGGCCGGCGAGAGCCAGGCCTGGACGTGGAAGTCGGACGGCAAGGGCAGCTTCACCATCGCCGAATCCGACGCCGACATCCGCGGCACCCGCATCGTCCTGCACATGCGCGACGACGCGAAGGAATTCCTCGAGTCCAGCCGCCTGCGCCACATCATCCAGACCTATTCCGACCATATCGCGGTGCCGATTAGGCTCGCCGAGGCCGGCAAGGACGCCGAGACGGTGAATTCGGCCTCCGCCCTCTGGACGCGGTCGCGCAACGAGATCACCGAGGAGCAATACACCGAGTTCTACCACCATGTCGGCCACGCCTTCGACAAGCCGTGGATGACGCTGCACTGGCGCGCCGAAGGCCGCATCGAATACACGGGCCTGCTCTTCATCCCGACCTCGCGGCCGTTCGACCTGTTCCGCCCGGAGCGCCGCCCCGGCGTGAAGCTCTACGTGAAGCGCGTCTTCATCACCGACGAGTGCGAGGAGGTCGTCCCCGGCTGGCTGCGCTTCCTGCGCGGCGTCGTCGATTCCGAGGACCTGCCGCTCAACATCAGCCGCGAGATGCTGCAGCACAATCCGGTGCTGACGCAGATCAAGGCCGCCGTGGTGCGCCGGGTCCTGGGCGACCTGGAGAAGCGCGCCGAGAGCGACGCCGAGGGCTATCTGGGCTTCTGGGACACCTTCGGCCAGGTGCTGAAGGAAGGCCTCTACGAGGAGCCGGCGCATCGCGACACGCTGCTGAAGCTGGCCCGCTTCCGCTCGACCCGCGACGGCGAGTGGACCTCGCTCGCCGACTATGTCGCCCGCATGCGGCCGGGCCAGGAGGCGATCCACTATATCAGCGGCGGCGAGATCGACGCCCTGCGCCGCAGCCCGCACCTGGAGGGCTTCGCCGCGAAGGGCGTCGAGGTGCTGCTGCTGCCCGACGCCATCGACGATTTCTGGATCCCGTCGGTCGGGGCCTACGAGGGCAAGTCGTTCCGCTCGGTCACCCGCGGCGCCGCGGACCTCGACAAGATCGAGGCCGACCCGGAGAAGACGCCCGAGGAGAAGCCCGAGGCCTCCGACCTCGGCGCGCTGATCGCCGCGTTCAAGACGCAGCTTGGCGATTCCGTGAAGGACGTCCGGTCGTCCGACCGCCTCACCGAAAGCCCCGTCTGCCTGGTCGCCGACGAGGGCGGCATGGACATCCACATGGAGCGGATGCTGAAGATGCACGGGCAGAACGTCCCGCCGACGCCGCGCATCCTGGAGCTGAACCCGCGCCATTCGCTGATCCGCAAGCTCGCGGGCGAAGCCGACTCGCCGCGTACGGCCGACATGGCTCACCTTCTCCTCGATCAGGCCCGCATCATCGAAGGCGAGCCCCTGCCCGATCCCGCCGCCTTCTCCCGCCGCCTGTCCGCACTGCTCGCCGGATAGGACCGTCCGGCCACCGCCCCGCAGCCGCGGCGGGGTCGGCCGCTTGACGGCCTCACTCGCCCGCCCGTAGAACCCTCCCCGACGGTTTCCCTCGGGAATCAAAAGGGAATGCGGTGCGGGCCTCCTGGGTCCCATTCCGCAGCTGCCCCCGCAACTGTAAGCAGCGAGCAGCTCGCCAACCATGCCACTGGGCCCCGCGGCCCGGGAAGGCGGCGAGACGCAACGACCTGCGAGCCAGGAGACCTGCCGTCGGCCGTTGTCGCGCGCGAATACGCTGGGCGGGGTGTCTCGGCGGCAGTCTGAATACCGGTCGGTGAATCCGAGCGGTCGAAGGCCTCGATTTGCGATGCGACCTGCAACCTGCCGCGGGAGCCATCGCCTTGGCCTGCAACTCTCTCCACATCACGACTCCGTCCGCTCGCCCGAACCGCGCCGCCTCACGCCGGCTGGCGCTCGGGGGGCCCTCTCTTCTCGCCATGCTCGTGATCGCCCTTCCGGTCCGCGCCCAAACCGACAGCACCGGCACCACCGCCGACACCCTCGTTCTCGATCCGATCAGCGTCGCCGGTACGGGCATCGCCGGTCCAGGTCCGAACCTCGGCGTCCCCGGCACGGCGGGCAGCCGCCTCTCGCTCACGCCGCTGGAGACGCCCGCGAGCGTCGAGATCATCGACGGTACGACCATCCGCGACCGCGGCCAGCTCGACGTGAACCAGGCGATCGTCCAGAACGGCATCGGCATCAACTTCCTCGGCACCCCGGGCAACGGCGGCACGTCGCTGGGCATGCGCGGCTTCGCCGGACACGGGTCGGTCACGCGCCTCTACGACGGCACGCGCCTCTACCCGGCGTCGGGGACGATCACCTTCCCCTTCGACACCTGGACCGTCGACCGCATCGAGATCCTGCGCGGCCCCGCCTCGGTGCTCTACGGCGAGGGCGCCATCGGCGGCGCGATCAACATCATCCCGAAGAAGCCGCTGACCACCGGCCGGCGCAACGAGGCCCGCACCGTCTTCGACACGAGCGGGCTGAAGGCCCTCGCCTTCGGCAGCGCCGGCCCGATCGACGACGGCTTCGCCTACAATCTCGACGTCAGCGCGAAACACACGGACGGCTGGGTCGAGCGCGGCGACGCGCCCAGCATCGCCTTCTCGGGCGGACTGCGCTGGCAGGCGACGCCCGACATCGCCTTCACCCTCAGCCACGACCACGGCTACCAGCGCCCCAGCGCGTATTTCGGCACGCCGCTGATTGACGGCGAATTGAAGAAACGTCTGCGCGACGAGAACTACAACGTCAGGGACGGCAAGATCAGCTACGAGGATAATCTCACCCAGTTCGAGGCCGAGTGGACGCCCTCGGACAGCCTCGCCCTCTCCTCCACGACCTACTACCTGGAGAGCGACCGGACCTGGCGGAACGTCGAGAGCTATCGCTGGAACGCCGCCACCGACCTCATCGACCGCTCCAGCTACATTGCGATCAACCATGACCTGAAGCAGTGGGGCAACCGCAGCGACGCGACCGTGCGCACCGCCTTCGGCGGCATCGAGAACGAGACGGTCGTGGGTTTCGACGTGAACCGGATGGCGTTCACGCACACCAACAACAGCCCCTACACCGGCAATTCGACCGTCCCGCAGGAGCATTTCGATCCCGGCACTTTCGACAGCCCCGCCCCTTACCGGCCGACCTTCGACGCGGTCACGCACCAGTATTCGGTGTTCCTCGACAACCGGCTGAAGCTGGACGAGCACTGGTCTCTGGTCGGCGGCATCCGCTACGACCATCCCGAGGTCGAGCGGGAGAACCTGCTGAACGGCACGGGCTTCACGAAGACGATGGATTCGTGGAACTGGCGCGCCGGCGTCGTCTATACCCCGATCCCGGACCTCGCCTTCTACGCCCAGTATTCGAAGGCGGCCGAGCCGATCGGCAACATCCTGACGCTGAACGATACGCAGAAGGACTACGAGCTGCCCGTCGGGGAGCAGTACGAGGTCGGCGTGAAGCACGCCTTCATGGGCGGCCGCGGCGAGGCCACGCTGGCCGCCTTCTACATCGACAAGCGCGACACCCTGGCACGTGATCCGAACGATCCGACGATCACGCGTCAGGTCGGGCGCCAGACGTCCAAGGGCATCGAGGCCGCCGTCGGCTTCGCGTTCACCGACACGCTGCGCCTCGACGTCAACGGCACGATCCTGGAGGCGGAATACGAGGACTACGTCCAGGCCGGGGGTGACTTCTCCGGCAAGACGCCGCCGAACGTGCCGCAGGAGGCCGCCAACGCCTGGCTGACCTGGGACTTCGCCCACGACTGGCGCGCCCATGCCGGCGTCCAGTATGTCGGCAGCACCTTCACCGGCGACAGCAACGAGAACAACCGGTCGAGCTACGGCATCGTCAATGCCGGCCTGCAGTGGGACCCGGTCGAGCGGATGACGGTCGGGCTGTTCGTCTACAACCTGTTCGACGAATTCTACGCGACCTCCGGCGGCGACACGCAGCAGATCGTCGGCCGGCCGCTGACGGCCATGCTCTCGCTCGACGTGCGGTTCTGAGACGTGGGCGCCGGGCGGGGCGTCGGCATGCGTGTGGATGGCCTCGCCTGGGGCCCGAAAGGCGGTCCGGCGATCGTCGTCGGCATCTCGTTCGCCGTCGCCCCCGGCAGCATCACCGCCGTCGTCGGCGCGAACGGGGCCGGCAAGTCCAGCCTGCTGCGCTGCCTCTACCGGCAGAACAGGCCGACGGACGGGACGGTGTCGGTCGACGGGCACGACCTGTGGGGCATGTCGCCCCGCACCGCGGCCCGGAAGATCGCCGCCGTCCTGCAGGAAGCTCCGGCGGACTTTCCCTTTCTCGTCCGCGACGTGGTCGCGTCCGGCCGCCTGCCGCATCGGCGCGGCCTGTTCGGCTGGAACCGTCAGGATGCGGAGATCGCCGAGACGATGATCGAGCGATTCGATCTGGCCGCGCTGGCGGACCAGCCCTACGCCCGCCTGTCCGGCGGCGAGAAGCAGCGCGTGCTGCTCGCCCGGGCGCTGGCGCAGGAACCGGGGCTGATCGTCCTCGACGAACCGACCAATCACCTCGACATCCGCCACCAGCTGGAGATCGTGCACCTGCTGCGCGGCCTGGACGCGACCATCGTCACGACGCTCCACGACCTGGAACTGGCGGCCGAAATCGCCGACCAGGTCCTGGTCCTGCGCGACGGCCGCGCCGTCGGCTGCGGCCATCCCGACGACGTGCTGATCCCGGCGCTGATCCGCCGCGCCTTCGACGTGGAGGCGGACATCCGCACCGAGCCGCCCGGCGGCGCGCCGAATAGCGGCGGCCGGCGCTTCACCTTCCGCCTGCCCGGAACCGGCCGCACCGCGGCGGGAGAGGCCCGATGACCGACAAGATACTCAGCCTGCCCGTGCTCCTGCCCCTGCTCGCGTGCATGACCTTCGCGCCGACCGCCGCGGCCGCACCGGTCACCGTGCGCAGCTGCGACAGGGATGTCACCGTCGACCGGCCACCCCGACGGGCCGTGTCGCACGGCTCGAACCTGACCGAGATGATGCTGGCTCTCGGCCTGGAGGACCGGATGGCGGGCTATATCGGCCGGCCGGAGCGGATGCTGAAGATCGCGGACCGGTTCCCCGCGGTGACGCGCCTGCGCTCGCTGCACGCGGGCTACGCCAACCTGGAAGTCTTCCTCGCCGAGGAGGTCGACTTCCTCTTCGCCGGGTGGAGCTACGGCATGCGCGTCGGCGGCGAGGTCACGCCGGAGAGCCTCGGCGCCTTCGGCATCCCAGTCTACGAGCTGACCGAATCCTGCGTCCGGATCGGCCGGCGCGAAAAGGCCTCGCTCGACTTCCTCTACCGCGACCTGACCGACCTGGCCGCGGTGTTCGACGTGGCGCCGCGCGCCGCGGCGCTGATTGCGCAGTATCGCCGCCGCATCGACGCGGTCGAAGCCGCGGTTTCCGCACGCACGGCCGCGCCTCCGAGCGTCTTCGTCTACGATTCCGGCGAGCGCCTCGCCCAGACCGCCGGCGGCTTCTCGATGCCCCAGGCGATCATCGAGGCCGCCGGCGGCGAGAACATCGTCGCCGAGGTCGAGTCGAGCTGGGTGCGCCTCGGCTGGGAGACGGTCGTCGACCGCAATCCGGACGCCGTGCTGATCGTCGACTATGGCGAGGTGACTGCCGACCAGAAGATCGCCTTCATGAAGGACAACCCGGCCTTCGCCTTCGTAACCGCCGTCGCCAAGGACCGGTTCCTGGTGCTGTCCTACGACGAGATGACACCCGGCCCGCGTAACATCGGGGCCGTCGAGAAGGTCGCGGCATTTCTCGGCGACATCGCCGACGGCCGACGATGAGGCGCCGCGCCGCCGTCCTGTTCGTCGCATCGCCCGTCCTGCTGATCCTGGCGGCGACAGCGGCGATCAGCGTCGGCACGGCGGCCATTCCGTTCGACACCGTCTGGGCCATCGTCCTCGACAGGCTCTCGCCGGGCCTGATCCACGTCTCCTGGCCCGCCTCGCGCGCCAGCATCGTCTGGGAGCTGCGCGTGCCGCGGGCGATCCTGGCGATCCTGGTCGGCGCCGGGCTCGGCATGGCGGGCACGGTCATGCAGGGCGTGACGCGCAACCCGCTCGCCGATCCGCACCTGCTTGGCGTTTCGGCGGGTGCCGCCCTGGGCGCCAATGTCGCGATCCTCCTGACCGGCCATCTGCTCGGCCCCTACACGGTGCCGCTGTTCGCCTTCGGCGGCGCGATGGCGGCCACCGGCATCGTGATCCTGACCGCGCGCTTCGCGCAGACCACGGGTGCGGCGCACCTCGTCCTCGCCGGTGTGGCCACCGCCTTCGTGGTGGGGTCGCTCGGCAATGTGCTGATCGTCGTCGCCGATCCGCGCGCCGTCGCCTCGGTCGTCTTCTGGATGCTCGGCGGCTTCGGCTTCGCCCAGTGGGGCAATCTCGGGATTCCGGCGGCGGCCCTGCTCGGCTGCGGCCTCGTCTTCCTGGCGAACGCCCGCCAGCTCAACGGCCTCGCCATGGGCGACGAGACGGCAACGACGCTGGGCATCCCAGTCGGCGCACTCCGCACGCTGCTCCTGGTGACCAACGCGCTGCTGACCGGTGTGATGGTGGCGGTGTCCGGCATGATCGGCTTCGTCGGCCTGATGATGCCGCATATCGCGCGCCTGATGGTGGGCGGCGACAACCGCCTCGTGCTGCCGGCCGCCGCCATCCTGGGCGCGCTGTTCCTGGTCGTGGCCGATATCGCGGCCCGGACCCTCGCCGCGCCGAACGACATTCCGATCGGCGTCGTGACGGGACTGGTCGGCGGCCTGTGCTTCGTGTGGCTGCTGCGCCGTGCGTCGCGGCCCTAGAGAGGTCGCACGACCAGCGAGCCCTTATTCGGCCGAGGCGAGCTGCTGACCCAGGACGGTCTTCGGCTCGGCCTCCTCCTCGGGCTCCGCGGCGGCCGTAGCGCGCGTCTCGCCCGCGTCCGGTCCCGTTGCGACCATCGTCGCGTACTGGTCCTCGTCGAACACGTCGACGGTCGCGTGCACGGCGGAGCTGAAGGTCTGCGGGCTCATCTCATACCAGCCGACGACGGCGGCCGGGACGGCGACCAGCGCCAGGACTGTGGCGGCGCTGTAGAGAACAAATGTACGGAACACGTTACGGGTCCCCCCTCGGTCACGGATTCGAGAGGAGAACACGGCCCCGTTGCGGACGGTTCCGACGTTTGGGACCGCCGGCGCCGCCTTTTGCCGAAGCGTCAGTGATGGACGAACAGCGGGACCGGGCAGCGCTCCAGCAGGCGCTTGGTGGCGGCGCCGATGAAGACGCGGTGTACCAGCCCGTGGTGGCTGAACGCGCCCATCACCAGCATGCCGGCATTCAGCCCGTCCAATTCGCCGAGCAGGACGTCGGCCGGGTGGGAGCGCGACCGGATGCCGTGCGCCGTCACCTTGATGCCGTGCACCTCGAACAGGCCCGAGGCGCGCCCCGCCAATTCCAGCGCCTTGCCCTCGTCCTCGTGGATGCTGACCACGTGCACGGAACGGCCGACGGCGAGGCCCAGCAGCACGTACATGTGCATGGCGCGCGACGCCTGGATGCTGCCGTCATAGGCGACGACCACCGTATCGCCTGGCGGCCGCTCGCGCGGCACCACGATCACCGGCCGCGGATTGTCGCGCAGCAGCCGCTCGGTCGAGGCGTCGATGTGATGCTCGCGCTCGCCGTAGAAGTTCGTGTCGCGTCCGAGCACGATCAGGTCGTGCCCGCACGCCTCGCGCTCGATCATCACGTGCGGCGCGCCCTCGCAGCCGATCTCCTGGCTGGCGACGCCGGCCGCTTCGCAGGTGGCGTGGAAGCCGTCGAGCCGCTTGCGCATGTCCGCCCGGCCCTTCGCCAGCAGCGTCTCGTCGCGATGCTCCTTGTAGGCGCCAGCACCGATCGGCCGCGCCTGCGGTGCCGTGATGTACGGCACGTCGAGCACGCCCACGCCGGCCAGCACGGCGCCGTGCGTCTTCGCCAGCCGGATCGCCAGATCCTCGGCCGCGCGACTGGAGTCGGTGCCGTCGAGGCCCACGACGATGCTCTTGACCATCAGCCTACCGTCTCCCGGCGTTCGGGCCGAAGCACCTGCCCCGGCCCCGCCTTCATCATCGTATCAGTTCGCGAGATCGGCGAACCGCTTCAGATGATAGTCCACATCGCCGAAGCTGCGATCGATCATCGTCAGCCGCTTGAAATAGTGGCCTGCGGCATATTCGTCGGTCATGCCGATGCCGCCGTGCAGCTGGATCGCCTGCTGGCCGACATAGCGGGCGGACTTGCCGATCTGCACCTTCGCCGCCGACATGGCCTTCTTGCGGTCGGCCTCGCTGTCCTCGCCGACGCGCATCGCCGCCATCATCGCCATGGACTTCGCCTCCTCGTGGGCGATGTACATGTCGACCATGCGGTGCTGCAGCACCTGGAACTTGCCGATCGGCTGGCCGAACTGGACGCGGGTCTTGATGTAGCCCAGCGTCATGTCGTTCAGGGTCTTCATCGCCCCCACCGCCTCGGCGCTCACCGCCGCGATGGCGTAGTCGATCACCTTCTCCAAGATCGGCAGGCCCTTGCCGACTTCGCCGAGCACCGCGTCGGCGCCGACCTTCACCCCTTCCAGATAGACCTCGCCGGCACGCAGGCCGTCGGCCGTCGGATAGCCGCGCACGCGCAGGCCCTGCGTGCCCTTGTCGACGATGAAGAGCGTGATGCCGTCGGCATCGCGCGAGCCGCCCGACGTGCGGGCGACGACGACGATCTTGTCGGCCGACGGCGCGCCGAAGACCACGCCCTTCATGCCGTTCAGCGTCCAGCCGTCCCCGCTCTTCTCGGCCTTGGTCTCGACGTCGGCGAGGTTGTAGCGCGACTGCCGCTCGGCGAAACCGAGGGCCAGCTTCATCGCGCCTTCCGCCACCGCCGGCAGGATCGCGCGCTTCTGCGCATCGCTGCCGCCATAGAGGATCGCGCCGCCGCCGAGGACGACCGTGGCGAGATACGGCTCGGCCACCAGGCCGTTGCCGAAGGCCTCCATGACGATCATCGTCTCGATCGCCGTGCCGCCGAATCCGCCGTATTCCTCGGGGAACGGCATGCCGAGCCAGCCCAGTTCGGCGAACTGCTTCCAGTTGGACTCGCTGTAGCCCTCCTCGGTCGCGACCAGCTTGCGACGCTGCTCGAACGCGTAGTTGTTCTGAACGAAGCGCTCGACGCTGTCTTTGAGCAGACGCTGGTCGTCGGAGTATTCGAAGTCCATTTCGCGCTCTCTCCTCTCAGGGCCTGACCTCTAGGGGCCGAGGCCGGCCTCGACGATGCTGTTCTCGTTGGGCCGGCCACAGCCCTGCCCGCGATCCGTGCGGGAGGCTATGACGGCCGCCTGCGGCTGACAAGCGCCCGACAGGTTCCCGTCCGGTGACGGTCTTCCGGCGCCATGCCAGCCCTCCCGCTCACCGCTCAGAGGCCGAGCACGGCCTTGGCGATGATGTTCTTCTGCACCTCGTGCGAGCCGCCGGCGATCGACATCGCGCGGTGGTCGAAATATTCCGGCGACATCCGGAACAGATAGTCCGGCCCGACCGGCTCCTCGTTCCAGCCGGAGCGAATGGCGCGCGCCTCGAACGGCTGCGCGTAATAGGCCCCCGCCTCCATCAGCAGCTCGCCCGCCCGCTGGATCGCGTCGCCAGTGCGCATCTTCAGCATGGACGCCTCGGGGCCGACCGGCTTGTCCGCCGCACTCTGGGCCAGCGAACGCAGCGAGGTCAGTTCCAACGCCTCCAGCGACTGTTCCAGTTCCGCCATCTTCATGCGGAAGGCGTCGTCGTCGATCAGCCTGGCGCCGTCTGCCCGCTCGACCTTCGCCACCTGCTTCAGCTTGTGCAGCGTCCGCTTGGTGATCGAGATCCAGGAGGCGTTCGACCGCTCGTGGCCGAGCAGGTACTTGGCGATCCGCCAGCCGTCGCCCTCCTCGCCGACGCGGTCCTCGACCGGCACCCGCACGTCCTCGAAGATCTCCTGGTTGAAGACGTGGCGGCCGTCGATGGTGATGATCGGCGTGATCGTGATGCCCGGCGTCTTCAAGTCGACCAGCAGACAGCTGATGCCCTCCTGCTTCTTGCCGGTGCTGGCCGTGCGCGCCAGCAGGAACATCCGGTCGGCGAAGTGGGCGTGGCTGGTCCAGACCTTGGTGCCGTTCACGACGTAGTGGTCTCCGTCGCGCACCGCCTTCAGCTGCAGGGAGGCGAGGTCGGAGCCCGCACCCGGCTCGGAATAGCCCTGCGACCAGATCTCCTCGCTCGTCAGGATCTTCGGCAGGTATTTCCGCTTCTGTTCCTCGGAGCCGTAGGCCAACAGCACGGGGCCGACCATCCGCGTGCCGAAATGGATGGTCCGCGGCGCGCCGCCCAGGAAGAGCTCGTCGTCCAGGATGTACTTCTCGGCCGAGCTCAGCCCCGGCCCGCCGTCCTTCGCCTCCCAGTTCGAGGCGATCCAGCCCTTCTTCGCCAGGATCTGCATCCAGCGCACATACTGCTCGCGGGTCAGCTCGATGCCCTGGTCGACTTTCTCCCAGATGTCGCGCGGCAGGTTGTCGCGCACCCATGCGCGCGCCTCGGCCCGGAAGGCCTCCTCCTGGGGAGTGAAACGAAGGTCCATCGACGCCCTCTGCAATGTCCGGTCTTTAGAGAGGTGTAGCCCGCCCCGCCGGGCCGATCAACGCTGCTCCGGCCGCCCTAAGCGAACAGCGCCACCGCGCGGATCGGGCTCGCTAGTGTCACAAGTGTACTAAGGCCGCTGCCGCCGCTCGGAACGACCTTATTGGCGATGATCGGCATCGTTTCTCCTAGTTTGGCAGCAAAGACAACGTAATTGCGACCATATCAGCGCAGACTTGTAATAACAAAACCAGATCTCCCGGAAGTTCTGGCCGCAAATTGACCAGCTTTGGTTCTGCGACTGACACACGATATTCTGTAGGAGGGGCGAACAGATTCATGCTGGCACAGGATACGCGGGCTCCGGTCGTGGCCATGCGAGAACGAGAGGGGTGAGGCGGCTTCGCTCTCTCGCTCTCGTCGAGATCTTCGACAAATGCGGAAAGATCGGACTGTAGCGCGCGAGAGATCCCCCACCGCCTTGAACATCAACATCCCAGGCAAGCCGCCGGTGATCAGGCCAAAGATCGCCCCGGCAGCTTTACCGAGCATGGTGCGGCCTTCGACATCGAGACCCCGTATGATCCCCAACACGCGCTCCCTCGCAACCGCAGCGCCGCAAACTCAGAGGGTCGCACGCTCGATGCTGAGACAACGTTAATCGGCCCCTCCACTTCGAATGGTCCCCTTTTGTTCTTTTTTCCCGCTTTTGCCCCGGCCCTCGCCGCCCTATCTTGCGCAGTCTCGGCACCGTGCTTCGAAGGCGTTCCCCGCCCATGACCTCCAAGACCGACGGCTCCCGGATCGACGGCCCGAAGATCACGGTGCGTGGCGCCCGTGAGCACAATCTGAAGAACGTCGACGTCGAACTGCCGCGCGACAGGCTGGTCGTCGTCACCGGCATGTCCGGCTCCGGCAAGTCGACGCTCGCCTTCGACACGATCTACGCCGAGGGCCAGCGCCGCTATGTCGAGAGCCTGTCGGCCTATGCGCGCCAGTTCCTGGAGCTGATGCACAAGCCCGACATGGACTCCATCGAGGGCCTGTCGCCGGCGATCTCGATCGAGCAGAAGACGACCTCGCGCAACCCGCGCTCGACGGTCGGCACGGTCACCGAGATCCACGACTATATGCGCCTGCTCTGGGCGCGGGTCGGCGTCCCCTACTCCCCCGCCACCGGCCTGCCGATCGAGAGCCAGACCGTCTCGCAGATGGTCGACCGCGTGCTCGCCATGCCGGAGGGCACGCGCCTCTACCTGCTGGCGCCCATCGCGCGCGGCCGCAAGGGCGAGTTCAAGAAGGAACTGGCCGAGCTGCGCCGCAAGGGCTTCCAGCGCGTCAAGGTCGACGGCGCCATGCACGAGATCGAGGAGGCGCCGAACCTCGACAAGAAGCGCAAGCACGACATCGAGGTGGTGGTCGACCGCATCGTCGTCCGCCCCGACATCGCGACGCGCCTCGCCGCGAGCATCGAGACGGCGCTGGAACTGGCCGACGGCATCCTCTTCGCCGAGAACGCCGACGGCGGCGAGATCACCATCTTCTCGGCCAAGTTCGCCTGCCCGGTCTCCGGCTTCACCATCGAGGAGATCGAGCCGCGCCTCTTCTCCTTCAACAACCCCTACGGCGCCTGCCCGGTCTGCAGCGGCCTTGGCTCACAGAAATATGTCGACGCCCAGCTCGTCGTACCGGACGAGCGCCTGTCGCTGCGCGACGGCGCCGTGGCGCCGTGGAAGAATTCGAGCTCGCAATATTACGACCAGACGCTCGACAGCCTCGCCCGGCACTACCGCGCCAGCATGACCACGCCCTGGCGCGACCTGCCGGAGGAGCTGCGCCAGGCCGTCCTGTTCGGCTCGGGCAAGGACCCGGTCGAGATGACCTACAATGACGGCCTGCGCAGCTACACGGTGAACAAGCCGTTCGAGGGCGTCGTGCCGAACCTGGAGCGGCGCTGGAAGGAGACCGACAGCGCCTGGCTGCGCGAGGAGCTGGAGCGCTACCACAGCGCCGCCCCCTGCGAAGCCTGCGGCGGCCACCGCCTCAAGCCCGAGGCGCTGGCGGTGAAGATCGACGGCCGCCACATCGGCGAGGCGAGCGAACTGTCGGTCGCCGACGCCCAGGTCTGGTTCGCCGCCCTGAACGACCGCCTCACGCCGAAACAGCTCGAGATCGGCACGCGCATCCTGAAGGAGATCAACGAGCGGCTCGGCTTCCTCGTCAATGTCGGGCTCGACTATCTCAGTCTCGCCCGCGCCTCGGGCACGCTGTCCGGCGGCGAGAGCCAGCGCATCCGCCTCGCCTCGCAGATCGGCTCCGGCCTGACCGGCGTGCTCTACGTCCTCGACGAACCGTCGATCGGCCTGCACCAGCGCGACAACGAGCGCCTGCTCGCGACCCTGGAGCGGCTGCGCGGCCTCGGCAACACGGTCATCGTGGTCGAGCACGACGAGGACACGATCCGCGCCGCCGACTGGGTGATCGACATGGGCCCCGGCGCCGGCGTCCACGGCGGACAGGTGGTGGCCGAGGGCACGCCCGCCGACATCATGGCCTCGCCGCAGAGCCTGACCGGCCAGTACCTAACCGGCGTGCGCCGGATCGAGGTGCCGGCCGTGCGGCGCAGGGGCGACGGCCGCGCCATCACGGTGCGCGGCGCGCGCGAGCACAATCTGCAGGGTATCGACGCCACCTTCCCGCTCGGCACGCTCACCTGCGTCACAGGCGTATCCGGCGGCGGCAAGTCGACGCTGGTCATCGAGACGCTCTACAAGGCCGTCGCCAAGCGCCTGCACGGCGCGCGCGAGCATCCCGGCGCCCACGACGGCATCGACGGCCTGGAATATATCGACAAGGTCATCGACATCGACCAGTCGCCGATCGGCCGCACGCCGCGCTCCAACCCCGCCACCTATACCGGCGCCTTCACGCCGATCCGCGACTGGTTTGCCGGCATGCCGGAGGCCAAGGCGCGCGGCTACAAGGCCGGCCGCTTCTCCTTCAACGTGAAGGGCGGCCGCTGCGAGGCGTGCCAGGGCGACGGCGTCATCAAGATCGAGATGCACTTCCTGCCCGACGTCTACGTCGAATGCGACGTCTGCAAGGGCAAGCGCTACAACCGCGAGACGCTCGACATCAAGTTCCGCGGCCGTTCGATCGCCGACGTGCTCGACATGACCGTCGACGAGGGCGTCGAGGCGTTCCAGGCCGTCCCGTCGATCCGCGACCGCCTGACCACCTTGCAGCAGGTCGGCCTCGGCTACGTGAAGATCGGCCAGCAGGCGACCACCCTGTCGGGCGGCGAGGCGCAGCGCGTCAAGCTGTCCAAGGAACTCGCCCGCCGCGCCACCGGCCGCACCCTCTACATCCTCGACGAGCCGACCACCGGTCTGCATTTCGAGGACGTGCGCAAGCTGCTGGAGGTGCTGCACACCCTGGTCGAGCAGGGCAACACGGTGCTGGTCATCGAGCACAGCCTGGAGGTCATCAAGACCGCCGACTGGATCGTCGACCTCGGCCCCGAAGGCGGCTCCCGCGGCGGCCGCATCGTGGCCTCGGGCACGCCCGAGGACGTCGCGGCTGTAGCGGAGAGCCACACGGGGCGGTTCCTGGCGCCGTACCTGCGCACGAAGGGGAAGCGCAAGAGGGCGTCCTGAGGGCGCCTACTTCAGCGCCGCCTCGTAGTCCGCCGGCCTGAACCCGACCAGCAGCCGCCCCTTCAGGTCGAGCACCGGCCGCTTGATCATCGAGGGCTGCGCCAGCATCAGGGCCAGCGCCTTGGTCTCGTTCAGATCCGCCTTGTCCGCCTCCGGCAGCTTGCGGAACGTCGTGCCCGCGCGGTTCAGCAGGGTCTCCCAGCCGACCTGCCCGGCCCACCCCTCCAGCGTCGGTCGGTCGATCCCCGCCGTCTTGTAGTCGTGGAAGGCGTAGGCGACGCCCCGCTGGTCGAGCCAGGCGCGGGCCTTCTTCATCGTGTCGCAGTTCTTGATGCCGTAGACCGTCACCGTCATGTCCGCCCTCCGATCGCCCCCCTGCGTCAATGTCCCGGGCAGCCGCCCGGTTGCCGCCGCAGAGCTTCGCTGCGGACCTTAGACCGCCTCGTCGGTCCCCAGAAGCCGCTCGGGCCGAGATCGCTCAAGCGGCCAGAGCCGCGTCGATCTCCGCCGCGCCGTCCTCCCCTGCGTCAAGCGGATCGCGCGGCAGCAGGCGGTGGCGCAGGACCATGCGGGCGAGGGTCAGGCGGCGGGGGTCGTCGAGCTTCGCCGCCTCCCAGGCCATCGCGGCGGCGGTGGTGACGTTGTAGAGCGCCGTCGCCGCCTGACGCGTCAGAATCTCGCCGCCTTCGGCCACCGCGCGCCGCGCCAGGGCCGACGCGCGCTCCAGTACCGGCGGCAGTTCCGGCATGTTACCCGCCTCGGCCAGCAGGCCGTTCACATGGAGGGTGAGTGCCTCCAGGCTGCCCTCGCGCTTGACCGCGCGCATGACGTCGAGCGCCACGATGTTGCTGGTGCCCTCCCATATCGAGCCGAGGTGGGCATCGCGCAGCAAGCGCGCGTCCGGCCATTCCTCGATGTAGCCGCAGCCGCCGCGCACCTCCATCGCGTCGCCGGTGACGCGGCGCGCATCCCGGCAGGCGCGGAACTTGATCAGCGGCGTCATGATGCGCAGCAGCGCGTAGGCACCCTCCTCGCCGGCGTCCGAGCGGCGCAGCACCTCGGCGGTCTGGAAGGCCATCGTCCGCGCCTGCTCCATCGGCAGGATCATCTTGGCGAGTTGGCGGCGCATCAGCGGCAGTTCGATCAGACGACGGCCGAAGGCGACGCGGTTGTTCGCGACGTGCAGCGCCTCGGTGACGGCGCGGCGCATCAGTCCCGCGGCGCGGACACCGTTCGACAGGCGCGAATTGTTGATCATGTCGGCCATCTGCCGGAAGCCCGCACCGGCCTCGCCGACCATCCAGGCGGTCGCCCCCTCGAGCCGGATCTCGCCCGAGGCCATCGAGCGGGTGCCCAGCTTGTCCTTCAGCCGCACGATCCGATAGGCGTTCGCCGTGCCGTCCGGCAGGGTGCGCGGCAGCAGGAACAGGCTGACGCTCTTCAGGCCCGGTCCCGCGTCGGCGCGGCGCGCCAGCACCATGGCGAGTTCGGCGTCGGCGTTCGAGCAGAACCACTTGTCGCCGGACAGGCGCCACGTCCCGTCGTTCGCCGGATGCGCCTCGACCGCCGTGGCGGCGACGTCGGAGCCCGCACCCTGCTCGGTCATGAACATCGCCCCCTGGTAGAGCGCGTCCATGTCCTGGCTGGTCAGCGCCGGCAGGTAGCGCGCGACGAGATCGGGGCTGCCGAACTTGCGCAGGCTGCGGGTCAGGCTGTCGGTCATGCTCACCGGGCAGCACAGGCCGAACTCGGCCTGCACGAACAGATAGGTGATGGCGTATTTTGCCGCGGGCGGCATCGGTGCGTTCCAGCCCAGCACGCCGCCGCGGTGCGACAGCGCGGCGAGACCGTAGTCGCCGAACGCGATCTTCTCCATGGCGCGATAGGCGGGGTGGTAGTCGACCGCGTTGGCGTCCTCGCCACGGCGGGTGCGCGGGCGCAGCTCCGGGCCGTTGCGGTCGGCGATGCCTGCCAGTTCGTCCAATTCACCGCCGGCCAGTTCGCCCAGCCGGTCGAGATGCGGCTCCAGGTGCGCGCGCAGGCCCGCCGGCATGTAGAGGCCGAGCAGCCGGCCCAGGTTGGGATCTGCCCGCCAGAGGTTGGTGCCGCGGCTGTCCGGAATGTTCTCCGAACCGATCTGCGACAGGGCGACGGCGACGTTCGGGGCTGTATCGGGCATCGGGGGCCTCCTCTTCCTGACAGGCCAGAGATGGCGCCGCGGCGGCCGTGCCGGCAAACGATTTCGCCGGCCGGGGTCTTGAGCTACGCTCAACGCATGACCCATCGCACCCTGCCGCCGCTGCATGCCGTGCGTGCTTTCGAGGCGGCGGCGCGCCATCTCAGCATGACCCGGGCGGCTGCCGAACTGAATGTGACGCCCGGCGCGATCAGCCGCCAGATCCGCGACCTGGAACTGCGGCTGCGCACCGACCTCTTCGTGCGCGGACCGACCGGCCTCGCCCTGACAGGCGCCGGGACCGCGCTCTTCGATGCGGCGAAGGCGGCACTCGACACCCTGGCCACCGGCATCGCCCGCGCCCAGAAGGCGCCGGAACGGCAGGTCGTGAAACTCGGCGCCTATGCGGTGTTCGCCAGCCGCTGGCTGATCCCGCGGCTGCCGCACTTCTATGCACGCCACCCCGACGTCGACGTGGAGATCGTGACCATCGCCGACCCGCTGGAGCTGCCGCCGCACCGCTGCGATGCGGTCGTGACGGTGCATGACGGCCGCGCCATGCCCGGCTTCGATATCGTGCCGCTGGTCGCCATCGAGGCGGTGCCCGTCTGTGCGCCGCGGCTTCTCGGGCCGGAGCCGTTCGACCTCCGCGACCACCGCCTGCTGCACATCCGCCTGCGGCCGGACGACTGGCGCCGGTGGCTGCCGCTCGCCGGCATCGAGGACATCGACCCCGAGAGCGGCCTGTTCTTCGAAAGCATGGCGCTCGCCATGGACGCCGCCGCAGAGGGGCTGGGCGTGGCGCTCGCCATCCGCGCCCTCGCGGAAACGGACCTCGCGCAAGGCCGCCTCGCAATCCCGATCCCTGTCGCGCGGCGCAGTTCGCGCATCTTCGCCCTGATGCACGACAACGCACGCGCCCGCGACCCCGGCATCGCCGCCCTTCATGCCTGGCTGCAGGACGAGACGCGCGCCGATGCACCGGGGGCTTGAGCGGACATCAAGGGGGCCGGCGGAATAGTCGTTCGACAGCCGCGCCGGCTCGGGGCCTATTCCGAAGCGATGACAAGGCGGGCCGGACGCCCGCGCTCCGTAGGAAGGACCGCCCGTATGACCCCCGACGACGAAGCCCGTCTCGTCCGCCTCCTCGCCGACCTGCGCCGCGACCGCCGCCAGCAGAGCGGCCTGGATCCGGCGCTGGTACCGCCCGACGAGGCCGCCGCCTATCGCATCGCCGCCGAGGTCGCGGCCGAACTCGGCTGGGCGGTCGGCGGCTGGAAGATCGCGGCGATTAAGCCGGAGATGCAGCAGGCGCTGCGCACGAACGCGCCGATCTACGGCCGGGTCTTCCGCCAGTTCGTGACCGAGTCACCCGCTACCCTGCCCGGCCCGCAACTGCTCCGGCCGATCACCGAATGCGAGTATATGGTGCGGCTCGCCGCCGACCTGCCGCCGCGCGCCACGCCCTACAGCGAGGACGAAATCGCGGACGCCGTCGCCTCGGTCCATCCCGGTATCGAGGCGGCCGAGTGCCGATTCGCCCACGACGACCGCTTCCCGCCCCTGCCGGCGATCCTCGCCGACGCCAGCGGCTCCGGCACGCTCATCCTCGGTCCGGCGATCCCGGACTGGCGGAACGCGGACATCCCGGGCCAGCCGATCGTGCTGACGGTGGACGGCCGCGAGCGCCGCCGCGGCACCGCCGCCGAGGCGCTCGACCATCCGCTGGCACCGCTGACATGGCTCGCCAACGAACTGTCGCGCACCGGGATCGGCTTGGCAGCCGACGAGGTCGTCAGCACGGGCACCTGCACCGGCATGATCCTCGCCCGGCCCGGCGAAACCCACACCGCCGACTACGGCGCCTTCGGCACGGTCACCGTCTCGTATTCCGCCTGAAGCCGGAGTAGACGGGCGGCATCACAGAAACGGACGCGCCCGATGACCTACGAATTCATCCGCTACGAGATCCTCGACAAGGTCGCCGAGATCACCCTCGACCGCCCGCCGGTGAACGCGATCACCATTCAGCTCGTCGAGGAACTGCTCGACGCCGTCGCCAAGGCGGGCAAGGACGATGCGGTGCGTGCCGTCATCATCCGCAGCGCGCACAGGGTCTTCTGCGCCGGACTGGACCTCGACATCGTCCGCGGCAAGAGCGGCGTCGAGGTGAAGGGCTTCGTCGAGCGGCTCTATTTCGCTCTCAACGACATCCAGTACCGCCTCGGCAAGCCCAGCATCTCGGTGGTCGACGGACCGGCGCGCGCCGGCGGCATGACCATCGCGATCTCCTGCGACATGTTGATCGCCGGCGACAAGTCGACCTTCGGCTACCCGGAGATCGACGTCGGCCTGATTCCGGCGATCCACTTCGTCCAGCTCCCCCGCCTGGTCGGCAAGCATCAGGCGTTCGGCCCACTCTTCCTCGGCGAGCCTTTCGACGCCCAGACCGCCTTCCGCATGGGCCTGGTCAGCGAACTGGTCCCCGCGGGCACCGCCCTGGAACGCGCCCGCGCCATCGCGCAGAAGTTCGCCGCGAAGTCGCCGATCGTCATGAAGCTCGGCCGCGACGCCTATGCCCGCGCCTGCGACGCCGACTTCCGCCGCTCGGTGGAGAACGTCGCCGAGACCTTCGCCCTGATCGCCGAGACCGAGGACTGCCAGGAAGCCCTCACCGCGTTCGTCCAAAAGCGCGCGCCGAAGTTCAAGGGAAAGTAGGCTCGACCGCCGGCGGAGGGATGGTCTGACAGGGCCTTCTCCGGTATCCCTGTGGCGGCGCCTTGAGCGGCCGACCGACCCTGGTACAGAGAGCCGAGAGACGAGTGCAGGCGAGTACATCAGCAGGCGATGAAGCGGATGGAACGGCCAGGATCGCCAACTTGGCCGCCTCCATCCGCAGCGGCGACCGCCGGGCGCTGGCGCGGGCGATCACGCTGATCGAGTCGACCCGCCCCGACCATCGCGCCGATGCCGAGGCGCTGCTGGAGGCATTGCTGCCCTATACGGGCAATTCCGTGCGGCTCGGCATCAGCGGCGTGCCCGGCGTCGGCAAGTCGACCTTCATCGAGGCGTTCGGCCTGCACCTGATCGACCGCGGGCACCGCATGGCAATCCTGGCGGTCGACCCGTCGTCCAAGCGCAGCGGCGGGTCCATCCTCGGCGACAAGACGCGCATGGCGGAACTGTCGCGCCGCTCGGAGGCCTATATCCGCCCCTCCCCCGCCGGCACGACGCTCGGCGGCGTCGCACGGCGCACGCGCGAGGCGATGCACGTCTGCGAGGCCGCCGGCTTCGACGTGATCGTCGTGGAGACCGTCGGCGTCGGCCAGTCGGAGACTGCGGTCGCCGACATGGTCGACATGTTCGTGCTGCTGCTGCTGCCGGGCGGCGGTGACGAGTTGCAGGGCATCAAGCGTGGCATCGTCGAACTGGCCGACCTCGTCGTCGTCAACAAGGCCGACGGCGACCTCGCCGCGCAGGCGAGCCGCACGGCGTCGGACTATGCGCATGCGGTGCGGCTGCTGCGGCCGGCCTCCGCCGAATGGCAGGTCGAGGTGCTGCGCTGCTCCGCCCTCGAGGGCAAGGGCATCCCGGAGATCTGGGACGCGGTCGGCCGGTACCGCGACAAGCTCGGCGCCGTCGGCGAGATCGCCAAACGGCGCGGCGAACAGGCGCGTGCGTGGATGTGGGGAGAGATCGGCGAAACCCTGCTCGCGGCGCTCAAGCGGCATCCCGGCGTCCGCTCCCAGATCGCCGACCTGGAGCGAGACGTGATCGCCGGGCGGATTCCGCCGGCGAAGGCCGCGCGGCGGATGATCGAGACGTTCCTATCCGGCCCGAACTGACTCTCCACCGCCTGAGTCTCCGTCGACGGGGCTCTGCGGACTTGACCTTTCAGCCCTCGCCCCGTACATAGCGCCTTCCTTGCGGGGACCCACCCGCGAACAGTTCAATTTTCCGAGGACGTCCCATGGCCCGGCGCTGCCAGATCACCGGCAAGGGCGCGTTGGTTGGCAACAATGTCAGCCACGCCAACAACAAGACGAAGCGGCGCTTCCTGCCCAACCTGCAGGAGACCTCGCTGATGAGCGACGTGCTGGGCACGGCGGTCCGCCTGCGACTGACGGTCAACGGCCTGCGCACGATCGAGAAGAACGGCGGCCTCGACGCGTGGCTGTCGAAGACCCCGGCGGGCAAGATGACCCCCGACATCCGCCGGCTGAAGCGCCGCGTGGCGCGCTGCGCCGAAACGCGGCAGGCCGCAGCCGGCTGACGCCGACGCGCCCTGGTGACGGGGCGCTCGTGACTTTCGATCGCATGGGAGTGCGCCGTATCGCTGCGGCGCGCTTTTTTGCGTTCGACGAACCCCGTCGCGGGTAGAGTGCAGCCGGGGGGAACATGCCGGCGAACCAGGAAGACTTGGTGCGCATCGCGCGCGCCGCACTCGCAGACATCGAGGGCCGCCCGCCGCTGAGTCTGGCGCCGGCCGGCCGTATGCGGCTGCGACTCCCCGTCCCCACCGCCGTCGCCGCCGCGTTCCTTCACCGTGACCTTCGGCGTCAGTTCGGGCATCTCCTGAATCTGAATCGGCGCGCGCAGGCTATCGGCGAGGCCGACGCCAAGGATCGCGCCGACAGGGTCGAGGCACTGCTGAAGTCGGTTCCGGAGCATCCCACGCGGGTGCTCGTGGCGGCGGCAGCAGCGGTAATCTTCGTGTTGACCGCCTTCTTCTTCGACCTGAAGGAGATCGGCCTGCTGCTGAAGGTCACGGTCGCGACCCTTACGCTAGACTATACCGATGCGTACGATGCCGCGCTGAACCTGGAGGCCGGCGGCCTGTGGTGGCGCTTCCCGCTCTTTCTCACCCTCACTTATGCGGCGGCGCATGTCCTGCTGCTGCTCGGGTTCTCGCTGAAGCGGCAACTGCTGGAGCAGGCCGCCGAAGCGATGGCGGACGTCGAGCGACGTGCCGACGTCACGCGCTTCGACCGGTTGGCTGCCGCCCTTCAGCGCGAAGCGGACGGCGCACCACTGCCGCCCGCCGCGTTCGATCAGCTGTCGATGGCCGTCCTCTATCTCGGGGCCGCCGCCAGCATGGGCGGCGTCGTCTTCTATATCGGCTGGATAACGGACCTCGCGGTGCTCCAGGCGGCGGCCGCGGTGAATCTCGTCATCGGCCTGGGCGTCGCCGCGATCGCTCTCGCGAAGTACCGGGGTGCGCGGGCATCCGTCCTCGCCCGCGCCCGGGATCACAGTCGCCGGTAGATCTTCTCGGGGATATAGAAGCGGCGCTTGTTCAGCACGATGCCCGCCAGGTTGGCGCCGCGCGCCATGATCATGTCCCGCAGGTCCGCCACCACCGGCGTCCGCGACGACTCGGCCTCAACGACCAGCACCACAAGATCCGCGAGGTTCGACACGACCAGCCCGTCGACCGAACGGCTGGCGGCCGGCGTGTCGACCACGGTGAAGCTGATCCGATCGCGTAGATTGTCCCAGAAGGCGGGCTGGTTGCCGACCTGGGCCGTCTGGCCGTCACGCAGGGATTCGTGCCGGAACCGGCTGACCAGCAGGCGCGATGCGCCGGCGCGATGGAAACTCATCAGGGGACCGCGCGCCGCATTCGGCAGTTCGGTCACCACATGCTCGCCCGACAGGCGCCACAGCGGCGTGGAGTCGACCCCGATGTCGAGCGAATCGCCGAGGGCGAGGTTGCGGTCGCGCGCCGCCGCCTGCTGAAACCAGTCGTACTGCGACGGCCCGGTCGTGTTCAGGTCGAGCAGCGTCACATACTGCTGCGCCTGCAGCGTCGCCGCACGGGCGAAAGCCCGGGCGATGGTCGACGTGCCTTCGCCGGGCTGCGCCGAGATGAACTGCACGACCCGTCCGGCGCCCTCGGTCAGGGGTGGGTTCAGGACGGCGAAGAGCCGCTGCATCTCGCCCAGAAGGGCGAGTTCGTCGGCATCCCGCGGTCCCGAGGAGGACGGCACAGCCGCCGGTGCGTACTCCGGCGTACGCAGAAAGGACAAGGCGGACTTGCGCATCAGCCGACGCTCCGTCGCCGCGGCGACACAGGTGAACCTTCGTCCGCCGGCGGCGGCGCCGCGGCACCATTCGCACCGGCCAATCCCTCCTTGAACCCGACCGTACCGAGCACGGGCAGGCCGAGCGCCCGCTCCGCGGCTTCCGGCGTGCCGATCGTGGTGCGGCTGAAGTCGCGGACGAAGCCGGCGGCGAGCGCCGTCGCCGCGCCGCCGATCATGCCGAGCAGGATGATCAGCGGCTGGCGGTTCTTCCCCTTCGTCGGCGGGGTCGCACGCTCGATGATCCGCACGTTCGCCGCCTGGCGCTGGTCCATGTCCTCGAGGATCCTCGCTTCCTCCGACCGGCCCGCATACGCCTCGTACTGCTGCTTGAGGATGTCGCGTTCCAGGACGAGGGAGCGATACTCCCGCTCCGGCTCGTCCAGGGCGATTCGACGTTGTGCCATCGTCTGGATCTGCGACTCGAGCGCGTCGCGCCGGGCGCGCAGAGCATCGACGTCGGCGCGCAGCCGGATCGCCTCCGCGGAGAGCTGTTCGTAGATCGGATTGGCGCCGACACGGCGCGTGCCGGGACCGCGGCCGCTCTCCTGCTCGATGAAGTTGCGGACCAGCGCGAGCTGCTCCTCGACATCGCGGACGAACCGGCTGTTCGCCGTATACTTGGCGAGCAGTTCGTTGCGCCGCAGTTCGAGTTCGAGAAGCCGTGCCTTGGCCGTCTCCAGCGCGCCGGCGGTGTTCGTCTCGGAATAGAGCGGCGTGTTCCGCGGCACGCTCTTCATGCTGGATTCGACGGCCTCGAGCCGGGCGGTCGCCTCCTCGAGCCGGCTCGCCGTATCGAGCTGCTGCGACTTCAACTCGCTCTCCTGGCGGAGCAGCAGGATCTTCTGCTCCTCGAAGGAGGTGATGTTGTGCTTCTGCTGGAACGCCTGGAGCTTGGCCTCCGCTTCGTTGAGCCGACTGGAGAAATCCTCGCGCTGGGAACTGAGGAACGCCGAGCCACGATGGCTGTAGACGTCGCGCCGGCGCTGCAGATAGAGGTCGACCAGCGTGTTGAGCGCGGCCGCCGCCACCGCGGGGTCGCGATGCTCGAAGGCCAGCCGGACGACGGTCGAATCGGTGACCGGCTCGATCACCAGGCGGTCGGAGAAGGCATCGACGGCGCTGTTTAGGGCCGCGCGGCGCTTTTCGCCGCCCGCCGCCGCATCGTCGGCCAGTCCCGGGTACATCCGCGCCAGCCCGACCTTCTCGATCATGGCTTCCATCAGGGCGCGGTTGTTCAGGATCTCCATCTCCGACTTGACGATCCGGCTCTGCTCCATGGAGATCGTGCCGGTCGACTCGCCCACGTCGGGCCGCAACGTGTAGTCGCCGCTCAGCAGCACCAGCAGCTTCGATTCCGCCTCGAACTTCACGCTCGGCAGGAACGAGACGATCACCGCCAGCACGAAGATGCCGACGAACACGCCGGCCAGGAGCCTGCGCTCGCGGAAGATCAGAGTCAGGAACTCGCGCAGCCCATAGCGCGTGGAGAGCGGTCGACCCATCGAACGCTCACCCGCCGCTGCGCGACTGCCCGCCTGCTCGTCGATTGACTTCGCCACCGTAAGGGGATTGCCTTGTCCGGGGGTTGCAGTGGGAAAACCGGCGTGGCCGATTAACCCGTTCTGGGGAAAGATCCCACTAGAATGATAACATAGCATTGACGGGGTGGCCCCCGCACGGGGCTTGTTGGGGGGCGTAGTACGTGCGCGCATTCAGACTGATTTCCTTGGCGATCCTCGCTGCCGCCCTGGCGGCCTGCGCCGGGCCGCGCCTGCCCGCCAGCGTGGCGCTGCCCGACCGATTCGAGGCCTGGGACGCCACGGTGGCCGAGTACCGCCTGCGTCCGGGCGACGAACTCGACGTGCGGCTCATCCACAACCCGGAATTCAGCGACCGACTGACCGTGGCACCCGACGGCCAGATCGCGATGCCGCTGATCGGCTTCGTCACCGCCGGCGGCAAGACCCCGCGCGAGCTGCAGTTCGAACTGCTGGCGCGCTTCCGGCGCGAGTTGCGCCAGCCGGAGGTCACGGTCGTGCCGCGCACCTTCGCCTCGCAGCGCGTCTTCGTCGGCGGCGAGGTCGCCAACCCGGGCATCTACGACCTGCCGCACGAGATCGGCGTGCTTCAGGCGGTGGTCATCGCCGGGGGCTTCCGTCCGACCGCCCGGGAGGATTCGGTGGTGCTGATCCGGCGCACCCCGCGTGAGACGCCGATGGCGCGTCTGGTCGACGTGGCGGCGGTCGTGCACGAGGGCGCGCTCGACGCCGACGTGCCGCTGCGCGCGCACGACGTCGTCTACGTGCCGCGCTCCGGCGCGGCCGAGGTCGGCCACTTCGTCGACCAGTACATTCGGCAGGTGCTGCCGTTCGACCGGAGCATCAGCTACAGCCTCAACTGACGCAGCATCCATGCCGGTAAGCGAGAGGCGAGACCAGGGACTGCACGACCGCGCGGCACGATGGTTCGCAGTCGTCGGGCTCCTCCTGTTCTCCGAGGCCTTCTTCAACCTCGCCGTCGCCCCGACCGACCGCGTCGACGACGCCTCGTTCCTGCGCCTGGTCTGGCCGCCGATCTACCTCGGCACGCTCTGGGCGATCACCTATCGGCCACGCGACATCGTTCTCGCGGCTCGGCGGAACTGGCTGATGATGATCGTCGTCGGCCTGTGCATCGCCTCGACGGTCTGGTCGGTCGACCCGGCCATCAGCCTGCGCCGGGCGATCGCGCTGGCGTTCACGACGCTGTTCGGCCTCTGGCTCGCCGTCCGCTTCACGCCCCGCGAACGGCTGCTGCTGCTCGCCCGCACCTTCGTGATCATTGCGATCGGCAGCGTGTTGATGGCGCTGCTGCTGCCGCGCTACGGCATCATGCAGGAGATCCACCCCGGCGCCTGGAGCGGTGCGTTTCCGCAGAAGAACAAGCTCGGCCAGATCATGGTCTACGGCGCCGCCGTCTTCACGATCGTCGCGGTCACGATGCCCGACCTGCGCCGCCGCGCGATTGTCGGCCTGGGCCTCTGCATCGCCCTCGTTCTGCTGTCGACCTCGATGACCTCGCTGCTCGGGCTGCTGCTGATGGGGGCGGCCGTCCTCTCCGCAACGGTCCTGCTGCGACGGCCGGTCCTGGCGGTACTGCTGATCTACGGGTCGCTGGTCTCCGCA